>NZ_VPEN01000009.1:0-131987 GCF_013417135.1 Acinetobacter sp. YH16051 | reverse complement strand
CATAGCAAGAGTGAACCACCTGATCCCTTCCCGAACTCAGAAGTGAAACCTCTTCGCGCTGATGGTAGTGTGGGGTTACCCATGTGAGAGTAAGTCATCGCCAGCTCATTATTCAAACACCCTCAACAAATGTTGGGGGTGTTTTTTTTATGTAAAAAAGAAAAATTTAAGAAGAATAAAAAAACCCTTAAAAAATAATTTAAGGGTTTTAAACTTATATAAATATCAAATATTTAGAAATGTGCTTCTAAACCTAAATATGGGCCTTTAAACTCTAATTGAGTTTCCTGATTGGAATCTTGATTGAGCTTAATATCTAAAATGCGATAACCTGCTTTTAAACCAACATCGACTAAAATGGCATCTATAAAGTTATATTTAATTTCTGCCTGAGCATCACGAACTTCATTGTCGCTATTTTTGGCATAGTTAGCTTCAGCTTTGGCACTTAAACCTGTAAATGGCAATTTGACCGCTGCTTCTGCATACAGCATAGCTAAAGTTTCACTGACGTCTTGTGTTGAAAACAAATTCGATCTTAAGTCGCCTTCAAGTACTTTGGCACCAAATCCAACATCTGCGGCAACAATGTTATCTAAAATTTCATAATATAAAATGAAGTCTGAGTAATCTAAATCTAGTTGATTGATTTTTACACCAGCAGCGCTTTGCTCGCTTTCGGCCTGCAAATTGGCATGTTTAATTTTAGCATTGGGTAAAAATGGTACTGGATGCTCTACTGCTAGACTGAAGGGTAAGGCAAAATCATCATCCAAGTTTGGTGATAACTGAGCCTGATTCCAGTCTGCGCTATATTTCCAATAATCTACGCTGGCTTTTACCCCAATAATATCGGCATGCACCGCTGAACAACTAATTAAACTGCATGCTAAAGCAAAACGTTGTAATGTAAGCATATAAACTCTAGTATTTTGTCATCATCATTTGGGATGAATGGTGTGGTGTTGTATGTTCTCGTGACAAAAAATCATGTGAAATATTGTCCAACTTAGCGCATCATACATTTTCTAGAATCAAAATTCTTGTAAAAATATAGCTTAATTCGCGCCAAAAATAGAGGATTTCAGTATGCAAAATGTCCATCCACCTGTCGATTATCCGCTCTATCTTGCCAATAAAGCCGTAGAAACAGGGCAATGGTTAGCCGTTCAGCATAAATATTCTCAAAATTTATATGCGCGTGTCGCACTTGCCGATGCGAAAAGTATTGAAAAAGCCATTCGTGCAGCCGTAAAAGCAGAAGCCGAAATGGCAAAGTTACAGCCCTTTCAAAAACAAAAAATTCTGTTGCATTGTGTGCAGCGTTTTCAAAACATGCGTGAAGAATTGGTCGAAATTTTAATTGCTGAAGGTGGAAAACCACGTTTGGCTGCGATGGCAGAAGTCGAGCGTTTAATTAATACCTTCCAAATTGCGGCAGATGCGGTGTCACAACTAGATGAAGGGCGTATTTTGCCGTTGGCAGTGACGGCTGCTGCTGCGAATTATCAAGGGATGGTTAAGCATGTACCCATTGGTACCGTGTCTTTGATTAGTCCTTTTAATTTTCCGTTGAATTTAACTGCACATAAAATTGCACCTGCGATTGCCGCAGGTTGTCCTTTTGTATTAAAACCTGCCAGTGCCACGCCTATTTCAGCATTGAAAATTGCAGAAGTGTTGGCAGAAACAGATTTACCTAAAGGTGCGTTTTCGGTATTGCCTTGTGAGCGTGAACAAGCTGATGTTTTAGTGACAGATGACCGCTTTAAACTGCTCAGTTTTACCGGTTCAGATGTGGTGGGTTGGGATATGAAAGCCCGCGCAGGACGCAAAAAAGTAACGCTAGAGTTGGGCGGCAATGCAGCAGTGATGATTGAACCCGATACTGAATTGAATGATGCATTGATTCATCGCTTAATTGGTGGTGCGTATAATCATGCTGGGCAGGTGTGTATTAGTGTGCAACGTATTTTGGTGCATGCTGACGTATATGCCGAACTGAAAAAGAAACTTGTGAGCCAGCTCAAGAAAATTAAAGCGGCAGATCCTGATTTAGACAGCACTTTGGTCGGGCCAATGATTAAGGAAGCTGAAGCGCAGCGCTTGAAAAAGTGGATTGATAAAGCAGTGAAAAAAGGCGCAAAAATATTGGCAGGTGGCGAGCTGAAAGGTGTGATGTTTGAGCCGACTTTATTGGAACAGGTCGATCCAAACTTGGAGGTTTATAAAGATGAAGTTTTTGGCCCTGTTGCCATTTTGGAAAAATATTCATCTTTTGAACAAGGAATTACACATATTAACCAAAGCCGTTTTGGTTTACAGGCGGGTATTTATACACAAAGCTTGGAAAAAATGCTGTATGCATGGGATCAGTTACAAGTTGGTGGGGTGATTATTAATGATATTCCATCGTTCCGTGTGGACAATATGCCTTATGGTGGCGTGAAAGATTCGGGTTTAGGGCGTGAAGGGATTCAATCTGCTATTCGGGATATGCAGGAAGAGCGTTTATTGGTAATTAAGCGTTAAGTATCTGATCTAATGATGCATCGTTATAAATAAAGAGAAAGGATGAGTTAACTCTGAATTTTGAGATGATTGATTACAGTGCTGTAGTTCGGTGAATAATAGGCTACAGCGCTGCTAAAATAGATGAAAATTAAAATAACTCAAATAGCATCAAAATTTCATTCCAAATAGTTATACGATTTATAACTAAAAAATCAAGTCAAAATGGAGTGGAATTTGAACGTTTGATTAAAAAAATGCATACAAAAAGCATCTTTCTAAGCAGAATTTACAGAAAAATTGTTCAAAAATGAGTATTGTTAAGCCATACAAAAGCGCAATATTGGGCAAAGACTTTAAGCAAGATTTTCCGAATATTTCGCTGTTTGACCTTTAGAATTTGATGCTCAAAAGGTGTGACTCTAAAGCAAACACCCAGATTTTCATTTTTTGCAGGATATTTTTTGCGTGCGCTAAAGTACCGTTATATAAAGTAAATTTAAGCTAATGAAAAAGCAAGTTATTTATATAAAAGGTCAGAATTAAAAAACAAGCAGCAAAAAATAGCCTGAAGTTTAGGTGTTCTATGACAGATTCTCGTGAGAGTTGGTCCGCGCGATCAGGCTTTATTATCGCAGCCATTGGTTCTGCGGTCGGGTTGGGCAATATTTGGCGTTTCCCTTATGTTGCGTATGAAAATGGCGGCGGCGCATTTTTAATCCCTTATTTAATTGCGATCTTTGCCGCAGGTTTGCCATTGCTGTTTTTGGACTATGCAGTTGGGCATAAATACCGTAAAGCACCACCAACCGCTTATAAAAAGCTCATGAACAGTGAAGCGTTGGGCTGGTGGCAGGTGATGGTGACTTTGCTGATTGGTATTTACTATGCCAGCGTATTGTCTTGGGCAGGCAGTTATATGTTCTATTCCATTGGTCAGCAATGGGGAACAGACACTGAAAAATTCTTTTTCACAAGCTACTTACAAAATGGTGAAGGCTTAGCCTTTGGTTTTGTACCAACCTTATTTATTGGTTTAGTCATCGTATGGACGGTGGTGATGTTCATTTTATACGGCGGGGTGAAAAAAGGGGTTGAGCTGTCAAATAAAATCTTTATGCCACTTTTGGTGATTTTATTCTCTATTCTTGTGGTTCAAGCGTTACGTTTACCGGGTGCAGTCGATGGCTTAAATGCCTTCTTTACGCCTAACTGGGAAGCGATGGCGAACTATAAAGTATGGTTAGCTGCCTTTGGTCATATCTTCTTCTCGCTTTCAGTCGGGTTCGGGATTATGTTGACCTACTCATCTTACCTAAAACCTAAAACCAACTTGACTGGTTCAGGCTTGGTGGTTGCACTTGCAAACTCATCTTTTGAAATTTTAGCGGGTATTGGTATTTTTGCTGCGCTTGGTTTCATGGCGTACAGCGCAGGTTCATCGGTAGATGAAGTGGTTTCGGGCGGTATTGGTTTAGCTTTTATTGCATTCCCGAAAATCATTTCAAGCTTGGGTGCAGGTGGCGATTTATTTGGTTTCTTATTCTTCGCCTCATTGACGGTTGCAGGGGTGACCTCAATGGTGAGTATTCTGCAAGTACCCATTGCTGCGTTCCAAGACAAGCTGGGTTGGTCGCGTAAGCGTGCAGTAACCATTATTGCGGGTGGTTCAGCTATTGTTTCAACCATTTTATTCTCTACCCACAGCGCGATTACTTTTGTCGACATCATTGACTACTTTGCCAACAACATTGGTATTGTTGGTGGTGGTTTATTGTCGATCATTTTGGTGACTTGGTTCCGTCGTCCATTGCTCAAAGAATTGCAGCAACACGTTAACCAATACTCAAGCATTAAATTGGGTTGGGGCTGGAATTTCCTGTTAACCATCGTGACGCCGCTTTCATTGCTCGTGGCTTTAGGCTTAACCCTGAAATCTATTTTTGCAGAAGGCTATGGTGGTTATCCATTACACATTTTACTCACCGTGGGTGGTGGTACCGTGGTGCTCTTTATTATTGGCGCGGTATTGCTTAGCCGCTTAAAAGATCACGACGCAGCGGAGAAATAAGATGAATACATCTGCATTGGTGATGTTGATTATTTCAACAGTGGTACTTTGGGGTGGTTTAGTTTTGGCGATGATTCACCTGATCAAAAACCCAGATGAACTCGAAGACTAAGCATTTTGCTGAAACGGGTGCGATGCTGTAAAGCATTGCACTGGCTAACTAAAATAACCCTTGATTGATTCAAGGGTTATTTTTTTGGAAAGGCTATTAAATGAGAAGAATCGTTAAAACAGAAATAGCTTAGGCGGTTTTTTCAATACGACAATAATAAAAACCATCCCCGCGTCCTTGTTGCGGCAATAATTGGCGCCCATACAGTTGTGGAATGCCCCAATCTACCTCAATTTTGACTTCTTTGGCATTTTGATGTTCGGAAAAGAATTGCTGCATTTGCTGTTCATTTTCGGCTTTTAAAACCGAGCAGGTAATGTAAAGCAAGGTGCCACCAACTTTGAGCTGTTGCCACATCTGCTGCAAAATCTGTTGCTGTAATACCACCGTCTGCTGAATATCGCTAGATTGACGCAGCAAACGAATATCTGGATGACGACGCAAGACTCCAATTGCAGAACACGGTGCATCCAATACAATACAGTCCACCGCTTCACTGGCATTCCATGTGGTTGCATCAGCAGCCAAAATTTCGACTTGCGCTTCTTGATTCAGTTGCAGACGTTCTAGGTTTTCGCTGACACGTAACAAACGTTTGGCGTCCTGATCTAAGGCAATCAATTTTTTAGGCTGAAATTTTTCAAGCAGATGTGCTGTTTTACCCCCAGGTGCTGCGCAGGCATCGACCACGACTTTCCCATCTAAATTTGGCAAGAGCGTTGCACATAGTTGGGCATGTTCATCCTGAACGGAAAAAATGCCTTCATCAAAACCAGGCAAGTCCGGAATGTGCACATTTTGCAGCATCACAATACCAACTTCAGACACGGTGCACGCTTCTGCAGCAATCTCTTGTTCCTGCAAAATTTCTAAATAGTCATCACGGCTAATTTGGCGTGTATTGACTCTTAAGGTTAGCGGCGCAGTTTGCTTTAAAGTTTGCGTCAGTTGTTCTAATTGTTCAGGCCAATCTTTTTTCAGGCGTTTATACAACCAACTTGGCAAACCATGTGCTTTGGCCAAAGCCGTTTGAAATTCCGATGTTTCACGTGAAACACGACGCAGAATCGCATTTACCACACCACTGAGTGCTTGATAGCCCAATTGTTTGGCTGCAGTTACGGTTTCAGAAATTGCGGCATGACTGGCTACACGGGTGCAAAGCACTTGATATAAGCCGACATATAAACAGGTTTCAACGGTTTCATTGTTGAGTGGTTTCACCAACAGCGGCAAAGTAATGCTTTTTAGGGCATACCATTGACGCAAGGTGCCCAAAACCAGCTCATGAAACAAGGCGCGGTCACGTTCTGCGACTTTACTTAAATGTGCAGGTAAAACGCTCGCCAATGATTGCCCTTGTTGTACAGCCAATAGCGTACGGATGACTTGGGCACGCAAGTTCAAATGTGAGTTGCCTGATTCAGAATGGCTCATGCGAGAACTTGTCCTGTTTGAAGTTTTTGAGTTTGAATGATTTGCACAGGATTCAGCGGTTTAGCGCCTGGCCATTGCAACGAGCTTAAGCATACCGCTTGTTGATCGCCACAAGCGACGTGTACGCCTTGTTTGTCCAGTTTTAAAATTGTGCCTGCAGCTTTGCCTTGTGCAGATTCATCCGATAATGCTGAACCCCAAACGCGCAAGTTTTGTGTTTCATCTAAAGGGATAAACGCCACCGGCCACGGGTTAAAGGCACGGATATTACGGTCAATTTCGGCTGCAGTTTGTGACCAGTCAATTTGTGCTTCGGCTTTGGTCAATTTGTGTGCATAGACCGTCAAGGCTTCATCTTGCACTTCACGCGCGGCTAAATAGTCTTGCAATTTTTGCTCTGAAGCCAGTACTTCGACAATTGCTTCGGCACCTTGCTGCGCCAGTTTATCATGTAAAGTAGCAGAGGTGTCTGTGGCAGTAATTGGGCATAGGGTTTTATACATCATATCGCCTGTATCTAAGCCTGCAGCCATTTTCATAATGGTAATGCCTGTTTCGGTATCACCTGTGGCAATCGCACGCTGAATCGGTGCTGCACCGCGCCAACGTGGTAGTAAAGAACCGTGAATATTCAAGCAGCCATATTTTGGAGTATCTAAAACCACTTGCGGCAAAATTAAACCATAGGCAGCAACCACCATCACATCGGCATTCAATGCAGCCAATTCTTGTTGAGCCTCCAGACCTTCTTCAGTAGATGATTTAAAATGTAAAGGTTGATAGACAGGAAGATCGTGTTGTAGTGCCAATTGCTTCACCGCAGATGCTGTGAGTTTTTGTCCGCGTCCTGCTTTACGGTCAGGCTGGGTGTAAACCGCGACAATCTCATGGTCGGTGTTCAGGAGTGCTGCCAAAGCGCTTGCAGCAAATTCAGGCGTACCTGCAAAAACGATTTTCAATGGAAATCAACCCATAGTTTTAGATGACGCGGCAATTATAACAAATTGCAGCCCAAAGGTCGGAACAGGTTGTAATAAATCCACCTTGTTGCTGTGCTGCCTAAATTATTATGATAAAAATTAGTAATGCAAAATTTAAAAATTATTCATGAAAGTTTTGTATTGAATTCAGTATGATCAACAAAGTGCTGTAGTTTTTCGTCACTTTTTATCCATCATAAAGTCGGTAAAGCAGCAGCCTTACTACCTCAAGCTGTAGTAAAATAGAAAGATTCTTAAACTGTTTTGCAGTGATACAGATCTTGCAAACAGTATTATTTCGCCAGAATGAATTTCAGATTCATTTCAGCACAACCAAGTTGGAACTTTATAATGCCTGACTATCGTTCAAAAACATCGACACACGGAAGAAATATGGCGGGTGCACGCGGCTTATGGCGTGCAACGGGTATGAAAGACGAAGATTTCGGTAAGCCGATTATTGCGGTGGTCAACTCATTTACCCAATTTGTACCTGGCCATGTGCATTTAAAAGACCTCGGTCAAATGGTGGCAGAGCAAATTCAGGCGGCAGGTGGTGTTGCCAAAGAATTTAACACCATTGCTGTAGATGACGGGATTGCCATGGGTCATGATGGCATGTTGTATTCATTGCCATCGCGTGACTTGATTGCCGACTCGGTAGAATACATGGTCAGCGCACACTGCGCCGATGCCATGGTGTGTATCTCCAACTGTGACAAAATCACACCGGGGATGCTGATGGCTGCCATGCGCCTGAACATTCCAGTGGTGTTTGTGTCTGGCGGCCCAATGGAAGCAGGTAAAGTCAAAATTCGTGGCAATGAACACGCGATTGACTTGATTGATGCAATGATTGTGGCGGCAGATGATAACTATACCGATGAAGAAGTCGCTGAATATGAGCGCTCAGCATGCCCAACTTGTGGTTCATGCTCAGGGATGTTCACTGCCAACTCAATGAACTGCTTAACAGAAGCCTTAGGTTTATCTTTACCGGGCAATGGTTCAATTGTAGCAACTCACGCTAACCGTAAAAAACTGTTTGATAAAGCAGGTCAGTTGATTGTGGAATTGGCTAAACGCCATTATGAACAAGACGATTACAGCGTATTGCCACGTTCAATTGCAACCAAGGCATCTTATGAAAATGCTATGACGTTGGATATTGCCATGGGTGGTTCAACCAACACCGTATTGCACTTGTTGGCGGCCGCCAATGAAGCAGGTGTGGATTTCACCATGGATGATATTGACCGTTTATCACGTAAAGTACCTGTATTGTGTAAAGTAGCGCCTGCCAAACAAGATGTTCACATGGAAGATGTACACCGTGCGGGCGGTATCATGTCTATTTTAGGTGAGCTGGATCGCGCAGGTTTATTGGATACTTCTGTAGGAACAGTTCACGAAGCGACGTTAAAAGATGCGTTGGATAAATGGGACATCATGCGTACCGAAAATGAAGAGGTTTACCAGTTCTTCCGTTCTGCACCGGGCGGCGTACCAACCCAAACTGCGTTCTCACAAGACCGTTACTATTCACGTTTAGATGGTGACCGTGACAATGGTGTGATTCGTAATGCAGAACACGCTTTCTCTAAAGATGGTGGTTTGGCGGTACTTTACGGCAATATTGCTTTAGATGGCTGTATTGTAAAAACTGCAGGGGTGGATGATTCCATTTTGAAATTCAACGGTACAGCACGTGTTTTTGAAAGTCAGGATGCTGCAGTAGATGCGATTTTGGGCGGTAAAATCACAGCGGGTGATGTGGTGGTGATTCGCTACGAAGGCCCACGTGGCGGCCCGGGTATGCAAGAAATGCTCTATCCAACCAGCTATTTGAAATCGAAAGGTTTAGGTAAAGAATGTGCCTTACTGACCGATGGTCGTTTCTCGGGCGGTTCTTCAGGTCTTTCAATTGGTCACGTTTCTCCAGAAGCGGCTGAAGGTGGTGCGATTGGTTTGGTTGAAGATGGTGACCGTATCGAAATTGATATTCCAAACCGCAGCATTCACTTGGCAGTAGATGACGCAACTATGGCGGCACGTCGTGAAGCGCAAGAAGCCAAAGGCTGGCATCCTGCAGAAGAACGTCCACGTAAAATTTCTAAAGCGTTGAAAGCCTATGCTATGCACACTACCAGTGCGGCAAAAGGTGCGGTACGTGAAATCTAAGCAGTACTTAGCAATTTAAGCTGCCACAAAAAAGCACTCCAAAATTGGGGTGCTTTTTTATGAGCCTGCCAATGAGCAATGTCAGTATCGCAGCAAATTTGAGCAATGAAATTAGACAGGCATTTTCGTTTACATCCTGCCCGCTTTCGATACAATGAAAAATAAAATAAATCGTCATAATGAACACGACATTTCACCCATCTTGCTAAGGAATCAGCCATGAGTAAACAGAATATCCGCGAACATTCAGCCGAAGTCTATGAAGGCATTGAAAATGCACCTGCACGCTCCATGATGCGTGCGGTGGGTTTTAAGGATGAAGATTTTACTCGTCCATTTATTGGCATTGCATCGACTTGGGCCAATGTCACACCATGTAATATGCATATTGATGGCTTAGCGCGCGAAGCAGAAACAGGCGTGAATCAAGCGGGTGGTAAAGGCATTATTTTCAATACCATCACCATTTCAGACGGTATTTCAAACGGCACCGAAGGCATGAAATATTCATTGGTTTCACGTGAAATTATTGCCGACTCAATTGAAGCCGTGGTGGGTTGTCAGGCCTATGATGGTGTGATTGCAATTGGTGGCTGCGATAAAAACATGCCGGGCTGCATTATGGGACTGGCGCGTTTAAACCGTCCGGGCTTGTTTGTTTATGGCGGCACTATTAAACCGGGTGCAGGACATACCGATATTATTTCGGTGTTTGAAGCCGTGGGTCAGCATGCCAAAGGTGAAATTAACGAAATTCAGGTCAAACAAATTGAAGAAGTGGCTTTGCCAGGTGCAGGCTCTTGTGGTGGCATGTACACCGCCAACTCTATGGCATCGGCCATTGAAGCATTGGGCATGAGTTTGCCGGGGTCTTCAGCACAAGAAGCTGTTTCTCAAGATAAAATGGATGACTGCCAACGCGCAGGCGAAGCGGTCATGAATCTGTTACGTCTGGATATTAAACCACGTGACATTATGACCAAATCTGCCTTTGAAAATGCCATTAAAGTATTGATTGCTTTGGGTGGATCGACCAATGGTGTGTTGCATTTGATTGCCATGGCACATTCTGCAGGGGTTGAACTCACACTGGATGATTTCGTGCGTATTGGTCAGGAAACCCCAGTGGTGGCCGATGTACGTCCATCGGGCAAGTATTTAATGTCGGAGCTGATTGCCATTGGCGGCATTCAACCGTTGATGAAACGCATGCTAGATGCAGGCATGCTTGATGGTTCTTGCTTAACGGTTACAGGTAAAACTTTGGCAGAAAACTTGGCCGATGTTGCCGATTATCCTGAAGGTCAGCAAATTATTTTACCGTTTGATGCACCAATCAAAAAAGATTCGCACTTGGTGGTTTTAAAAGGCAACTTATCACCTACGGGCGCAGTGGCAAAAATTACAGGCAAAGAAGGCTTGTATTTTGAAGGCCCTGCACGCGTTTTTGAAGGTGAAATTGGCGCGATGCGCGGCATTTTAGATGGTGAAGTGCAAGAAGGTGAAGTGGTGGTGATTCGTGGTGAAGGCCCTAAAGGTGGCCCGGGTATGCCAGAAATGCTGAAACCAACTTCTGCAATTATTGGCAAAGGTTTGGGTAATTCAGTCGCGTTAATTACCGATGGACGTTTTTCGGGTGGCAGTCACGGTTTTGTGATTGGGCATGTGACCCCAGAAGCGTATGAAGGCGGGCCAATTGGTCTGGTGAAAAATGGCGATAAAATTTCGATTAATGCCGAAACCCGTGAAATGACTTGGCATGTGTCGGAAGAGGAAATGGCAGCACGTAAAGCGGCATGGGTCAAACCAAAGCCAAACTATACCCATGGTGCATTGGCGAAATTTGCTAAATTGGCATCGGGCGCAGAAAAAGGTGCAGTGACTGATCTGAATTTAGAGGTCTAATTGATCATTTTTATATGAATTGATATAAATCCTTGTGTACTATTGAAGGACGAGCGCACATGATTTGCATGTGGCTTGTCCCCAAACCACAAGGATTTTCTTTTTAGAGGCTGATCTCATGTCACTGTTACGCCGTTGGTTCGATCCGATCAGATCGAGTTGGTTTTATCAAAAACCATCTCGGCAAGCGGTGTTGCCCACGGAACACGGACTGAGTGTGCATTTGCGTCTAGATGATGTATATAGCTATTTGGCGGTACAGCAGTTGCCGCAATTAGAAGATATTCTGGCCGATGAATTAAAACCTTTAACCGTGGTGATTTCGCGGCAAAGTGGCGATGCACCGAATCAAATGTCGGCTGCAGAATGGCAAAATTACTGTATTCAAGATGCACAAATTCTTGCCAAACAACATCGGTTTAGTTTTCACGATACACCCGAATCACCGACTGCAGAAGCCTTAATGCAGGCAGAAACCATTTTGCGGCATACGCCGTTACGTGGTCAGGATTTTTTGTATTTACTCGAAGATGTGTTTCACATGCTGTGGCAAAAGCAGTCGGGTAAATTACGCACTTTATATGCCATGTCCAGCCGTCATCATCAAATTCAGGATTTTCCTGAACGGGTTTTTGATGATGCACCTGTATTGGCCAGTTATTTTGAATTTGGTGGACGTAAATATCATGCAGTCGATGATTTATTGCGTCTAACTCGCCGTTTAAAACAACAAAAACTACTCACCGATAATCCTATTTTTTTGATTAATCACATTGAATGGCGAGAACATTTAATTAGTGATGCCGAAGAACTCAATGAAATTCAGGCACTCGACCCTGAACTGGATTTGTATATTGCACTGGAAGACCCGATTTCTTGGTTGTTATTGGCGTATATCAAAGAAGAATTAGCTGCCTATTACAATATCCATTTGAATGTGTATCCCTTGTCTTATCATGGACGCGACTGGTTTGACTGGAGTTTGGCAACACGTTTATCTAAACGTACTGATGTTGCGTTTACGCCGTTTTGCCGCCCGACTGAGCAGGCGACTTATCAAATGGCACAACTGTATTACAGTGTGCCTGAAGAACAGCGTGTCGATGCCATATATCGTATTTTGCAGGCGGTATGGACGAGGGGGCAGGATTTATCCTTTAAAGCGCATTTTGAGCGTATGCAGCGTGAACTGGAGTTAGATCAACTGACCACAGCGGATGTGACTGAGTTGCTCAAAGAAAATGATATGCTGTGTGAAATGAAATCTCAGCCTGATTTTCCTGTGTTGGAATTGCGTATAGACGGGCAAAGCTACGTGTTTAACAGCTTATATCGGGTGTGGATGATTGAAAGTATTTTCAGTAATGTGTTAGAAGAAAAGTATAAGAGTGAAACCGAAACTGAAAGTGTAGCCCAAGCCCATGAACAATGAAAAAGTAAAATCATTACAACAAGCACGTGACAAAATAGACCAAATTGATGTGGCTTTAATTGAACTGATTGCATCGCGTCAGTTTTATGTCGATCAGGCCATGCGCCATAAACAGACTGTGGAAGATGTGCAGTCGCCGCAGCGCGTGAAAGAAGTGATTGAAAAAGTCCGTGCTTTGGCTGTGCAGCATGCAGTCGATCCAGACATGGTCGAGCGTTTGTATCACGATATGATTCAGCATTTTATTCAGCGTGAATTAAAAGAATTTCGTCCTTAATTAGCCTATCTCTAAGCAGATCTATCCCTAAGTTTGGGCGATGCTTCAAACGCAGCCCAAACTTTGCGTTTTTGCGGTAAAACCGCGTATTTATATGCCATCTTGGTATTCAAAGCATAATTTTTAAAAATAATTTGCTTATTTTTTCTGCAGGTGGTTTTAAGCGCAAAGCCTTGCCTGTCTTGGCTTTGCTGGGTTTTTAAAAAGTATTGGTAAAAAAAAGAATATGATTTTATTACATTTTTTAACATTGTAAGTTTACTTTATTTTAAAAAGTATATATATTGTATATACATCTTTTGCAAAGCAGTCTTTATTTTGGAGAGATCAGCAATGAACGAGCAAATCAAAAAAATAAAGACAGGCAAGAAAGATGGACAACTTTTAATTCGTATTAATAGTACTGAACGTGATGAATTTATTCGTTTATGTGAAGAACTTGATACTAGTGCTGCTCGTGAATTAAGAAAATTTATTCGTAGTTTTGTGAAACAACACAATGGCAACGAATAGCCTTACTAAGGAGTAATACCATGGCTAAGCAAGTTAAATCTTTGAAGCAACAAATCAAAGCACGTTTGAAAAAGATTTCAAAACATAAAGGCAAATTGAAGCAACTTAAGCAAGAGCTTAAAAAACAGAAATAAGCCAAGTAAAAGCATTATCTCTTAAAAACGGTTCATTCTAGACAGACCGTTTGAGGTAAAAAAAGACCGAACAATCACTGTTGTTCGGTCTTTTTGCATTGTTTCGGCATTTACTTAGGTTCAAGCAAATGACCGCAAGTTCTGATTAAGAGGGATCACGCAAACTAAAGAACCAGTTCAGGAACAAGGCTGCAAAAGTTGCTGTCCCAATCCCGCCCAAGTTAAAGCTGCCCAATTGCAACGCAAAGTCACCCGTTCCTAAAATAATGGTCACGGCAGCCACCATCAGATTTTTGTTTTTAGAAAAATCGACTTTGTTTTCAATCCAGATTTTCGCGCCAGCAATGGTAATCAAACCAAATACCACAATCGAAGCGCCCGTTAAAATGGCGGTAGGAATGGTATGGATGATTGCCCCAAATTTTGGTGATAAGCCAAGGAAAATAGCAAAGACCCCCGCCACCACAAAAATAATCGTGGAATACACGCGGGTAACAGCCATCACCCCAATGTTTTCACCATAGGTAGTCATACCCGGTGCACCGACACCACCTGCAAGGGTTGTGGCAACACCATCGGCTACAAAGGCTTTACCAATGTGTGGATCGAGGTTTTCACCAGTCATGGCACCTACTGCTTTAATGTGTCCCAAGTTCTCTGCCACCAAAATGAAGGCAATTGGGGCAATAATCAGCATGGCATTCACATCAAATACAGGCGCATGAAAGTCTGGTACGCCAAACCAAGCGGCTTGCTGAATCGGTGCGAAGTTAATTGGCGTCCCCCAACCCATGACATTGGTGACTACAAAATAGATCAGATACGATATGAGCAAGCCAATCAGGAGCAAGAGGCGTTGCAGTAAACCTTTGGTAAATACGGCAATGATGCCCATACATAGCACAGTCACCAAGGCCATCCACATATTAAATGGATTGCCTGCAACCGCTTTGACCGTGACAGGAGCAAGGTTTAAACCAATGATCATCACCACCGCACCTGTCACCACAGGTGGCATTAATTTTTCAATCCAGCGGGTGCCAGTAGCCATGACTAAAAAGCCAATCAGGGCATATAAAATACCGCAGGCAATAATCCCGCCTGCCGCAACCCCAATATTGGCATTTAAACCGCCTGCTGCGCCTGCATAGCCTGTGGCAGCAATCACCACCCCAATAAAGGCAAAGCTTGAGCCTAAATAACTTGGAACACGCCCACCTGTCATGAAAAAGAACAGGATGGTACAAATCCCTGACATTAAAATGGCAAGGTTCGGATCAAAGCCCATTAAAAAAGGTGCAAGTACAGTGGCACCAAACATGGCAAATGCGTGTTGTATCCCCAATACAACGGTTTGTGCAGGCGGTAGATACTCATTGGTACCTACAGGACGTGCATCAATGCTGCCTTCATAAGGGCGCCATTTGGGAAACCAATTGGACATAAAGTAAGCACTCAAAAGCTAAATTGAGCACATCATACTCTTGTATTGCCTAAATTTTTTAAAAATTTTGCCAGAAAACAGATCAGCTGCTTATTTTTAGGATTAAATTTTACTATTTGATAAAATTTACATTTAATATAAATAAGTAATTTTATTTATAAATTTAAAGAATGTATTGCAGTCACTTAGTGATAGTCGCAGTTTAAAAAAAATTGTATGACCTGCGATTTTTGTTTGTATTTTATACAAAATTAATATTCATGATTCAATATCTTGCTGCACATTATTACGTCCACTTTGCTTGGCTTTATACAGCGCAGCATCAGTACGCTGAATTAATTCATGTTGATCTGCATGATAAACATATAAGGCACTTAAACCAAAACTTGCGGTAATTTGAATCTCATGTTCTGCATAGGCAATACGATGTTGTTCAATGGCAATTCTGCAGCGTTCCAGTACATTTTGGGCAATTTGCGGTGAGGTATTGGAGAAAATAATCATAAATTCTTCGCCACCAAAACGTCCGATAATATCTTCACTGCGTAGATTTTTTTGCAAAATTTTTGGAATTTGCTTGAGTACCTGATCCCCTCCATCGTGTCCATAGCGATCATTTACTTGCTTAAACCAGTCTAAATCGAGCAGGGCAAGGCAGATGTGTTCTTTGTTTTGCCCCGCCAATTGTTTTTGATTCACCAGTTGGTTGAATTTTATGCTTAAACCGCGTCGGTTGAGAGTTTGGGTGAGTGGATCAAGCAGAATTAGTTGTTGCTGATGTTCTTCACGAATCATCCAGCGTCCCAAAAAAGTATTAAATAAAATGGCCAACAGAACACCAATGATGGTGCTGCCAATCAAGTTATTGATGAGCATGAAATTTTGGAATTCCGCACTGGTAAACGTATAGGGCTGAAAAACGGGCGCATAGGGGATAATATTGCGCAAGGTCAGCAAAGAACCACCGTAAAATACCACCAAGCAGGGAATGGTGCCCCAAAAGATAATGCTGCGTTTAAACAACAATAAGCCTGTAAAAATGGAGCCAATGGTAAATACGCCTGTGAGTACCGTCATTTGACCCAGAAAATAGCCAATACTCATGAGTGAGCTGCTATAAAAGCCTAAACACAGAATTGGAAAATAATAGAGTGTGGTCTGATTTTCAGGAATACGATAGCTGATGACATATAAAGACCAAGGCAATCAGCAAATACAATATTAAACAACCCAATACCCATGGCAGCATGTATGGGGTAAACAGGGGTTGGCTTTGACTGAGCCAAAGTACCACTAAAAAGAGTAAATGAAAGAAAAAAACCAAGCCACTGACGACACGTGATTTTTGGATGTTATTTAAACTGAGGAGATTTTTATACCCTTGAAAAAATTAAAAATTTTTAGCTTTAATAAAGTCGTCATTGTAGAGCTTTTTGGCATAGGCAAGTCCAAACTCTTATTTATTGTCTAATCTAAGCATAATTCAAATAAGTTGAGACAGAAATCATAAAAAATGCCAGTTATCATGTTTTTTTATGATTTTTTCTACTTAGCCTAATATGTAGTCATCCGTCCCAAATCATGTTTAAGTGAGTGAATGAGCCACGAGCAGAGCATGACTCTGCTTGTTGTGCTATTCGTTAGGTCTTAACCTGTATTGCGTAAGCCTGCTGCAATCCCTGCAATACTCACCATGAGGGCATGATCGACAGGGGTATGTTCTGCCTGTTTTTCTGCCAAGTACAAACGACGACGTTTCATTAACTCTGCTTGCAGTAAGTGCAATGGCAATAAGTACGGTTTACGCACGCGCATAGATTGATCCAGCACATCATTGCTGCTGAGCAGTTGTGATTCACCTTTTAAGGTTAATAGGGTGGTCACAGCATCACGCAGGCGTTGACGCAATTGCTCGCCTAATTGTTTTAAGTCTTCGTCATCAGTTAGGTGTGACTCATAATACAATGCGATATTGCTGTCGGCTTTAGACAGCACCATTTCAAGCATATCAATCAAGGTTTGGAAATATGGCCAGTCGCTGAGCATTTCATCCAAAATGGCTTTTTGCCCTTGATCTAGGGTTTGGTTAATGGCCGCACCTGTGCCGAGCCATGCAGGTAACATCAAACGGATTTGTGTCCATGCAAATACCCATGGAATGGCTCTTAAAGATTCAATGCCACCACTGACTTTACGTTTAGCGGGGCGTGAACCTAAAGGCAGCATTTGTAACTCCAGCTCTGGGGTTACGGTGCGTAAATACTTCACAAAATGTGGATTTTCACGCACAGTTTGACGATACACCTGTACTGATAACTCAGTCATGTTGTGCATCAACTCGCGCCACTCTGGTTTAGGAACTGGCGGTGGCATTAAGGTCGCTTCTAAGGTTGCCGCGGTATAGACTTCCAGATTTTGTAAAGCAACGCCTTCAAGCCCGAATTTAAAGCGAATCATTTCGCCTTGTTCTGTAACGCGAATTGCACCTGAAATAGAGCCAGGTGGTTGTGAAAACAGCGCTTGCTGAGTCGGTGCGCCACCACGGCTGATTGAACCACCACGACCGTGGAATAAGGTCAACTGTACAGCGTGTTGTTGCGCTACAGCTGTTAATTCTTCTTGCGCACGGTACTGTGCCCAGTTAGCCGACATAAAGCCCGCATCTTTGGCTGAGTCTGAATAGCCAATCATTACCTCATGTTTGCCCTGAATATGCTGTTTATACCAATGCATCCCAAACAGGGTATTCATGGTTTGCGCAGCCCCATCTAAATCTTTCAGGGTTTCAAACAGGGGAACAACACGTAAAGGATGCTGAATACCCGCTTCTTTTTGTAGCAGTAACACTGCCAAAACATCACTTGGATATTCCGCCATGGAAATAATATAGGCACCCAAGCTTTCCTGCGGCTGTGCAGCCAAAGTACGCATCGTAGCAAAGACTTCTTGCACATCTGGGTGTTGAATCAGACTTTGTGCAGGTTCCTGCATGAATTTTGGCAATAACGGACGCTTGCTTTGTAATTCTTGTAGCAAGAAGTTTTGACGTGCCTGTTCTGTCCAAGTTTCAAAATTGCCCAAACCTAAGTATTCGGTAATAGCTGAAATGGCTTGGCGATGACGTCCAGACTCCTGACGAATATCCAGTTTCAGTAATTCAATGCCAAAACAGTTGACCCGATGAATCAGATCCAACAATTTGCCATTGGCAATCTCTGATAGCTGGCAAGCGGTGAGTGAGCGATAACACAGCAATAAAGGCTGTAACAGTTCATCTTTGCTTTTAATCACCAAGCTGTCATCGCCATCTTTGCCTTGTAATTTGGCAGCCAACCAATCACGGGTGGCTTTTAGACGTTCGCGAGTGTCACGTAAATATTCACGATATGGCTCTGCATGGAAATGTCCTAAGGCATCGGCCAGTTCTGGGCTGCATTGCTGAATCGAGAGTTCCCAACGCAAGTTTTCAATATCGCGTAAATATAATTCTGCAGCTTTCCAGCGTGATAGCCACAGCACTTCTTGAGTGACTTTATGAGTGACATTGGGGTTGCCATCACGGTCACCACCCATCCATGAAGCAAAACGCACAGGGGCAACGGTTAGCGGCAAGTTTTGCCCACAATGTTCTTGCACAATGCCGTCTAATTCACGCATGAATTTAGGCACGGCATTCCATAAGGTCTGCTCTATGGTGGTAAAGCCCCATTTGGCTTCATCGACTGGAGTTGGGCGATGCTGACGAATTTCATCGGTTTGCCAAGCCGAGCTGATCAGCTGTTTTAAATCTGCCAAAACTGCCTGACGTTCACGTGGGGTCAGTTTTTGCTGATCCATTTTAAATAGGCAGTCATTAATATCGTCATATTTTTGAATCAGGGTACGACGGCTGACTTCAGTTGGGTGTGCAGTCAGTACCAGTTCAATTTTTAGTTCACAGACTTGTTGAAACAAAGTTTCTGCAGAAATTTCATGGTGTTTAAATTTTTCAAATAAGCGGTCTAAAGGGTTGGGAGAAACCGCATGTTCATCAAACTCACTCTGACGACGGCTGCGCACCACATGGTATTGCTCGGCAATGTTGGCAAAGTTCAGGAAGTGGGTAAAGGCACGGGTCAGCGGTAAGATTTCATCATCTTCGAGGCTTAAAAATAGTTGTTCGAGCTGTTTTTCTGCTTCGGCTTGTCCATCACGTGCGCCTTTAGATAATGCTCGAATTTGTTCGACCTGATTAAACAAATCTTGTCCTGCGTGTAACTTGAGGGTTTCGCCCAGCAAGTTCCCAAGTAAGCGTACGTCATCGCGTAGAGGAGCATCAATTTGTTGAATCATTCGTTGTTCTCCATGTGCTGTGTTTTTCTACTCTAAAAAGACTATACCCCGATTTATCTACAATCCAAGCGGGCTATCTACAAAAGTTGCATGGATTTTGCGCATCTGAGCTTATAGTACCAAGCAGCAGTATTTAGGAGAGAAATACAGGGTGGGAGATCAGGCTTTTAGAGCATAACGCAGCATAAAAATTTCAATGGCGTGATTAATAATGTGCTGACATTCTGTTGGATTGGGTACGGCTCTTACACCAAGTAAGACTTCATGGTGGCGTAAACCATGCAGGAGCGACACAATCAGTTCAGTTTGAGTTTTGGGCGCATCTGCTTCAATAAACTGCAATGCAACGGCTTGGCGGAAGAAGTTTTCCCACATGGCTCTGAGTTTGGCATGTGAGGCATTGTAAAACTGTAATGCCAACGGATTTTGCTCAGAGGCCAGTTCCATCAATAAGTGTTCTAGCTTAATTGCCTCAGGCATATTCACCAAAGTTAAGGACAGTTCACAGGCTTGGTATAACGCTTGCCTAAAATCGCTATTTGCGCTTAAGTGCGAGGGCTGGGCATTAAGCAGGCTTTCACAGGTTTCTTCAATGGCACAGGAAAACAGCGTGGCTTTGTCTTGAAAGTGATTATAGACCGTTAATTTGGTCACACCTGCTTCACGCGCAATCTGATTCATACTTGAACCATGAAAGCCTAGCTTTAAAAACAAGTGTTTTGCCGACATTAAAATGCGTTGGCGTTTTTCTAAATCTTTTGGTCGTCCGACATTAAGCTGCACAAGCTGATCCTAATTTACACCTGTAAATCTTGAAATGACGCTGCAGTTTTTAATTAGTGTACCCGGTGGTATATTAATTAAAAACTAATCAATTTAATATAGGGCCTATTCTGCCCTAAAAATGAATTTTAAATAAGAGCGAACCTGATGAACATAATTCAGAATGCTATTGCCAGCCTGATGCTGATTTGCTGTCTTGCCTTAATGGGATGTAACAAACAAAACACAGCGGTTGAACAGGAAGTTCCTTTAGTGATGGTGACGCAACCGAGCAGTTTGCATACAGAACAAAAAAGCTATGCAGGTGAAGTGCAGGCACGTCAGCAAACTGCTTTGGCATTTCGTGTGGCAGGGCAGGTCACACAGCGTTTTGCCGATGTGGGAGATCAGGTCAAAGTTGGGCAAGTCTTAGCAAAACTGGATGTGCAAGATGCAGCATTGCAGCTCAATGCCGCGCGTGCGCAACTGGAAAGTGCGCAATCTGCTGCAAAAATTGCTAGCGATGAGTTACAGCGTTTTCAGCAATTATTACCCATGAATGCCGTCAGTCGCTCGCAATATGATGCAGTCAAAAACCAATATCAACATGCTATGGCACAGTTGAAACAGGCACAGTCCAATTATGCAGTCAGCAGTAATCAAACCGACTATAACCAGTTACGTGCCACAAAAAATGGTGTGATTACTGAACGCAATATTGAAGTTGGGCAGGTTTTAGCGGCAGGGCAGGTCGCTTATCAATTGGCGATTGATGGGGAGCGTGAAGTCGTGATTGGCGTGCCTGAACAAGCAGTTGCTGATATTCGGGTCGGGCAAGAGGCAACGGTCAGTTTGTGGTCACAACCTGATAGCCGTTTTACTGGTAGAGTTCGAGAAATTTCCCCTGCGGCAGATCAGTCGCGTACTTTTAAAGTCAAAGTGGCTTTACGCGAAGGCAATGCACAAATTCAATTGGGGCAAAGTGCGCGGGTATTTCTGACTCGCCAAGCCAATCAAGGTTTATATGTACCTTTATCTAGCGTATCGGCAACAGGGCAACAGGCTTTTGTTTTGGTTTTGCAGCCGGATTCAACCGTTCGCCAAATTCCCGTTACCTTGGGCGCTTATGGACGGGACAGCGTGCCTGTACTCAGGGGCTTGCAGCCGCAAGATTATGTGGTGATGGGTGGGGTACATTTACTGCGTGATCGACAAAAAATCCGCCCAATTAACCGTGACAATCAAACTGTACAGGCGGTCAATACTAAAGCTCAGGCAGCTCCTGCTGCTACACAGACGGAGCGTTAAAATATGAATTTTAACTTATCCGAATGGGCATTAAAAAATAAGGGTTTAGTGGTCTACTTGATGCTGTTGTTGGGCATTGTTGGTATTTTTTCCTACTCTAAACTGGCACAAAGTGAAGATCCGCCGTTTACCTTTAAAGTGATGGTGATTCAAACCTATTGGCCAGGAGCGAGTGCCAAAGAGGTATCCTTACAAGTCACTGACCGTATTGAAAAAGAATTGATGAGCACGGGCGATTATGAACGCATCACGGCCTATTCGCGTCCGGGCGAGTCCATGGTGACTTTTATTGCCAAAGATTCCATGCGTTCCAGCCAAATTCCAGATGTCTGGTATCAGGTGCGTAAAAAGGTCAATGACATTCGCCATGAATTGCCACAAGGGGTACAAGGCCCATTTTTTAATGATGAATTTGGCGACACTTTTGGTAATATTTATGTGCTGACAGGCGCAGACTATGATTACGCCACCCTCAAAGAATATGCCGACCGTTTGCAACTACAATTGCAGCGGGTCAAAGATGTGGCCAAAGTCAATTTGGTCGGTTTGCAAGACCAAAAAATTTGGATTGAGTTATCTAACACCAAAGCCGCACAACTTGGTATTCCTGTTACCGCGATTCAGCAAGCCTTACAACAACAAAACAGCATGGCAAGCGCAGGTTTTTTTGAAACCCATTCAGACCGTATTCAGGTGCGTGTCAGCGGTGCGTTGCACAGTGTCGATGAGTTGAAACAAATGCCGCTGTTGGTGAATGGCACCACCATTCAACTGGGCGATGTTGCCGAGGTCTATCGTGGGTTTAGCGAACCTGCTCAACCGCGTATGCGCTTTATGGGCGAAAATGGCATTGGCATTGCGGTGTCGATGCGTAAAGGCGGTGATATTCTGGCTTTGGGTGAAAATCTGGAAACAGAATTTGCCCGTTTGCAAAAAACTTTGCCTTTGGGCATGCAACTGCAAAAGGTTTCTGATCAACCTGTTGCGGTAAAACACAGCGTCAATGAATTTATGAAAGTATTGGCTGAGGCGGTGATTATCGTGCTCTTGGTCAGCTTCTTTTCACTGGGTTTTCGCACAGGTTTGGTGGTGGCATTTTCCATTCCACTGGTCTTGGCGATGACTTTTGCAGGTATGCATTTGTTTGATGTCGGGCTGCATAAGATTTCACTCGGTGCGCTTATTCTAGCCCTTGGATTGTTGGTGGATGATGCCATTATCGCCATTGAAATGATGGCAATTAAGATGGAGCAGGGCTATAGCCGCTTGCAAGCCGCAGGTCATGCGTGGCGAACGACTGCTTTCCCTATGCTGACTGGGACATTGATTACCGCAGCAGGTTTTTTACCCATTGCCACAGCAGCCTCAAGTACAGGGGAATATACCCGTTCAATTTTCCAAGTGGTGACCATTGCTTTGGTGGTGTCATGGTTTGCTGCCGTGCTGTTTGTACCCTATCTGGGCGATAAATTATTGCCAGATTTTCAGCGCCATGCACAGCGAGCGCCGTGGTATCAACGTCTTTGGGCGCGTGTACGCAAACAAGCTGAACCGCAGCCTGTGCTACAGCACGCAGGTGAATTACACGACCCATATCAAACCCGCTTTTATCAAGTGTTTTGTGGATGGGTTAATACTTGTGTGCGCTATCGAAAAACCGTCATTGCAATCACAGTTGGCATATTTGTACTGTCAATTGCGATGTTTAAATTGGTACCACAGCAATTTTTCCCACCTTCCAATCGGGCAGAAATTTTAGTCGATTTAAAACTTGAAGAAGGTGCGTCTTTAACAGCCACAGAAGCAGCCGTTAAAAAAGTTGAAAAGTTCTTGGCGCAACAACAAGGCATCGACAATTATGTAGCCTATGTTGGCACAGGTTCGCCGCGTTTCTATTTGCCTTTAGATCAGCAATTACCGCAGGCCAGTTTTGCCCAATTTGTGGTATTGGCATCGTCTTTAGAAGACCGCAATGAAATTCGCCGTAATTTATCTGAACAAATTCGCTTGTTATTGCCAGAGGTGCGTACTCGCGTGTCATTATTGGAAAATGGCCCACCAGTGGGTTATCCATTGCAATTCCGCGTGTCAGGAGAAGACTTGGCACAAGTGCGACAATGGGCACAGCAAGTCGCAGCCACCATCAGTGCCAATCCAAACAGTACCAATGTGCATTTAGATTGGGGTGAGCCGAGCAAAGTCATTCAATTGCAGATTGATCAAGACCGTGCCCGTCAAATGGGGGTGTCGAGTCTGGATTTAGCTAACTTCCTTAATAGCTCTATCAGTGGCGCGGCTATTAACCAATATCGTGAAAAACGTGAACTGATTGAAATCCGTTTACGTGGTGATCAAACCGAGCGCCTAGATGTCGCATCTTTAAGCAGTTTGGCTATACCGACTTCACGTGGAACATCGGTGCCGTTGGCGCAAATTGCACAAATTGAATACCGTTTTGAAGAAGGCTTAATTTGGCATCGTAACCGCTTGCCGACCATTACCGTACGTGGTGATATTCGTAGCAATTTGCAACCTGCAACGGTGGTGGCAGAACTGTCTGAACCGATGGCGGCCCTGCGTGAAAAGTTGCCAAGTGGCTATTTAATTGAAGTGGGTGGCACGGTTGAAGAATCGGCACGTGGGCAAAAGTCAGTCAATGCAGGCATGCCATTTTTCCTTGCCGTGGTGATGACTTTGTTGATGATTCAGCTGCGTAGCATGTCCCGTGCATTCATCGTGTTTTTAACTGCACCGCTCGGCATTATTGGCGTGGTATTGTTCCTGTTGCTGTTTAACAAACCCTTTGGTTTTGTGGCGATGCTCGGCACCATTGCCTTATCGGGCATGATCATGCGCAATTCTTTGATTTTAATTGATCAGATTGAGCAGGATATTCGGGCTGGGGAATCGCAGTGGGACGCGATTATTAACGCTACGGTGCGCCGTTGTCGTCCAATTGTACTGACCGCTTTGGCGGCAGTATTGGCCATGATTCCACTTTCTCGCAGTATTTTCTTTGGCCCGATGGCTGTGGCGATTATGGGCGGATTAATTGTCGCGACCCTATTAACCCTGTTCTTTTTACCTGCATTATATGCACAGTGGTTTAAAGTGAAAAAAAATCCACATAATCTGTAAAAGTGACATAATAACGGGTGCGAAACTTGGAAAATTTCAATATAGTAGCACCTTATATTTTTCAGCCTTTGCATACGTTACAGCATGCGCCAGATTAAAAAATAAAGCATGGCACAGATGGGGTTAAATCACATTATGAAGCAAGATAACTTGGTAAAGTTTCGCCGGTCTGTCGCGATCTCTTACGTGTTTATGTTTTTTGCTTTATTTACTGTGGTGAGTGGTGCATTGGCGTATTGGTATGCACGAAAAGTGATTGTGGTCGATAGCACTGAAGTCTGGTTACAGGCACAGGCTTTATGGATCATGCGTAATGTGGTGATTTACAGTGTATTGGCATTGTTTGCTGCATTGTGGTTTATTCCATTGGCCTTCTTTCCTTGGGATGCCTTTTTATGGGTCAAAGCCTGCACCGTAGCAGGTGTGGTCTTTGCCGTGATTGCCTTCTTATTTTTAATCAATGCTTGGATTAAAGGGCTATCCAAATTTTTGAAAAATAAAGCTGTGTTCTAATGGCTTGAACTTCATCTAAAGCACTTCAGCTAAAATTTTTAACAGCTTTCCCTTGTAAAACTCAGTTTGACCCCAATTTCAGACTTCAGTTAAGTTTTAAATAGAATTCCGTGAGGAGCATCGCCAGACATGGCTAAACGTGATTATTATGAGGTTTTGGGCGTCTCTAAAACCGCTAGTGATGATGAAATTAAAAAAGCCTACCGTAAGTTGGCGATGAAATATCATCCAGACCGTAACCCGGACAATCCTGAAGCTGAAGAGAAGTTTAAAGAAGCTTCAGAAGCGTATGAAGTTCTGTCAGACAGCGAAAAACGCAGCATGTACGACCGTATGGGCCATCAAGCCTTTGAAGGTGGTATGGGCGGTGGTGCTGGCGGCTTCGGTGGTTTCAGTGCGGAAGATATTTTCAGCCAGTTTGGGGATATTTTCGGTGGAGCCTTTGGTGGGGGGGGGCGTGGCCAGCAACGTCAACGCCGTGGTTCAGACTTACGCTATGTGATGGAATTGACGCTTGAAGAAGCAGTCAAAGGCGTTAAGAAAACCATCACCTTTACAGCACCTGCGCCATGTGAAGCTTGTGATGGTAAAGGCTCAGAAAATCCAAATGATGTTGAAACCTGTCCAACCTGTCATGGTGCGGGTCAAGTACGCATGCAGCAAGGTTTCTTCTCGGTACAGCAAACCTGTAGTACCTGTCGTGGTCAGGGCAAAATTATCAAGAATCCATGTAAAAAATGTCATGGTTCGGGGGTATCAGACCGTCAACAAACTCTTGAAGTGACCATTCCTGCAGGGGTGGACAATGGCGACCGCGTTCGCTTAACGGGTAAAGGTGAAGCGATTCGTGATGGTCAATCGGGCGACTTATACGTAGAAGTGGTGGTGCGTGAGCATGAAATCTTCCAGCGTGATGGTGCCGACCTGTATATGGATGTGCCTGTCAGCATTGCTGATGCAGCCCTAGGTAAGGAAATTGAAATTCCAACGCTTGATGGTCGTGTCAGCCTGAAAGTACCTGAGGGAACACAAACAGGTAAATTGTTCCGTTTGCGTGGTAAAGGGGTAAAACCTGTACGCACCAGCATGCAGGGCGATTTGTTATGCCGTATCGTGGTGGAAACACCAGTGAATTTGACTGCACGTCAGCGTGAATTGTTAAAAGAGTTACAGGCGACGATGGAAGGTGAGGGTAGCCAATCATCACCAAAGAAGAAGTCTTTCTTTGATCGTTTGTTTGATTAAAAAATTTGGATGAGGTCTGCCAAAGCAGCATCTCACCTAAACTCAAAAATAAAGGCGATCTTGAGGATCGCCTTTGTTGTATCTGCCTTAGCTTTATTCGACTTCAGGCACATCTATTTCTAAAACATCTGCATTTTCTGAGCTTGCAGTTTCAACGGCAGTTTGTGGCTGAGCTGTATTTTCAGGCGCTACAACATTTACAGTTTGCGCTGCTTCTGTTTCAAGCTCAGGTGCATCCACATCAACCGCTAAGGGTTCTTGTAGCGTTACGCTAATACGGACTTTAGACAGGCTTTCTAGCGTATCGCCTGCTTGAATTGCGGGTTCTGCCAAAACGTGTCCTGCGGTCATGCTGAGCAGTAATGCTGCGACCATTTTCTTTGAATGCATGTAAATCCCCTTTCATTTTTGCAATTGTTCTCATGCGTGCAGGCTAGTCTGCGCATACAAGTTTGCAAATTTGTGAAATTCACATAAAAAACAGCTTTTTGCTGCTAAATTTTTAATGGAAATCTCCTAAAAATTAGCCAGCATGATCTAAAGTCTGACTTACTCCCCCAAAGACGGTAATTTTCCGATAAAAATAAACCCAGAAACTTGCGCAGCAAACTTAGTCTGAGCAGCGAGTTTTGCTATAGTAAGCACAATTTAGAATCTATTTTAGGAATATGCTATGTCAGCAACTCCACGCATTGGTGTATTAGGCGCAGGCGGCCGTATGGGGCGCATCTTAATTCAAGCCGTTCAAGAAGCGGGCTACCAATTGGCAGCCGCAGTTGAACGCCCAGAAAGCAGCCTGTTGGGTGCAGATGCAGGGGAGTTGGCAGGCGTTGGCACATTGGGTGTAAAAGTAGTGGGTAGCCTAGAGCAAGTATTGGGTGACTGTGATGTCGTAATCGACTTTACGGCACCTGCGGCAACCGCACAGCACTTAAAACTTTGCCGTGAAGCAGGCGTGGCCATTGTGATTGGGACCACGGGCATGAACGATGAACAAAAAGCTGTCTTGGAAGAATCGGCACAACAAACTCCAGTGGTATACGCAGCCAACTATTCAGTTGGGGTAAACGTATCAATCAAACTGCTGGAATTGGCAGCCAAAGTTTTTGGCGATACTGTTGATATTGAAGTGATTGAAGCGCACCATCGTCACAAAGTTGATGCACCATCAGGCACTGCATTAATGATGGGTGAGGCGATTGCGGCCACGCTTGGTCGTGATCTAAAACAAGATGCAGTTTACTGCCGTGAAGGACATACCGGTGCGCGTGAACGCAAGAGCATCGGCTTTCAAACCATTCGTGGTGGCGATATTGTCGGTGAGCATACCGCAATGTTTATTGCCGATGGTGAGCGCGTGGAAATTACCCATAAAGCCACCAACCGTATGAACTTTGCTGCAGGTGCTGTTCGTGCAGCTGCTTGGGTGGTTGGACGTGAAGCCCGTAAATACGACATGAAAGATGTACTAGGCTTTAACGATATTCAAGTTTAAATCGCCACTGATGATAAAATAATAAAAACTGCTTGAACAAATCGTGATCTGCAGTTAAAACTAGGGTCTGATGTCATGGATGATGAAGCATCAGACCCCACACAAAACTAAAATAAGATGCACAAGATAATGAAAAAAATTCTGCCAATTCTTGGCATGATCGCCTGTAGCTGTATCACGCATGCGCAAAGCCTTGAACATGCCAAACTCAGTATTCATAAAAACAATATTAAAGTCTGGACCTATCAACAGCAGTCTAGTCCTGTATTTTTATACAAGGCAGAAACCACCTTTAATGTGCCTTTAGAAAAAGCAGCTGCTCTAATTTTAGATGTTGATCATGCTGTGAAATGGGTACCTTATGTGGGCAGCGTGAAAGTTTTGTCACGAGATGATCAAAAAGGTGAGTTCTTATTGTATATGGTGCTGGATTTTCCGTTTCCCTTGAAAGACCGAGATTTGGTGGTTAAAGGAAAAATGAGCAAAGATGCACAGGGAGTCATCAGTATTCAAAACACAGCGATTGAAGGCGGCTATCCGCTGAATCCTGACTATGTGCGTATTCGGCAGTATGAGGGAGATTGGACATTTCAGAAATTGAGCAATCAGAAAGTCAAAGTCAGCACTTATGGCTATGCTAACCCTGAAGGTGCTATTCCTTTAAGTTTTGTGAATATGTTTGTGCAGCAACAACCCTATCAAATGCTGCAAAAGATGAAAATTGAATTGGGTAAAAACCGCAACTATAAGGGGTTGCCTGAAATTTTACGTTAAGTTTAGCCCGTGTAGGCTTTAGAATGTAATGCAAAATAAAATGGATGAAACCCATGCAGATTTCATCCATTGTTTAGTTTACAGACTGCTAAAGTGTGTGCGGTAATTTACTAGACTTAATAAGAAAATAGTCCTTTTTCTAAAGGAAACTCAATAGCAATAGATGCACCACCATCATTGCCATGAATATCTGAATCGCTGATCCAGCCATTCAATTTTAGTGGAATATCTGGGCGTAAATAATGTGTCCAAGTTAAATCCAAAGCTTTTAACTCATCTTTTTCTGGGAAAGCTTGGTTAGTTGTGCGGTTTGATTCATTCAATTTGGCAAACAGCATACGTGCATTCACGCGGTTGATACGATCAAAACGTATATCACCACCCACTGAAATCATTTGTCCATCACCACCCAGGGCATGTGCTAAAGGATAGCCATGTTGGTAAAAACCATCAGTATAATTGGTGTGGTTGTAAGTAATACCTTGTGCTTTACCGTTAGTACGGGTATCTGCCCATTCGGTATAGAGTTGGAACGGCATATTTTGATAGCTTGATGAATAATCTACCCCAGCCAGATACATTTTTTTAGCGGGTAAGCCACCAGCTTCATCTTCACCTGCATATTGTGCATAGATTCCCATTGGAACTTGTACTAAGGGGTGTAGGTTCAAACGCGCATCAAAGCCTGCAATTTGGTTAGATGGGTCGGGTTCGCCTGTGCCGCCGTTGTCTTTATTACCGACAAAAGCATCCCAAAGTGAGTTCAAACTTTCTGGACGATTTTCACCACCCCATTGAAATGCACGTGATGCCCCAAGTTCTAAATAAGGCAGTGGTTGTGCTGTAACGCGTAAACCTATCAGTTTTGCATCGGGCACAGCATCGTAATCATGTAATTGACCTGCAAAAGCTTGGTATTGCCATGGGCCAATCCAAGATAGCCATTTATTGTTAAACGCCGGTTGTTCAGCACGTTGCATGGTCACGCCATAGACAGGGCGACTGGCATCGCCACGAATTAAACTACCGTCATGCGCAGGCCCCCAATAGGTTGGAATTTGCCCTGCGATGAGCCATTGATTCCAAAGTTTGGCTGCAATGTAGGAACCTTCAATATTGACATCTTGGTCATGGTCAATTTGTGGGTCTTTTTCTGCATTGACCCGAATTTTAGCATCCCAGTTCTGATTCCCAGCATTGAGATCTAAACCCGCTTGATATTGTACTTTTTGTTGGTCGCCAAAAGCCTGAGGAATATGCTTTTGATCTGTTTCTGCAAAAAGAGAGGCTTTGAGCAGTTGGTTATTGGCATTTAAATGTGCCACCACTGCATCTATGACTTTTTGTTGATTGTTGTTGCTGACTTTGGCTTGAGAAAGTGCACGTTGAATTTCATCACCACTCA
This sequence comes from Acinetobacter sp. YH16051, assembly GCF_013417135.1. Taxonomy (NCBI): domain Bacteria; kingdom Pseudomonadati; phylum Pseudomonadota; class Gammaproteobacteria; order Moraxellales; family Moraxellaceae; genus Acinetobacter; species Acinetobacter sp. YH16051. Next base: position 102,018 of record NZ_VPEN01000009.1, on the reverse strand, counting down.
TAGGCCAAGTTGACGTACTAATTTGAATGACACCTTGCTGATTTAGCCAGTTTAAATCGGTACGTAAGTTTTGGTCATTTAAGACAATGCCTTGGGCAAAGCTTAAGGATGAACTTAATGCCAGTGTTGCCAGCAGCGCTTTGGGTGCAAACATGCTTATATATTCTCAGCGTTTATAAACTGTAAACAAGATAGGTTTTTGAGTAGATTTTTGCAATGTGAATTGTTGAGTATTGTTGTAAATTTCAAAAGAAAATTCTTTAAAAATAGGTGAGTATTGCGGTGGCGGGCTGATTTCAGCCCACCAATCACTTCAAATCAATCCTCATCCTTATTGGCTTTATAGGCATAAGCATAGTTATAACCATAACTCCCCCCAGCTTCACGCTGAATATCATTCAGGATAATACCATTCACTTTGGAACCTGCTTGTTCAAAGCGATTGATAGTCAGTTCAAGCTCTTTCATTTGCGTCTTGGCAAAACGTGCCACCACCAAATTCACCCCCGCATATTGCGAAATGATAATTCCATCGGTTACAGCAAGAATTGGTGGGGTATCAATTAAAATGTGGTCAAACTGACTAGACAAGTGCGTGAGCATGTCTGCAAATTTTTGCGTACTTAATAACTCTGACGGATTAGCAGGGCTTTTGCCGCGACTGATGATGCTTAAATTTTCAACTTCAGTACTGCGTACAATATTGCCTAACTCGTGTTGACCATTTAAATATTCAGCCAAACCAGGTTGCACATCATAGTTAAAATATTTGTGCATATAACCGCGACGTAAATCGGCATCAATCAATAATACGCGCTTATCACTTTGCGCCAAAATGGTGGCTAGGTTGGTTGAAATAAACGATTTACCCAACTCTGGTGCAGGGCCAGAAATCATAATGATATTGTTTTTGGCACTGCTTAAAGCAAAGTGAATAGCAGTACGCATGCTGCGCAGGCTTTCAATGGCAATATCATCACTGTGTTTCACCGCAAGAATAGGAATATTCTTTTTCTTTTTCAGAATTTTAATACGGCTTTCTTGCACAGGTGAACGTGGCACAGTGGCATAAACAGGTAAATCAAGTTCATTTTCAATTTGATTCGAGTCTTTAATACCTGAACGCAACATATTACGCAGTAAGGCCAACAATGTGCCCAGAAAACCACCTACAAAAATAGCAAGTACTAATGTAATGAGCTTTTTAGGTTTGATTGGTTTTACAGGTTCAATTGCAGTATCAATAATGCGTACATTACCAATTTCACCTGCTTTGGCAATTTTGAGTTGTTGATAGCTATTCAATAACGCAGTGTATAACTCAGTATTTACCTTAACATCGCGGTACAGTTGTAAGTACAGTCGCTGGGTTTCAGGTAAACGCTTAATGGATTGAGTCATTTCCGAAGTTTTTTTGTTAATTTCAGAAAGTTGAGCGTTAATTGCTGACATTAATGGGTGGTCAGGCGTATATTTTGAAGATAGTTCTGCTTGTTGCTGTTGTAGTTGGATTTTTAATTTTTCCAGCTCAACATTCTGCTTTAGCATTAACTCCGCTTCTTGTGTTACATCAATTGTGTTGTATTGTTCTCGGAAACGGTTAAATTTAATTTCAGAGTCTTCGAGTTGTTGTTTTAACTCAGGCAGTTGCTTTTCAAGGAAGCTCAATGTTTGAGCCGATTCCAGTGATTTGCGTTCAATATTTTGTGCTTGGTAAATATTTAAGATGTGGTTAAGTACTTGTGTGATATGTTCTTTATCTTCACCATTGTAGTTAAGACCAATCACACCAGAGTTTTTACCTCTTTCCGCTACGCCGTAATCTTTTTTTATCCATTGTACGGCTGAAGGCATAGATAATTTAGTGACTGAAAAATCATGCGATATAGGGTTTTTCGCATAAATTTGAATTTTCCATACACCTTTCTGATCTAGGCTTTGATTGATCGCATTTAATTTTCCTTTAAATACAACATCTTTTTTATAAGACAGGCTAAACTCTTGTCCATTGATAAAGTTTAATGTGAGTTTTTTATCTAGATAAAAATTAGGCACATCAAAAGATTGAATAACAAATACATTTTTTTTATCTTGCCAAGTCACAACATTATTTTTATAGATAACTTTACTTTGAACTGTGTTGAGCAAACGATGCGTCAAGCTATTTTGTTCATCGGTGATACGAATATCTAGTTTTAAGTCTTGTATGGTTTGTCCGAGCACTTTGCGCGAGTTTAAGATTTCAATTTCCGCATCTGCAGCTGACTTTCCACCCATTCCTCCAGGCAATGCGCTTCCTAAATCTCCTAAAAGAGCTGCGGCACCAGCACCTTTACCATCTTCAACCTGAATCATGGCATCCGTTGAGTAGACATTTGGTGTTACTTTTAAGTAAAGGATAGCAAAAACGAGGCTAAGGAGTGTACACAGAGCAATGAGCTTCCATTGCGATAGCAAAGAAAAGAATAATTCTTTTAAGTCAATGGTATCGTCTTGAGGTGTGCTATTCGAATTCATGAAATAAAACTGCTAAAAATTAAAAATGGGATTGCCAGTCAGAAACGTATTTTTGAATGTTGCGACAAGTTTCATCAAAAAAAGCTTGATCATGTTGATAAGGATCGGGCACATTTTGATTTTGCCAATGCCCCAAACGAAAAACCTTTCCTTTGGCAAAAGACCAAGTTTGCTCAAGATGTTTTTTTTGATTATTACTCATGACTAAAATTAAATCGGATTTTTTAATCATTTCGGCAGTAATTTGTCTGGCAATGTGTGGACGCATATCAATATTCAGCTGATCCATACAGTGTATAGCTTTTGCATCTGCCGAATGTCCAGACATTGCAGAGAGACCTGCAGACTCAATATTTAAATTGGGATGATTGTTTTTTAGAAAATATTCAGCCATTGGACTACGACATATATTTCCAATGCATACAACTAAAACATTTTGAATTTGCATGCTATTTACCTAACTGGTCAAATGTGTAAAGTGCACTCGAGAAAGGCACAATTTGATTCATGATACGTTGCCAGCGTGTAAGCCCCGTTGCATCGATATATACAATATCATTTTTTTGCATCTGAAATTGATTGGCTAAAGCCAAATTGCCTAAGCTGCTTAAGTTCAAATGATAAATTGTAGAGGTTTTAGTGCTTAAATCTGTGCGCATCACAAAAATACGTGCAGCACTTGCAGAATAAGGGTTAACACCTTCACTTTCACCCAATACATCACTTAAGGTCATGCCTTGATCACGTAAAGTAAGTGCCTGGCTTTTATTTGACTCACCCATAACGTATAACTTTTGATTTTGTTTTGCATTTACAAAAATTGTGTCATTGGGTTGAATAAGTAGGTTGTGCAAAGACAACCCTTGCTTTTCTAATTCTACAGCATTTAAGTGATAGGTTTGTCCTTGTCGGATCAGTTGAATATTGGTGTTATCACCTGTTTCAGTATTTACGCCACCAGCTTGTCCCAAAGCTGTATAAAGACTGATAGGTTGGTCATTTAATGTGTACTGACCGCTACGCATAACTTGACCATTTACAAAATAGCGGCGTCCTTCGTATGAAAGAACCCGCACAACAACATCTGGGTGTTTTAAATAGCGCGAAAATTGTGAGCGTAAATATTGGTTGATTTCAGCCAGCGTTTTGCCAGCAACTTTGACTTGTCCAAGCAGAGGTAAATATACATTACCATTTGGGTCAATTGGATAGCCAGCCGCTTTGATATTACTAATATCTTGGATAGGTGGCGTGATTTCGGGATAAGCCCAAAGCTGAATTGAAAGTACATCACCTGCGGTTAAACGGTAAATGTGTTGCTTATTCTTAAATAAATGATAGATAGAATTTGTGCTCTGAATGTTGTTGAGCAAGTGGCTAGGTAAATTGTCCTGTGTTAGCTGAACGACCGTTAGTTGGGCGCCTTGGTCTGTTTGATACGCCCCTTGGGTAGGTAAGTCATAGGTTTGTAAGCCAGAGGTCACAGCACAGCCAGTGACGGCAAAGCCATATGCCAATAAAACAGCCAGTTGAAAGTGTCGCACGCGAGATTCCATTTTTAATTTATTAAAATATTTAAATCAATTGCCGCCATTTTACCGAACTTGTCAAATAGGTACATAGCAATTTGTAATGATTTTGCAGATTCTGTCAAATTCTTTGGGAATAAAATGATAAAAATCGCAAATTGTGAATTTACTCTAAATTTAAAAAGTTGAATATTCACAAAAACTATACACTGATGCTTCTTTCAAGTAATTTGAGCACAAATCATAATAGAAATTTCATAAATTTCTGTTAGTATTCCTGCCGAAAGATTCATTAATTTTTCATAAAATATAGATATAAATTGAAAGGCGCTCAAATGCTACAGCTTTCAGACCTAAAAATTGCCATTATTGGTTTAGGCTATGTCGGGTTACCCCTAGCGGTTGAATTCGGTAAGCTGTTGCCTGTGGTGGGTTTTGATATTCAGCAAAAACGCATACAAGAATTACAAAGTGGACAAGATCATACTTTAGAAGTGTCGCCAGAAGAACTTAAACAAGCGACACAATTGACTTATTCTGCTCATTTAGATGACCTACGCAGCTGCAATTTTTTTATTGTGACTGTTCCAACCCCCATTGATGAGTTTAAACAACCCGATTTGACCCCGCTCATTAAAGCCTCTACCAGTATTGGGAATGTACTTAAAAAAGGCGATGTGGTGGTGTATGAGTCTACCGTTTACCCCGGGGCTACCGAAGAAGCCTGTATTCCAGTTTTAGAACAAGTGTCGGGCTTAAAATTCAATCAGGACTTTTTTGCAGGCTATAGCTCAGAACGGATTAACCCAGGCGATAAGCTGCACCGTGTGACCAATATTTTAAAAGTGACTTCGGGTTCTACCCCAGAGGTGGCAGATTTTGTTGATGCAGTTTATCAACTGATTGTGACTGCAGGTACGCACAAAGCACCGAGTATAAAAGTGGCTGAAGCCGCCAAGGTCATTGAAAATACCCAGCGTGATGTGAATATTGCTTTAATTAATGAGTTGGCTGTGATCTTTAATAAGTTGGGTATAGATACTGAAGATGTTTTGCAGGCGGCGGGAACCAAGTGGAATTTTTTACCTTTTCGTCCAGGTTTAGTCGGTGGGCACTGTATAGGGGTAGCCCCATATTATTTAACCCATAAAGCACAGTCTTTAGGCCTGCATCCAGAAATCATTTTGGCGGCACGTCGTTTAAATGACCGTATGGGTGAATACGTTGCAACACAATTGATTAAAGAGATGGTGAAGCAGCGTATACAAGTGGTGGGTTCAAAAATTTTAGTGATGGGTTTGAGTTTTAAAGAAAACTGTCCAGATATTCGCAATACTAAAATTGTAGATATGGTTAAAGCTTTAAAAGAATATGATTTAGATTTAGATATTTATGACCCGTGGGTGGATCCGTTAGAGGCAGCAAAGGAATATGGTATAGACCCTGTTTCTAGTTTGGCGTACGGTAAATATGATGCCATTGTTTTGGCAGTTGCGCATGATCAGTTTAAACAGATGTCTATAGATGAATTTAAAGCAGTGGCAAAAGAAAAATATGTTTTATATGATTTAAAATACGTATTAGATACTAAAGAAGTAGATATTCGATTGTAAATAGTATGTTGATCAATGAAAGTAAGGATGGATCATTTAGTGAGTAAGCATCATAAAATGTAAGTGATTACTAAAAGTATTTGGCTATTAATAGGTGTGTGCTTATGTTTATTTTCTTTAGTCGGTAATGGTTTGTGTAATGTGGTATTTAAAGCACTATTCTAATATATAAGTAATCACTGTAAGTTAATATAAGTATGTCGAAAAATCAATTGATTTTAAATAATACAATTATCCTGTATATAAGACTTCTATTTACATTGTTTATTAGTTTATATAGTACAAGGGTATTGTTAAAAAACTTGGGAGTGGAGGATTTTGGTTTATATGGAACAGTTGCTGGAGTAATTGCATTAATCTCATTCTTGCAGAGTGCTTTGTCTAATGCAGTTAATAGATTTTTTAATATAGAAATGGTGGGGTATGATGTTCTTTATTTTAAAAAAATATTTTCGACATCAGTTTTTTTACATATTGTAATATCATTATTTTTGGTATTGTTGATTGAGGTTGTAGGTATTTGGGTGCTGAATTCGTATGTTAGCTTGCCACCTGGTAAAACTAATATTGCGATTTTCATTTTTCATTTTTCAGTTATCTCTTTATTTTTTTTAGTTGTAACTATTCCATTTGAGGCACTATTAATAACTAAGGAGAAATTTGGAGTATATGCTTTAATTTCTATATTCGATGTTGGATTAAAATTAATATTAGCTAGTGTTTTGGTTTTTTTTGGTGATAATAGATTATTATATTATGCAGTTGGTTTTAGTTTTATTGTTTTCTTGGTAAGAATTTTTTATGTGGTTTATGTGAGTCTAAAATTTGATGAAGCAAAAATAGTATTTTGTATAGAGAGGAATTTTTTAAATAAAATAATGAGTTTTATAAGTTGGGATTTGTATGGGAATTTTTCTGTTGTTTTTAAAGTACATGGAATAACATTATTAGTGAACAACTTTTTTGGATTAGTCGGTGTAGCTAGCATACAGATTGGTAATCAGGTTTCAGCTGCTCTACATAGCCTTTCTAGTAACCTCTTAATTGCTGTAAAACCGCAATTAATGCGAAGTTATGCAGAAAATGATTTTAATAGAACAAATGAATTAATAATATATTCTTCAAAGTATGCATATTATCTTATGTTGGTGTTTTGCGTTCCATTTATAAGTCATATAGATTATATTTTAAGGTTATGGCTTGTTAATCCACCAGAGTATGCAGCAGTCATTACTATTTTTATGTTGATTACTAGTCTAATTGGTGTGGTTTTTAATCCGATTATTATGCTAATTCATGCGACAGGAAATGTTAGGAAAATAAGTTTTTTAACAGGTAGTCTAATTCTTATCTCAGTTCCTATAGTATATATATTATTTAATTGGGGTTATAATTATTATTATGCATATATTGTTCTCGCTTTGAATGGTGTTTTGATTGGTTTTTTGAATTTATGGATAGCAAAAAATTTAGTGGAGTCTTTTAATGTTTATTTGTTTTTTAAGAAGGTGTTGGTTAGCTTGACTTCAACTTCTTTTGTAGTTTATTTGTTTATCTATTTTTTAGATAATTTTTTTGTGGTCAGTAGTGTTTTGAGTTTTATTGCTCTTTCTATATCTCAGGTTTTAATAACTATGCTTTTAATTTATTTTTTAGGCATTGAGAAAAGACATAAAGATGTAATAAATAAAAAATTAACTATAATTTTTAAACAGTGGGCTGAGAGGTTTTAAGTGTTAGACATAAAATTTTCGGTAATTATACCCTTGTATAATAAAGAGCAAAGCATAGTTAATACTTTACTTTCAGTTTTAAAACAAACTTATAAAGACTTTGAAATAGTTGTAATCAATGACGGTTCTACAGACAATAGTGTAAATCTTGTAAAAAAAATAAAGGATAAAAGAATTAAGATAATCCATCAGGAAAATAAAGGTGTATCTGCTGCCAGAAATAGAGGTATAAAAGAAGCCAGTTATGATTGGGTGGCTTTTTTAGATGGCGATGATCTATGGGAAGCTAATCATTTGCAGGAAATTGTAAATATGATGGATTTATATCCTGCCGAAAAAATTTTTGTAACATCATTTCAATACTCCGATGGAAGAGCGATGTTTAAACATCAAAGAGATGATATTATTTTCGAAATTAAAAAATATTTTAAGGAAGCAATAAAAGAGGAGTTGATTTGGACAAGTATTATAGTTATTCATAAACAATGTTTTGAAAAATCTGGTTTATTTAATGTGCTTTTTAATAGGGGGGAGGATTTGGATTTATGGGCTAGGCTGGCAAAAGAATTTAAGATAATTAAAAGTCAGAGAATCACCGCTATTTATAAGATTGATGCTGAAAATAGAACTAATCTAAGTAGAGACTTGAAAAAATGTCATTATTATCATTTCGATTTATATAATTATGATAGTGAAGATGAGGTTGAGTATTATAAAATTTTCTTATTTAATCGTATAATAGAGTATCTTTATAGTCAGTATTATTATACGGGATTTAAGTTGTTGTGGAAGTATTCACTTAGGGTGAGAGTTGAATTTTTCATATATTTTTTTAATTTTATGTTAGGATATGTTTTTAAAAAATTAAAATAAATTTTTATTTTAATTTTTATGGTGTATTTGTGCATTTTTCTGAGTGACTACGCATGAGTCTGTTAGGTATTTGAGTTTATATGAATAAAAATTCTATTTTTTTATTTCAAATCTTTTTGGTTACTATGCAGGGACTAATTTACCTCTTCTCAGAAAAAGGTGATGTAAGTTTTCTGATTGTTAATTTTTCGGCATTAAGTGTTATTCTAAGTTTTTTATTATCTTGGAAGTGTCGCCAAAGTACCTATATGCGAGGATTTGGATTTTCTATAATAGTATTTTTTGTTTTAATGTCTTGGATTATATCTTTCCAAATTCCATTAGAAATAATTTATGGAAACAGAGTTCTATTAGAGCCAAGTTTATATTTGGTTTATGATTTTACAGTTATTAATAAATTAGTTGCTTTTAGCTCTTTGATGTTGAATTTTTTTCTTTTGGGTCATACGTATAGCTATTCAAAACCTATAATGTTGGATTCGAGTGATTGTAAGATAAAAATAAAAACTTATCCTTTATTGATTTTAATATTTATTAGTTTTTTTGTCTTTTTTTTGACATTTAATAATGATTATAGTCATGGTGAGGTTGAAATTAATTCCATTAGTGTTGCCTCCTATGGTTTTTTAGTAAAATTTTCAGCAATTTATTTGGCGTTTAAGGTGTTTAATTACTCTCGAGTGAGTGGGAGAAATTCGTTAAATTTTTTATATAATCTGAATTTTTATTATTTGATACTAGTTGCTATTTCGTGTTTTGTTTTTTTAAATTCACACAATAGAATTTATGCGATTATGATTTTATCGCCAATAATTTTTTCATACTTTCTTTTTTATAAAAAGAAAATTAACGTTGTTTTTGTAATATTATGCTTTTTAGCTTTAAACATAGTCGGGTTGTTGTTCAAGGTTTATGGTCTTGCTGATATTTATAAACAAGGTTTATATATTAGTGATGGTTATGTCTTTACGAAATTTTCATTTCCCTTTACTGCAGAATTAGCTGGATCATTTTATTCTGGGAATATTCTTTTTTCGTTATGGGAAAATGGTTTTTCGCTGTACGGTACAACCTTTTTAGTCGGTTTGTTTAGAGCGCTGCCAGGTTTAATGGGTTTTTTAAATTTATCTCAATCAACCTATGATTCTGCGGTGATAGCAACATTATACAGTGGAGTGAATTATGGGGTAGGCACAACAGCAATTGTTGACTTATTGGTTAATTTTGGCCCTATTTTAAGTTTAATGATATTCACATATATTGGATATTTTTTTGGTAGAATTGAAATAAAAGCATATTCTAATAATAAATCTATCTATTCTTATGTGGTATTTATTACTATAACAATACTTATTTTGTTTTATCCAAGAGCAAGCTTGAATGACCTTGTTGGTATGGTTTTATTCAACTTGATTTTTTGTAAATTATATATTTCGTTTTTTAGTTTGAGATTTAAATGAAAATTTTATTTTTTGTCGGTAGTCTGAATGGGGTGGGAGGAGTTGAAAGATCTACTATAAACCTCCTCAACGGTTTATCTGAATCCAAAAATATCGAGCTTACTCTAGTTGTTTTTGATCACTTTTCGAATAAAAACTTTAAATTAAGTAGTAATATTCATATTGTTAGCTTAAATATAAGTGATTATAAAAAACAGTACATTTCAATTTTTTTTAAACTTAATCAACTTTTAAAGAAAGACTTTGATATATTGCTAACAGTAGAAACAATTTCATTGCTATTTTCTTTTTTACCTTGGTTTTTGAATAAAAATAGAACTAAGTTGGTGGTTTGGGAGCATTTTAATTTTAAAAATAATAATGGGAAAAAAGTAAGAGTTTTTCTAAGATTTTTGGCTGCTAAATATGCTGATTTGATAGTTTTATTGACAAAAAGAGATCAGGATGAGTGGTATTCTAATTTGAAAATAAATGCGAAGGTAACGTATATTTATAATATCAATCAATACTCTTTGCAAAAAAACTCATATAATTCTTCTTCAAAAACTATCTTATCTGTAGGAAGATATACTAAAGTTAAGGGTTTTGATAGGTTAATTAAAATATGGGCTATACTTCAAAAAAAATATGAATGTTCGGATTGGAATCTAAAAATTATTGGTTATGGTGAGGAAATTAATAATCTTCAATCCATGATTTTAAATTATAAGGTTCCTAATATCAGTCTTATGACTACTGAAAATGTTGAGCAAGAATATACGGGAGCTAGCTTTTTTTGTATGTCTTCATATTTTGAGGGTTTGCCGATGGTTCTTATAGAAGCCCAAAGTTTTGGTTTGCCTGCAATTGCTTTTGATATTTTTACTGGTCCCTCTGAGATTTTAAGTGTTAATTCAGGAATACTTGTTAATGATAATGCGTTAAATGAATATGTGGAAGCAATTTACTATCTAATATCTAATCAGGTTGTTAGGGAAAGAATGAGTTTAAATGCTTTTGAAGAGAGTAAGCGTTTTTCTAAAAAATCTATTATTTCAAAGTGGATTTATGAGTTAGAGAAAATTTAAAAATTTATCTTAAGTTTTATATTTTCTTTTTGAAACTTTAATATTAAAAAATCGATGAGATGCTTTAATGAGAATTTTATATGTAATTACAGGTCTCGCTGGTGGTGGGGCTGAAAAAGTTGTTGTAGATTTAGCTGCTAGGATGTTTAATCTGGGTCATAGTGTTAAAATTGCTTACTTTAAAAAACCAGTTATTGTTAGCCCAAATAATCAAAATATAGAACTTATATATATAGGGTTAGAAACTGTATATGATATTTTCAGTGCATATAAAAACTATAAAAAATTGATTGAAGATTTTCAGCCAGATGTTGTGCATGCACACATGGTACATGCCAATATTTTTGCTAGAATTGCCCGTAAATTTACTCCAATCCCTAAACTGATTTGTACTGCACACAGTAACAATGAAGGTGGTAGGCTCAGAATGTTAGCTTATAAGTTAACCCATCATCAGGCTGACTTAACAACAAATGTCAGTATTGCAGCTAGTGAAAGCTTTGAGCTACTTGGTGCTGTACCTAAAGGTGGCATTAGAACCATTTATAATGGTATTGATTTAGATAAATTTAAATTTAATCCCCAAGCTTATGAATCGATTAGATCAAATTTAGATATTTGTTCTGATGCTAAGTTGTTTTTAGCGGTAGGGAGGTTTCACAAAGCTAAAGATTATTTAAATTTAATAAAAGCATTTTATTTATTAATTGAGAAACAAGGCACTTTTATTCATTGTCCTGTATTAATAATCGCAGGTGAAGGTGAAGAGCGTGCTGAAATTGAGGCAGCTATTGCAGGCTATGCGCTGAGTGAAGATGTGAAATTGCTAGGTCGCAGAGATGATGTTGCTGACCTTATGTCCGCTGCCGATTTTTTTGTACTTTCTTCTGCATATGAGGGTTTTGGGTTGGTTGTTGCAGAAGCTATGGCATGTGAAACATTTGTTGTTGCAACCGATTCTGGTGGGGTAAAAGAAGTGATGGGGGGGTATGGTTTATTAGCTCCTATCAAAAACTCAACGCTACTTGCTGAACAGCTTAGCAAAGCAATATCTATGGATGAAAAAATAATAAGCCAAAATAATTTAAACGCACTTGATTATGTCAAAAAAAATTTCGATCTTGATGAAATTACAAAGCAATGGTTAAAAATTTATGCTGCCTAAAAAAATTATTCTTGTTGGCACAGTCGCATCTAGCTTCTATGGCTTTCGTGCAGATTTAATTCGTACATTCTTAAAAAAAGGTCATCAAGTTTATGCGTTTACTTCTGAATATACGGCAGAAGACCTAAAAAAAATAGAAAAGTTGGGTGCTACACCAATAACATATACATTGAACCGTGGGGGATTGAACCCACTTGTAGATATAATTGCAACATATCAACTCTCAAAAAAAATTAAAGCAATTAATCCTGACTTAGTATTCTCTTATTTTTCTAAACCTGTCATTTTTGGTACTTTGGCAGCCAAATTAGCTAAAGCTCCGCGTGTTGTTGGTATGCTAGAAGGGTTAGGCTATACATTTACGGAGCAACCAGAAGGTTTAAGTAAAAAAACTCAACTCATAAAAAAGATACAGATTTTTTTATATAAAATTGCATTACCACAACTTGATCAGCTTATTTTTTTAAATCCTGATGACCCAAAAGATTTACTTGAAAAGCATGCTATAAGCGTCAAAAGTGTAGAGGTTTTAGGTGGGATTGGCTTAAATTTACAGGACTATCCATATCAACCCTTGAGTAAAATTCGTTTGCCCCTTAAATTTTTATTTATTGGTCGTTTATTGAAAGAAAAAGGGATACATGAATTTGTTCATGCAGCAAAACTTGTAAAGGAAATATATCCTGAGACAGAGTTTATAGTGCTTGGTGCAATAGATCATCATAATTTAGGTGCTTTACAACAAACAGACTTGGATACTTTAATTTCCTCTAATATTATTCAATACTCTGGTCATGTTAGTAATATCAAAGATTGGATTGCTGACAGTCATGTATTTGTATTGCCATCGTATCGTGAGGGAGTGCCAAGAAGTACACAAGAGGCTATGGCGATAGGGCGTGCGATTATTACGACAGATGTGCCAGGTTGCCGTGAAACGGTTGTAGACGGCGTGAATGGTTTTATTATCCCTCGATGGAATCCTGAAGCATTAGCTGAGAAAATGATTTATTTCATTGAACATCCTGAACAGATTTGTGTAATGGGTGTCGAAAGCTATAAAATAGCTGTTGAAAAGTTTGATGCAGAAAAAGTAAATCAACGTTTAGTGAATATTCTAGGTCTATAAATGCTAAAACGCCTCCTCGATATTATTATTGCTTCTATTGCCCTGATTTTACTGTCACCATTGTATTTTTATGTGGCACATAAAGTGAAAAAAAATCTAGGTTCGCCTGTTTTATTTCGTCAGGTACGCCCGGGTTTACACGGCAAACCTTTTGAAATGATTAAATTTCGCAGTATGAAAGATGCTGTAGATGCACAAGGCAACCCTCTACCAGACAGTGAGCGATTAACGCCTTTTGGTAAAATGCTGCGTTCTAGTAGTCTAGATGAAATGCCAGAACTTTGGAATGTCATTAAGGGCGATATGAGCATCGTCGGGCCACGCCCACTACTCATGGAATACTTACCGCTATATAACCAAGAACAAGCCAAACGCCATTTAGTCCGCCCAGGCATGACAGGGCATGCACAGGTAAATGGACGTAATGCCATTAGTTGGGAAGAAAAATTTAAACTTGATACGTGGTATGTAGAAAATCAATCGATCTGGTTAGATTTTAAAATTATGCTGAAAACGGTTAAAAAAGTGCTCGCCAAAGATGATATTAACGCGGAAAATGATGCAACAATGCCAAAATTTAATGGTAATGAGAAGAAATAAATGAATATTTTAATTACCTCAGCAGGACAAAGAGTTTCATTGGTACGCTCTTTCCAAACAGAACTGAAAAAAATTTTTGAAAATGGTCAGGTTTTTACTACTGATTTAAATCCTATTCTAGCTCCTGCATGTCATATTTCTGACCAAAGTTTTAAAGCACCACGTGTTACAAGCCCTGAATATATTGATTATTTATTACACCTTTGCTTGAGTCATCAAGTTAAATTAATCGTACCAACGATTGATACAGAGTTATTAGTTTTAAGTGAAAATATTGCTTATTTTAAGCAGCAAGGAATCCATTTATTGGTAAGTGATCCTGAGTTGGTACACCAATGTCGCGACAAACGTCAAATCAATCATTTTTTTGAAGAAAAAGGAATTGATATTCCGCAGCAATATACCTTAGAGAGTCTAAAGTTTCCTGTTTTTGTAAAGCCATATGATGGAAGCTTGAGTAAAGGTATTTTTACAGCCTATTGTGCAGAAGATATTAAACCGGAACATCGTGTGGATCCAAAACTTATGTTTATGGAATACATTAAACCAGACGACTATGATGAATTTACCGTTGACTGTTACTACGATAAATCCTCAGACTTAAAATGTGTAGTACCGCGTAAGCGTATTTTTGTGCGTGCAGGTGAAGTAAATAAAGGGGTAACAAAAAAGAACTTTATTGTCAGAGAATTTAATCAAAAGTTAAAATATATAGCTGGTGCGCGTGGCTGTTTAACGATACAGGTATTTATGCATAAAACTGAAGATAAAATTTTAGGGATTGAAATAAACCCACGTTTTGGTGGTGGCTATCCTTTAAGTTATTTAGCAGGTGCTAATTATAGTCAGTGGGTTATTCAAGAATATCTGTTAAATCAGGATATTGAAGAATTTTCAGCATGGTGTGATAATTTACTTATGCTGCGTTATGATGCTGAGGTTTTGGTAAATGACTACCAAGATTAAAGCTTTAGTTTTAGATTTAGATGATACACTTTATGCTGAAATAAGTTATTTGCAATCCGCATACCGTTTTATTGCGGCAAAAATTAGTACTCAGCCACAACAGTTGTACGCGAAAATGTTGGCAGAATATCAGGCTGGTGAAAACGTTTTTGAAAATATTTCCCAAAAATATCAACTGGATAAAAAAGAGCTTTTAGATTGGTATCGCTTTCATAAACCGGATATTACCCTATTCCAAGATGTTGCAGAAACATTAACCTATTTTGCTAAGGAATATAAATATGCAGTTATTACTGACGGGCGTTCAAAAACTCAACGTAATAAATTACAAGCGTTAGGATTAACAAATCTTTTGAATAGTATAGTAATTTCTGAGGAAATTGGCTCAGAAAAGCCATCTATAGCCAACTATGAGAAAGTGATGAACGAATTACAGTGTGAAGAATATATTTATATAGGTGATAATCTGAAAAAAGATTTTGTAACAGCAAAATTATTAGGCTGGACCACCATATGCTTGAAAGATCAAGGTCAGAATATTCATAAACAGAATTTTTCAATTGCTGCGGAATATCAAGCAGACCATTGCTTAAATTCTTGGCAAGAAATTAGAAGCTTCTTATCGTTGGATAGAAATAAAACTCATTAGGATTAGTAGTACATGCTAAACACAGCATTTGAACCATGGCCAAGCTTTACTCTACAAGAGGCGGATGCCGTATCTCAAGTTTTACTGTCTAACAAAGTCAACTACTGGACAGGGCAAGAATGCCGCGAATTTGAAAAAGAATTTGCCCAATTTACGCAAACGCAATATGCCGTAGCACTTACCAACGGTACTGTCGCTTTAGATATTGCACTCAAAGCCCTGAATATTGGCGTTGGTGATGACGTGATTGTCACTTCACGCACCTTTTTAGCGTCGGCAAGCTCTATTGTTACCGCAGGTGCCAACCCAATTTTTGCCGATGTGGAGCTTGATTCACAAAACATTTCTGCCCGTACTATTGAAGCAGTACTAACCTCAAACACCAAAGCCATTATTTGTGTGCATTTGGCAGGCTGGATGTGTGATATGGACCCGATTATGCAACTGGCAAAAGAAAAGGGTCTGTATGTGATTGAAGACTGTGCACAGGCACATGGTGCGATGTACAAAGGCAAATCTGCAGGTTCAATTGGACATATTGGTGCGTGGTCGTTCTGTCAGGACAAAATTATGACTACAGGTGGCGAAGGCGGTATGGTCACCACCAATGATGAACAGCTATGGAAAAAAATGTGGTCGTACAAAGACCATGGTAAAAATTACGACAGCATTTATCACAAACAACATCCGCCAGGTTTTCGTTGGTTACATGACTCATTTGGCACCAACTGGCGCATGATGGAAATGCAAGCCG
The DNA here is from genome assembly GCF_013417135.1 of Acinetobacter sp. YH16051. NCBI lineage: Bacteria > Pseudomonadati > Pseudomonadota > Gammaproteobacteria > Moraxellales > Moraxellaceae > Acinetobacter > Acinetobacter sp. YH16051. The sequence continues at coordinate 85,963 of NZ_VPEN01000009.1, read as the reverse complement.
TGATTGGACGTATACAATTACAGCGCATGCCAGAATGGACACAAAAACGTACCGAGCATGCACAGCGCATTTTAGCAGCGTTTCAGGACAGTCCATATTTTACTGTGCACTATCCAAACAGTGACTATGTACATGCCAACTACAAGTGCTATGTGCAGGTCAATAGCGAACAGTTACCTGCAGGTTGGTCACGTGATCGTATCATGCAGGAAATTAATGCCCAAAATGTCCCTTGTTTTAGTGGCTCATGCTCAGAAGTATATTTGGAACACGCCTTTGATGGTACAACATGGCGTCCTGCACAGCGTTTAGCAAATGCACAGCAATTGGGCGAAACCAGTTTAATGTTCTTGGTCCATCCAAACTTAAGCGATGACAGTATCACAAAAACTATTGCGGCGATTCAGCAGGTGATACAAAAGATGGCAGGCTAAGTCATACTTGTGATGCAGCCCTAAAGAGGTGATCTTCATCTTGTCATAGTGCATAAAGGGCTGCGTCAGGTTAGTTGGTGCATTTACATCACTAGACTATTGCATGCGATAGAGTTACCTAATCTTTAAACCGAAAATAGAGTAAAATATTGCAAAGTCATATATCTTACTTTTATAAAAATAGTGTGAACTGAGGGTTTTTTTAAGATGTCTCATCCAAACCATCCTCAGTAAAAAATTGAGAAGCCTCATTCCGTGAAATCCATTATCGAACCTGCTGTAGAATCCCCCCGCTTAGTCAAACTTGCATTTTTAATGGTGCTGGACTTTTGTGTATTTCCTGTCTTGCTTTGGCTATGTTATGCCATCCGCCAGTTTGATTTAGGCGCAGAAGTGGTGCCCAACTTGGCTTTTGGTTCGGTATGGGCAAGTGTGATTGCCGTTGTATCGCTGTTTATTTTTGGCGTGTATCGCTTTATTGTGCGCACCTACAGCGAACTGTTTATGGTCAAATTGGGGCTCGGAACATCTTTGGCTGTGGCAGGATTGTATGCGTTGGCATATTTTACCGATGCCTTTATTCCCACTTCTATTCCGCTTATGTTCGGCTTTCTCATGTTCGCTTGGGTCTGGTTTAGCCGTGGCTTTATTCGCTTTATCGTGCGTTCTTATTTACAAGCCGATGTACAAAAAAAACGTGTGGCGATTTATGGTGCAGGCAATGCAGGGCAGCAAATTGCGGCGGCTTTATATCGTTCAGATGAACACTTACCCGTGTTGTTTATTGATGATAATCCGTCACTCACTGGGCAACAGTTGGGCCGTTTAAAAGTCTATGATGCAGAAACAGCATTAAAAGTCATGCCGAAAAAGCATATTGATGAAATTTTGATTGCGTTGCCTTCTGTCGGACGCATGCGTAAAAGCGAGATCGTCACATTTTTAGAACCTGCACATATTAAAATTACAGAAATTCCAGGACTGACCAAACTGGTCGATGGTGAAATTCGCGTATCGGATATTCAGGAAGTCGATATTATTGACTTGCTCGGGCGTGACCCTGTGCCACCAGTACCCGAACTGCTGGCTAAAAATATTCAAGACAAAATGGTCTTGGTCACAGGCGCGGGGGGGTCAATTGGTTCTGAACTGTGTCGCCAAATTGTTAAAAATAAACCCAAAGCTTTAGTGATTTATGAACTGACCGAATTTGCGTTGTATAGCATTGACAAAGAATTACGCTTAAATAGCGATGTCACGATTATCCCGATTTTAGGTTCAGTGCTCGATCAGGCCAAACTAGAGCGAGTGATGGAACAGTATAGGGTTCAAACCGTGTACCATGCGGCTGCTTACAAACACGTGCCCTTGGTAGAATGTAACCCATTGGCAGGTTTGAAAAACAACGCCATTGGTACGGCATTTAGCTTAAATGCAGCGGTCAAAACAGGTGTAGAAACCTTTGTACTCATTTCTACCGATAAAGCCGTGCGTCCAACCAATGTCATGGGGGCGTCTAAACGTATGGCAGAATTGTATTGTCAGGCGATGGCAGAAGCGCAAGACCAAACCCAAATTAGCATTGTCCGTTTTGGGAATGTTTTGGGTTCATCGGGTTCGGTGGTGCCGTTGTTTAAACAGCAAATTGCCAAAGGTGGGCCCATTACCGTGACTCATCCTGAAGTCACCCGTTACTTTATGACCATTCCAGAAGCCTCGCAATTGGTGATTCAGGCGGGTGCTTTAGGTCAGGGGGGTGATGTATTCCTGCTGGATATGGGGGAACCTGTACGCATTCAGGACTTGGCACGTCAAATGATTGCACTGAGTGGTTTAAAAGTACGAGAAACAGGCAGTCAGGAAGGTGATATTGAAATTCAATATTCAGGCTTACGCCCAGGCGAAAAACTTTACGAAGAATTGTTGATTGATGCCGATAATACCGAAGTGACCCAGCACAGTCGTATTTTGCGTTCTTATGAAAAAATGTATCCGTTGGATGAATTGCTGATGGTGTTTGAGCGTATGCATGACTTAACCGCAATTCAAAGTGATATTGACTGGGCTTTAGCACAGCTTGAACACTATGTTGATGGCTATCAACGTGGTAAAGAAGTCAAAGTAAATTAAAATATCGAGATCAGGTTAAGACATATGATTAAGAAGGCGATTTTACCTGTTGCAGGTTTAGGCACCCGTTTTCTGCCAGCCAGTAAAGCCATTCCCAAAGAAATGGTGACCGTAGTCGATCGTCCTGCGATTGAATATGTAGTGCGAGAGGCAGTTGCAGCAGGGATTGAGCAAATTATTTTGGTGACCCATTCCTCTAAAGCCTCCATTGAAAACTACTTTGACCGTAACTTTGAGTTAGAAACCACTTTAGCCCAAAAACAAAAACTGGATTTGCTCAAAGAGATTACCGAAATTTTACCTGCACATGTCAGTGTCGTGAGTGTGCGTCAGCCACAACCTTTAGGCTTAGGGCATGCGGTTTTATGTGCTAAATCTGTAGTGGGCAATGACGCCTTTGCAGTGCTGTTACCCGATGTATTGGTTAAAGATGATGCTGCACAAAATGACTTGGCACGCATGATTCAGCGTTTTGAGCAAAGCAACGCTGCACAGATTATGGTTGAAGCAGTACCAGATCATCTGGTTGATCAATACGGTATTGTCGATGTAGCCGCAGTACCTGCTGAAGGTGAAAGTACCGTGATGCAGGGCATTGTCGAAAAACCCGCAGTAGGCACTGCACCTTCTAATTTATCGGTGGTGGGGCGTTATGTTCTGCCTGCAGAAATTATGACTTTGCTCGAAAACACCCCTAAAGGGGCAGGTAATGAAATTCAATTGACCGATGCCATTGCCATGTTGCAGCAAAATAGTGTGGTGGAAGCTTACCGTATGCAAGGTCAGACTTTTGACTGTGGCAGCAAGTTGGGTTACTTAAAAGCAGTGTTGCATTATGGGCTCGATCATCCAAAATTAGGCGATGATTTTAAAGCCTTGATTCAAGAGTTAAAGATTGAATCTTAAAGGTGATTAAGGGGGGAAGATTAGAAAATCTCTCCTAGCCTCCCTGAGCAAGAATTTAAAGCAGTGCTTAAATTCTTGCTCAGGGAGGAACATCCCATTACAAAGCCCTTGCTTGTGCGAACCTCCCCCTTTTCAAAGGGGGATTGAGGGGGATTAAAAAAAGGAGAGCCAAATATGGTGAAAACTTTCAATGTTGAAAATCCCTCCTAGCCTCCCTTTAAAAAGGGAGGAACAGTAGGAAAGGATGAAATGTAAAAATCTTTCCTAATCTCTCTTGAATCAAGAGAGTAACCCCATGAAATAAACAGCATCAAACAATACATAGGAACACATTTTGAAAGTCGCAGTCTTTGGTAAAACCCTCTATGCAGGCGTGATGTCTGCACTTTTGGCAGAATGTGGGCATCAAGTCTATTGGTGCGATATCTTTCAAGACGCAGCCCATCCACTCGAACAGCAACATCTCAGCTTTCAAGACCAAGCCTTGAGCCTGTTATTACAACAACAATGCAGCAAGGGCTTTTTACACTATTGTGATTTTGCTGCATTACCTTTAGATGTGGATGTCTATCTACTCAGTTTGAATCCGACTGAAGAAGCCCACGCCTTAACCGTTTTGGGACAATTGCAACAACGTCCGATCATTCACCCTAAATTGATGATCAATGCCTCGACTTTGGGTTTAAATGGTACACAGCGCCTGCAAAAAATCTTGCCACAAGATGACTGGATGTATTTGCCCGACATGATTCAAGAGGGCAATGCCATTCAAAGTATGACCCGCGCACAGCAACTCACGGTGGGTTGTGAAAATGAACGTGCGCAAGTCAAACTCAAAGAATTACTCCGCCCCTTATTCCCACGTGCGCAGCAATATCTGTTTATGCCCGTGTTGGATGCAGAATTTACCAAACTGAGTATTTCCGGCATGTTGGCGACCCGTATCAGTTATATCAATGACTTGGCGGTGGTGGCAGAAAAACTCGGGATTGATATTGAACATGTACGTCAAGGCATGGCGGCAGATAGCCGTATTGGTGCATCGTATATGTACCCTGGTGCGGGGTTTGGTGGTGAAAACTTTAGTCATGATATTCAGACTCTGGCCAGTACCGTATCCACCACAGGGGTGAAAAGTCAGCTGTTGGCGCAGGTCTGGGACATTAACGAACAACAAAAAGAACTCTTGTTTAGAAAGTTGTGGAATTATTATCAGGGCGATTTAAACGGCAAAACTGTGGCGATTTGGGGCGCGGCTTTTAAAGAAAATACTGCACGGGTGCAACATTCTCCCATTCATGTGATGTTGCCTGCGTTGTGGGCGCAGGGTGTGACGGTCAAATTGCATGACCCACAAGCATTGCCTGAAATTGTGGCACAGTATGGTCAGCGTGATGATCTGATTTTATGTACAGACCAATATCAAGCGGTAGAGGGGGCATCAGCATTGTGTGTGCTGACCGCGTGGAAACAGTACTGGAGTTTGGCTTATCCAACTTTGTTGCAGCAGATGCAGCATCCACTGATTTTGGATGGTCGCAATATTTATGATCCTGAATTTGTGAAGGCACAAGGTTTTGCTTATATGGGAGTCGGTCGCTAATGATTCGTAGCACAATGCCACAGACGCAAAGTTCGATCTCCCCAAATGACAATGCTTTGCCGCAGTTACAACAATTGCAGCAACAGTTTCAGCATCTGCATTTAAATCAGCTGTTTGCTCAAGATCCACAGCGTTTTCAGCGTTTCTCGGTGGCTTTGGACAGTGTGCTGTTTGACTATAGCAAGCATCGGATTGACGCCAAGGTGTTGCAGACCCTGGTTCAGTTTGCACAGCAGAGTCAGCTTGCTGAGTGGATTCAACGTTTATTTTCAACGGCAACAGGCTCAGAGAAAATCAACTATACCGAACAGCGCGATGCGATGCATTGGGCCTTGCGTTTGCCTGCGACCAGCACAGCAGCAAGCGCTTCCGAACAGACCGATGCCTACGCTGCATTGACTGAGCAAGTGCATACCCAGCTTGAGCGTATGTATGCCTTGGTGGAAAAAATTCATGCAGGCCAATACCGTGGTGCCACGGGTGAAGTGATTCAGGATGTGGTCAATATTGGTGTGGGTGGCTCAGATTTAGGCCCGTTGATGGTGACCCAAGCCTTATCTGATTTTAAAGTGGCAACTGAAAAACCACTGAATGTACATTTTGTATCCACTATGGATGGCAGTCAGCTATCCGAATTGCTGCATCGTCTACGTCCTGAAACGACCTTGTTTATTATTTCGTCCAAGTCTTTTGGTACGATTGATACCTTATCCAATGCGCAAACGGTGAAACAATGGCTAGAAAAGGCTTTGGGTACACATGCGCAAATTCTGAAACATCACTTTATTGGGGTATCCACCAAAGCCGATAAAATGACTGCTTGGGGCATTTGCCCTGAAAATCAGCTCTTGCTTTGGGATTGGGTCGGTGGTCGCTATTCGTTATGGTCGTGTATTGGCTTACCGATTGCCCTGACCATTGGCGTTGCGGGTTTTCAGCGGTTTTTAGCAGGTGCACATGCGGTTGATCAGCATTTTCAAAATGCTGCATTTGATCAGAACATCCCAGTGCTGATGGGTTTGCTGGGGGTGTGGAATAATAATTTCCTGAATATTCAGACTCATGCGGTCTTGCCTTATGATGGACGTTTAAAATACTTCGCTTCGTATTTACAGCAATTAGAAATGGAATCGAATGGCAAGTCAATTCAGCGTAATGGCGAGGCGGTGAGCGTCGATACTTGCCCGATTGTTTGGGGTGAGGTCGGGCCGAATGCCCAGCATGCATTCTATCAATTGTTGCATCAAGGGACGCATGCGGTCAGCTGTGATTTTATTGCCCCTGTGCAGCGTTATAATGCCAATCAATTTACCTATGCGGAAAATGCTGAGGCTTTGGTGGAGCAGCATCATTTGGCCTTGTCCAACTGCTTGGCACAGTCGCGGCTTTTGGCCTTTGGTAATCAGGCTCTAGATCAGCAGGAATTAGATGGCTTAGCGGCGTATAAGCAGTACAGTGGTAATCAGCCAAGTAGCAGTATTTTATTGCAAGAACTCAATCCGTATAGTTTGGGCATGTTGATTGCTTTGTATGAACACAAAGTCTTTGTACAATCGGTGCTGTGGAATATCAATCCCTTTGACCAATGGGGCGTAGAAAAAGGCAAAGAAATTGCCAATCAGCTTTTGCCTATTTTAAATGGGCAGCAACAGGATTTATCGGCACTCGATGCATCGACTCAAGGTTTATTAAAAATTTTATTAGGAAAAATAGATGGCTAATGTATTAGTAACAGGCGGTGCGGGCTATATTGGTTCACATACCTGTGTTGAGTTGCTGAATGCAGGGCACAGCGTGGTGGTGCTAGATAATTTATCTAATAGCTCGGCAGAGTCATTGGCGCGGGTGCAGCAACTGACGGGCAAAACCTTGCAGTTTATTCAGGGTGATATTCGTGATGCTGCTACTTTGGATGCTGTGTTTGCTGCACATCAAATTGATGCAGTGATTCATTTTGCAGGACTCAAAGCAGTGGGAGAAAGCCAACAAATTCCACTGAGCTATTTTGACAACAATATTGCGGGTTCAATTAGCTTGATCCAGGCGATGCAACGCGCGCATGTGTTTAAACTGGTGTTTAGTTCATCGGCTACAGTATATGACGAATCCAATATTTCGCCGTTGAATGAAGAGATGCCAACGGGCATGCCAAGCAATAACTATGGCTATACCAAACTGATTGTGGAACAGCTTTTACAAAAAGCAGCCCTTGCCGATGCACGTTGGTCGATTGCGCTATTGCGTTATTTTAACCCTGTGGGGGCACATAAAAGTGGCTGCATTGGCGAAGACCCACAAGGTATTCCAAATAATTTAATGCCTTATGTCACCCAAGTGGCGGTGGGACGTCGTGAAAAACTGTCAATTTTTGGGCAGGATTATGCCACACCAGATGGTACTGGTGTGCGCGATTATATTCATGTGGTCGATTTGGCTAATGCGCATTTATGTGCTTTGAATAACCGTTTGACTGCACAGGGTTGCCGTGCTTGGAATATTGGTACAGGCAATGGGATTTCGGTGCTGCAAGTAAAAAATACTTTTGAACAGGTCAATGGTGTGCAGATTCCATTTGAGTTTGCACCACGTCGTGAAGGTGATGTGGCTACGTCTTTTGCAGATAACAGTCGTGCCGTGCAAGAACTGGGCTGGACACCACAATATGCTTTAGAGGATATGTTGGCCGATAGCTGGAACTGGCAAAAGCAGAATCCGAATGGTTATCGTCAAGATGAGTGATTCTAGCTATACACTTAGCCACGAGGTTTAGAGCATAAAAATGGGAATCAGTTTTGAATCCCATTTTTATATTGCTTTGATTTTTTAGATTAAGCTTGAATGAGTTGCGTCAACTCATCCACATAGTCCTGCATCGGGCGTGGGTTTTGATCACGACGGCTTTCAATATTTAAGCGTAATAATGGCTCAGTATTTGAAGCACGCACATTCAAACGCCATGCCCCAAAGTCAAGACTCACGCCATCGGTTTGGTCAATTGTTGGGTTTTGGCTGGCATAATGCTCAAAGATTTTTTGGATGGTGGCTTGAGTATCGGCTACTTTAAAGTTAATTTCCCCCGAACATGGGAATTTGGCAATCATTTCTTCGACCAGACTCGATAGCGATTGTCCTGTTTCAGACAATACCGAAACCGCCAATAGCCAAGGAATCATGCCGCTGTCACAATAGGCGAAATCACGGAAATAGTGGTGTGCGCTCATTTCACCGCCGTAAACGGCATTGTGCTCACGCATCACATCTTTAATAAAGGCATGCCCAGATTTAGATTGAATCGCTTCACCCTGATATTGAGCGACCACATCAAAGGTATTCCAGACTAAACGTGGGTCATGCACGATTTTCTCGCCTGCTTGTTTGAGTAAAAATGCCTGTGCCAATAAGCCGACAATATAATAGCCTTCAATAAACTGGCCTTTTTCATCGAACAAGAAACAGCGGTCAAAGTCACCATCCCACGCAATGCCCATGTCGGCTTGATGCTCTAATACGGTATTGCGGGTACTGTCACGGTTTTCCACTAAAATGGGGTTGGGGATACCATTGGGGAAGGTGCCATCGGCATCATTGTGAATTTTGACCAATTCAACGGGGATATTCAGGGCTTTGAATTTTTGCTCAATTGCATCGACCACATGTCCTGCAGCGCCATTGCCTGCATTCATGACCAGTTTCATTGGGCGAATTTTGCTAGGCTCGATATACGTCATTAAATGTTCAATAAATTCAGGCAAAATATTGTAGCTTTGAGTACTACCTTTGTGCTCAACTGGGGTAAATTCGCCCGATTCTGCCAAAGCCTGAATGTCTTTTAGGCCGGTATCGGCACTAATCGGACGTGCATTTTCACGTACCAGTTTCATGCCGTTGTAGTCCATGGGGTTATGGCTGGCAGTTACTTCAATGCCACCTTGCACGTCTAAATGAAAGGCTGCGAAATAGACTTCTTCTGTGCCTGTCATTCCCAAGTCGAGCACATTGACCCCTGCATCATTTAAACCACGAATGGTGGCCTGCTTTAAGCCTTCGCTGCTAAGGCGAATATCGCAGCCAATTACAACGGTTTTAGGTTGGTAAATTTGTCCGTAAGCACGACCAATTTTATAGGCAATCTCTTCATTGAGTTCTGTGCCCAATTTTCCGCGAATGTCATAGGCTTTAAAACAGGTTAATGTGCTCATGTATTGTCCTAAATATTTGGAAAAATCGTATTGCTGCCTATGATAATCGAACTGTGTGTAATGTGCTGTACAGAATAGAAGATCAATTGCTTGAAGATGTTTCAGGTCAAAGACTATGGATGAGAAAAGATGTGGTGATGGGCAAGGGTGTTTTTTCTTGAGTAAGAAGTTGGTTAAAATACGGCTCAGACTTATGTGTTCGATATGATTGAAGATGGAATTACAGAAAAGTACTTTAGAGCCAGAGCAGAAACTTTCTGCGCCACAGAAAAAATTTCAGAAACTATGCCAAAAAATTGAGCAGGAACAGCTACGTTTGAATGAATGGCAGACCGCACAAGCCGATATTCAGGCACGTGCCAGCCGTGAAATTTTACCGACTTATGCGCAATTGCGTGAAGTTATATTTCAGCAAATTCAACAATTGCTTCAGCAAAAACAACAAAAAGTGACGGCAGCCCAGCAAACTAAGCTGGATCAAAAAATTGAGCAACTCAGTTTACAACTTTTGGATTCGCAGCAGATGTCTACCGAACAAGTTCAGTTTTTAACAGAATTGCTGAACAGTTATGGGCATCATATTGAATTGCTAGACACAGATGATGTGGATTTAAGATCTGAAGCTAAAACAGCAACAGAGTCAGAAGACGAAAATGTTGAACAATGTGAACAAAATAGTTTTGAACATGATGAGTCTGAACAAGAGCGCTTGGCACAGCTCAAGCTAGAAAGTTTGAAGCATTTTCTTTGTGAAGAATATGACCTAGATCTAGATTTTTTTGATTTTCAGCATGATCCATTAGATTTAGATGACTTTATAAAAAAATTTGAACAAAAAATGCAAGAACAAGAGGAGCTGGATTTTTTAAGTCAGTTGAGTAGTGCGCAAAAAGCTTTTGCCGAACAGCAAATTGCCCGTGAAAAAGCCAAAGCAGCAAAAAAACAGCAACAGCGTGAAGAAGCCAAGAAACTAGCAAATCAGTCCATTAAAGCGATTTACTTAAAAATTACAGCGTGGATTCACCCAGATCGTGAGCAAGATGAGCAGAAAAAACAAGAAAAAACCGTATTGATGCAGCAAGCCAATCAGGCTTATGAAGCCAATGATTTATTGACATTGTTAAATTTGCAAATTCAGTTGGGTCAGCAGCATAATTTGTCTTTCGCCAATCAACAATTAAAAGCGTATAACCTGCTTTTAGAAGAACAGTTAGAAACTTTGCAAATGCAAGTGGATGACATTATTTACTCTTTTAATTGGAGTCAGTTTTTATATTCTAACCGTAAAATTAAAGTGCAGGATTTGTATCGAAAATATGAGCAAGACTATCGACATGTTCAACAAAAATTAGCTCGAGCGCAAGAGATACTGGAAAAATATCAAGACCTTAAACAATTAAAGCAATTGATGCGCAGTCAATATGTGTGGGAAATGCATGCTGTGATGATGTAGACATATTGAGGTTTGGCTTTGAATGTTTATGCAAAAAGTAGTCTTTATTTACAATATTCCTTTTGAGTGAATCCAAGTTATGCTCAGGTTGGGCCGTTCGGCTACTATTCTGAAATGATACCTTTGCCCGTTATAATTGTATAAACATTTTTAGTGTCTGGTAATTATGTCCTCATTGATCAATTTTCTATCTCGCTTTAGTACAGCAACTCTTCAGCGCAGTCTTAGCTATGCTAAACGCATTGATAGGGAAACGATTGAGTTCTTTGAGGAAAAAGACGGGGTTACGATGTATGCCCAAATTGAAGGGACAGATTATTACGATACTGCAATTACCTATAATCCCCAAAAAGACCGTTTAATCGATGACGACTGCACTTGTCCGGTTGGATATAACTGTAAACATGCTGCTGCTTTAGCGCGGTTATTCTTTCAGGAATATCGCCAGGAATTTCAGCAGCGTTATGCTGACTCTCAATCCCCGCAGGGAATCGCAAAACGCCTACGGGGGGATGATCAGGCACAGCGCTGGTTGAATGATTTTAAACGGTATTTACAACAGACTGAACCAGAGCAATCTGTCAAAACAAACAATTATTTAATTTACCTGTTAGATCAGTCTGTCAGCTTAAAGAAATTGACAGTTGATGTTCAGAAGGCCAGACGCAATAAAAACGGCTCAATTGCGGGGGAAAGTTATTATACCCAATATGAAAATATCACCAGAAAGCATCTGACTTTACCTGAACAAAAACGACAATTATTTAACCAGATTTATTATTATGCCAAAATAAACAGTGACGAACGTTTTTATCAAAGCAATCTTGATATCTCCGGAATTTTATTGGAGCATTTCAAATCTTTTATTCAAAGTGGCGATGTGTACTGGCAAAAAAAGAGCCATACTGCACTTCAATGGTCAGAACAAGGCTATCACATCGAACTGATCTGGCAACAAGGTGTAAACAAACAGACAGAGCATTTAAATATTGAATTGGTCAATGGTGATATTCGACTCGATTTAAAATCAAATCCACATATCCAAATTCTCGCTAGCCAGCCACCGTGTTATGTGGATATTCAACAGAACACGGTGGGCCAGTTATATGGTGAATATACGGCAAATCTTCTGTACCATTTTTTACAGATGCCTGATCTTCCATCTATGCTCTTGCCAGAGTTTGAGAAACTGACTCATCAATATTCAGACGTGAAAAATCTGCCTCAGCCCGAGTCTATTCAGCATATTGATGTCCTTGAGGGTAGTCCCCAGCCAATTTTACGCTTCGGTGTTTTAGATAAATTTGATTGGAAATGGGAAGAGTCTGTTTGTGCTGAAATTGAATTCTCCTATGCAGGCGGGCGAATTAAAGCAGGTACATCAGGTGACAGTTTCATTGGTGAGCAGCATGACAAAATGGTACGACAGCTTCGGGACTTAGTTCAGGAACAACAGTCAATCCAACGTTTACAGCTATTGGTCGAATCACTGAAGTGGGTGAAAGATCTTAGTTATGACCATCAATTAAAACTGGATAAACAACGTCTCGATTCTATGGTTTTTGCTTTCTATGGAGACTGGATCAAACAGCTGATGCCCATCAATCAAATTGAGTTGATGGGCTGGCAGATAGAGCATCTGGAAAACAGCCCCTTTAACCTGCAATATGTTGAAAATTTAAATATTTCTATCACTGAATCTGAAGGCCAGCAGGACTGGTTCAATATCGGGGCGACGGTTCAAGACAGTGCAGGCAATTCTTATAATTTACTTGATGCGCTCGTAGCTTTGGTGCGAGTAAATCCTGATTTACTTGATCCGCGGACTTTTATTCATCTGCATGACAGTCAAATTTTCACCGTGAAAACTGCAGTTGATCAACCTGATTTGGCGCTATCCGCTAGGGATATTAAGCCGGTATTATTGCATCTGCAGAGCATTTTACAGCAAGAAGAGCGCAGTATTGATCGCTATGATGCGAGTCAATTATTAGAATTGCAGCATAATCTTGGGATGACATGGCAGGTCAGTGATCGCCTGCAGAAATTTGTACATAAATTCAAACAAGGCTATCAGCAACAACTGCCAACACCACAAGGTTTTCAGGGGGAGTTGCGTCTATACCAGCAGCAGGGCTTAGGCTGGTTACAGTTTTTAAGGGAAACCCAGCATGGCGGGATTCTGGCAGATGATATGGGCTTGGGGAAAACAGCACAAACTTTAGCCCATTTACTCATGGAAAAGCAGGCTGGATATTTGCAGGATAGTCCCGCCTTAATTGTTGCACCCACATCGCTGATGCATAACTGGTTCAAAGAAGCGGAGAAATTTACCCCAGAGCTCAAGGTATTGCTGCTACAGGGGCCCGATCGCCATCAGTATTTTGAGCAGATTCCGCACTATGATATTGTGTTAACCACCTATCCGCTTCTGGCGAGAGATGAAGAGCAACTAAAGCAATATGAATATCATCAACTCATTTTGGATGAGGCGCAGAATATCAAAAATCCGCGCGCCAAAGCTGCACAGGTAGTACGGCAATTAACAGCGCGACATCGTCTATGTCTAACTGGTACACCTATGGAAAATCATTTGGGTGAGCTGTGGGCACTATTTTATTTCCTGATGCCAGGATTTTTATATTCACAAGAAATTTTTAATAAAAAGTACCGTCATCCGATTGAAAAGCGCGGTGATGAGCAGTTAAGACAAAAGTTGATCAACCGGATTAAGCCCTTCATTTTACGTCGCTTGAAAACTGACGTAGCCAAAGAGTTGCCAGAAAAAACCACGATTGAAGTCAATATTGATATGAATGACCAGCAATCCAAGTTATATGAGGCTGTTCGTGCCACGATGCAGGCAAGCATTCAGAAAATTGTGGCAGAAAAAGGCCTTAAACGTAGTCAAATTCAAATTTTAGATGCCTTACTGAAGCTACGTCAGGTGTGCTGCCATCCTAGCTTACTAAAGCTGGATTCAGTGAAAATTGGGCAGGCGCATTCTGCCAAACTTGAACAGTTGATGGATATGGTCGTTCCAATGGTGGAAGAGGGGCGAAAAATTCTTATCTTCTCTCAGTTTACCTCAATGTTGGAACTGATTGAACAACAGTTCCATCACGCAGAAATTGGCTATGTGAAGCTGACTGGAAAGACCAAAAAGCGAGATGAAGTCATTACAGCGTTTCAGTCTGGACAAGTGCCGGTATTTTTAATCAGTCTGAAAGCAGGAGGGGTCGGTTTGAATCTAACTGCCGCAGATACGGTCATTCACTATGATCCATGGTGGAACCCTGCTGCTGAAGATCAAGCTTCAGATCGTGCATGGCGGATTGGACAGGACAAGCCGGTATTTGTCTATAAGCTGATTACCAATAAAAGCATAGAAGAAAAAATTCTTGCCTTACAGCAAAATAAAGCAGAACTGGCACACTCTATTCTAAGTACAGATCATGAAGGCGAAGCGAAACTGACGGAAAATGACGTGATGAACTTGTTTGAGAAATTTTAGTTTGGTTTCAGATTACCCTAATCATCTGTAAGTATCTGAAAGTCTGGATGCAATTTTTTCCAATGTTCTCTTAATTTTTCTTTATGAGCAGGAATCATAGGTAAGTCTAGTAATAGCACTGGCCATACTGACCGTGCTTTGTCCATGATCGCGTGAAGTTGTTTTTCAATAACACGCCATGGAACACCGACTTTTTCAGCCCATTGTTCAAAGTGTTTCATCTCAGCTAAATACCAATCTTTATTTTTGGCAAGATTTAAGGCGAAATGACGCTCATTTTCAATATATACACTTGTCATCAATATATCGTATGCAGGGGATAATCTTGGCGTTGTTTTATCGTGATAAATCATACTCCAGTTCTTTAAGTGTGCATCTCCATTGGCGAGTAAAATATTGACGAGTAAACGGCTGGCAAATTGCTGAATATCAAAAATTTTGTTATCTGAATAGTGATAAATGATCTTACCGATCTGCTCATAATTTGTGGTGCTGTATTTCTGGTGTGGATATGAACCAAAGATCTGAGCAAAATCTTCAATATGAATAAGCTCTGTAGTATTAGCAGTACTCTGCCTATCGAATCTCTTAATTGCAAAAGCATATTGCTCTTGGGGTAGATTTAATGGTGGAAGGTCTTGTAAGAGTGCCATATCTACCAAACGAATCTCTGGGATATCTATTCCGACCATTTTGGCAAGGATCATCATAGAGTATTCATTCAGCGGAACAAAAGCATGTCTGGTAGAAGGAGTTTTGACAATCCAATCACCGAGTAGGCTGGATTCCGTTGCCTGTGCTAATGTAAAACGCCCATCTTTGGCTTTCATGGAAAACTTCATTTGGACGCCAGCCAAGGAAAACTTATTATTTGTCCGAATCTCTTGTTTTAATATCTGATCTGGATTCGAGATCTGAAGCTTAAATTTTATTCCATCTGGGATTTCTTCTGGATCTACTGGGGTTGCAATCAGTGCCCCAGGTAAGTCATGACCTAAAGCTGCCAATAACTGAAATTCATTGTCTATATGTATTTTGAGGCTTTGTGCTATGAGTTCGCGTAATGCACCTTCTGGTAGCAGATTTGATAGCAAGGGGTGTAAGCGCTGATGTGTAACATAGGTCTTTTCTAAAATCTTATCCGCTTGAGGATATAAAGGGGAAGTAAGCAAGCTCAAGGTCGGACGTTGCTGATCCAAGTGAAAAGAATCTGTGAAAACCAGAATATTTTTTCCGCTCTGAAATCCTGCCAAGTATCCAACGACAACGTGATGTAATGTTAATTTCAGGACTGCAACAGTATTCATGGTTCCTGTTCCTTAAAATGTATTCAAACATAGTCAAGGACTAATTCGCACTCTGTTAATGTCTTGTTGCCAAGCGTGTAACTAGAGCCTGAGTCGGTCAGTTCCGACTTGTAGCGGTCAGTCCGTTCTTGCAATATACGCTTTACAGTTTTGTAAGGCGTATAACGACTTATCTCATTGTCGTTTAATCTTGCAAGCACGTTTCTCGCAGCATTCCAATCAGCTTGCACAACTTCCCCATTGAAACGGTGAAAACGATCTCCCTTACGTGTACCTATTAAAAGGCCATGCAAGAAAGAATCACTTTGCGAAGTATATGCAGAATTGACTAGATGCACCGTAGAACCTCTACGGTGAGATATAGAAGTTAGGGCATTAGCTAACAAACCTTTAGCCCATGTATTTAAGCGTCTATTGGTGTTTTTGCCATAGTTGCGTTTACTTTGAATTGGGGATGTTAAATCTTCCGCAACAATCACTTTGGCTTTATCAACCAACTTGTGAGTTGCTGTAAATATTAATGTTTTGAGCTTTGCTTTTTGAGTATCTTGTCGCTTATCTAGTTTTTTTCGACCTAGATTATTTAACTCAATTTTCTGTTTCTTGTGCGGTTTGGCTTTAGAAATCGCTCTGAGCTTATTTCTACGTTTGTACTTTTGATTTAGGTAGTCTGATTCACTTGAGATCAATTTACCTAAACCATTGCCATATACTTCACCATCAGAATCCACAAAGGCTTCTGAATAACCTTTATCAACACCTACGGTTTCCTGACCACAATCCTGTGTTTCAACTGCATCATAAGTTGAGTGAACTTCAACATTACCGTTTTTTAGAATGATTCTAAGTGTGCCTTGTGGCGCAAAATCAACAGTGGTGTTTAGTGGAATTTTAATGGTTTGTCGAGGGACTAGACTCGGCACTTTAAGCCAACATTGACCATTTAACTCAAAAGTTTTACACATATCCGCACGAACAATAATTTGATTATGTGTGTGATTAACACCATGCTTAAAGTGATTACGCATTTGACGATGGAGGAAATTATCAGTCATCCATTCATCTTTTTTAAGCAAGGTGTATAGTCTTTTTTGTTCATTATTACAGGAGGTGCGTTTTCGGATCGCCTGCTTTACTTTGTCTTTTGATGCTTCTCGATAGGCTTTAATATCACCTATGCAATCACGTAGCGTTTCTTTCCACGCATTTGCAGAAACACCAAAGTCACGACTTTCTTTCATCCACGCATCACGAATAGCTCTGTCACTGATATTCAAACCTGAAATAGCACCATATTTAGCCCACACCTCGCTACGAATACGACCAAGTAAAACAGCTTGTTTCTCAAGCTGTTTGTACTTTTGCACATTCAAATTTTTACAGTGATGAATGCGTGTTAATTTCACAAAGTCATGCCTAGGTTAAGGGATTGGATAATCAATAGATATGGATGCTAATATACCAAGACACTCACCTAAAATACAAAAGATAATCATTTAAATCTCTAATAAATACCCACCTTGCCACTACTGAATCGACATAGACAAAATGAGCACTTATGCAAATATTTGTCTATATTTTTAGTTATAGTTAATTACTCTCCTCCGAGAAGACCTTTCCATGGGTTAGACATTAAGTCATCTTGATCTTCAATAGTGACTTTAATTTCATCATTCAATAATTGTCTAATCAAATGAACCTTATCATCTGGGATGAGCATCAGTTGAGCATTTAGTCCTGCCGCAATAATTTCTAAGGTATCTAATCGAGGATTGCCTTGACTTTCCAGTTTTTGGTACTGCTGTCTTGAAATGCCTGTACGTGATTGCATATCAACTTGCTTTAAACCCAATAGGGTTCGTCTTTTTTTGACTTGCTGTAGTAAAGACTTATTTAGTGTAGACATATTTATTGCTTTTTGGTGGTATAAGAAGCATATTAGTTGCTTTTTTATTAAGAAGCAATGACAGAAATTATTAACAGGCTCCGCGGCATCAATATTTAGGATCTAGGCAAGCTGATCTTGTTTAACATAAGCCACTTAGTAGTAGCTAATACTATCTTTTGTTTTGGAGTTTTTTTTATCTTGTATGATTGATACTTTGGAGCATCATCTACACGGTTTTTTGTTCACAGTTTTGAAAGAGCACTTTTGTAAACTTACTTTTTTAAGTATAAAAATTTCTTATGAAGTAAAATATTGAATAAAACAACAATAAAAAAGCCCCAGTCATTCAACTGAGGCTTTTAGAATCTGGAGCGGGAAACGAGACTCGAACTCGCGACCCCAACCTTGGCAAGGTTGTGCTCTACCAACTGAGCTATTCCCGCATGCGGTGTATAATACATGATGCAAAAATAGGGTCAATCATTTTTTGCATATCGTTGTACTGACTGAATAAATAAACAACATTTTTAGAAAAAACAGCAGTCATCAGCCTAAATTTCATAACGAAAAGTGGTGCGAATCGTAAATCGAAGAATCCTCACGACAAGATGCTGCGAATCACACAGAACACGTTATACTTCAGAGAGCTTTTAAAACCATTCGGGGAAATACAAGCATGAGCTTAGAACAACAGTTGCTAGAACGCTTAGCCGTTTTCAATCCAAGCCATTTAGAGGTGGTGAACGAATCTGCAGGACATGGCGGTTATTTCCCGGGTAAAGAGTCGCATTTTAAAGTGGTGATGGTGAGTGAAGATTTTCAGGGGCTACGCGCCGTACAACGTCATCAAAAAATTTATGCTGCTGTAGGTGACTTACTTGCGCCAAATAAAATTCATGCACTGGCGATTCATGCCTTTGTTGCATCTGAATGGCAGGGACAAGACACCAGCAGCCCAGAATGCGCCCACGCACCAAAAACATCGTAATGGAATGAAATAAATGGAAAATTTAGGAATGCTGAATACCATTCACGTTGCTGCAGCGGCTTTATTATTTTTGGTGCTGTTTGTGCGTGCCATGACTTTGTTTAAGGGCACACAAAATAACTCGCCTAATCCTAAAGCGTGGACAGTCTTTGTGGCATTGCAACACTCGGCACTGACGCTGATTGTGGTGACAGGTGTCATTGCTTTGTTTTTAAAAGACTTTCAAGTCGAAACATGGTTTTATGCCAAAATTATTTTATTTTTGGTGATGCTGTCATCTTTAATCAAAGCGTATAAAAAAGATGACAGTATTTTGTTGATTCAACGCCGTGTCGGTTGGGGCTTAGCTTTAGTCGCATTTTTTGCCATTTTAGGCTTAGTGATGTTAAAGCCAAGCTTTGGCTAAGTCAGCAGGTCTTATTGTAGATATTGCTCGTGGCCGCAAACTCACGGGCATTGAATGTATGTAAATATCGGCAAAAGATTGGCTGCATATTTGAGCACTGGCGAATTGTTAGACATAATTCGGCAAGAATATTTACAGCTCAGTTAAACTGAAGTGATGTCACAACAAAAATTGAAAAGAGGGGCGGCAATGCGCACACGTGTGGTGTTTAATCAGAAAGGTGGTGTTGGAAAATCCAGTATTACCGTCAATTTGGCTGCAATCAGTGCGCATCAGGGTTTAAAAACATTGGTGATTGACCTTGACCCGCAAGCCAACTCCAGCCAGTACTTATTGGGTGATGATGCCACTTATTCTGCCGACAAGCCTGCGCTCGAACCCAACATCGAAAATTATTTTGAAGAAGTGTTGGGTGCAAACCAATCCAAAGGTTTATTGGGCAATGCTTTGGGCTCAATTTTAAAAAACCGCAGCAAAGGTTTAGAAGCCTATGTGCATCAGTCGCCATTTAAAAATTTGGATGTGATTCCTGCAAGTCCGCAATTGGGCGGCTTGGCACATGCACTTGAATCGAAACATAAAATTTATAAGCTGCGCGATGCCTTGCAACAATTGTCCGATCAATATGACCGCGTGTTTATTGATACCCCGCCTGCATTTAACTTTTTTACCTTATCGGCATTAATTGCTGCAGATCGGGTGCTCATTCCATTTGACTGCGATGTCTTTTCTAAACGTGCTTTGCAAAGTTTGATTGAAAATGTGTTGGAAACTCAGGATGACCACAATGCAAACTTGCAAATTGAAGGCATTGTGGTGAATCAATATCAAGCACAGGCCAAGTTACCGCGTGAAGTGGTGCAGCAACTCAAAGATGAAGGTTTGCCTGTTTTGAATAGTATGTTACCGCCTTCGGTGTTGATGAAAGAATCACATCATAAAAATTTGCCATTAATTCATTTGGCAACAGATCATAAATTGACGCAGGCCTATCAATCATTGTTCAATGAAATTGAGCAAGCGTGATACAGAGGTAGACATGAAAACATTTGCAATTGGTCTTGTCGCGGCAAGTAGTTTATTGCTAGGGGCTTGTGCGACCACAGTGAAACCTAGCTATGTGTCGCCTACACATTATCAGGCTTTGAATTGCCAACAATTACAAAGCGAATATAACCGTATTCAGCAATATATTGAAAGCGGTGTTGAAGCACCGAAACGTACAGGTGTTGGTGTGGGTATCGGTTTAGGCGGTGGTTGGGGCAGCCGTGGCGGTTGGGGCGTTGCACCGAGTGTTTCAGTCAATATGGGACAGTCATCCAATACCAAAAGAACAGAATTGGCACGTCTTTTAGGTGAGCAAGAAGCCATTGTGCAAGCAGCAAAATTTAAAGCTTGCCCGATTATTGTTAAGCTCAAACCTGCAACATCTTAAATTTTAGGGTTTTGCGAATATTTCGTCCGTGGTGCTGTCATTTTTGCAGCACCATTGCTTAAAAAATGTAGCAAGATAATTCAAGATTGATTTCAATCTAATATTTTAAAAACAAAAACTTAACTTTATTTTCTGTCCTATTTATACCCTTGGGTCAGTCCTGCCAGATAGAAAAACTTGTCATTTTCAATGGCTTTCATATAAGGTGTGCTCCTATTTTTGATTTGCATGCTCTGGTGTTTATGATTGAAAGTTGGCTCTTTGTCCTAGCAATGATTGCGGTCTTGATGATTCCTGGCCCGACCAATGCGCTATTGGCAAGCTCAGCCCACCAACAAGGCATTGCCAAAACCAGTCTGCTGATTCCCGCAGAGTTTTTTGGTTATATGTATGCCATTAGTCTGTGGGCGTTATTCATTCATTTGAGTGCGCCAATTTGGCCTTATTTAATTGATATACTGCATGTTTTAAGCGCAGGCTATGTGTTTTGGATGGCTTTTCATTTATGGAAGCAGTCACATTTAGAGCAACATTGTCAAAAACACTCTGCCATTCGCCCTGCACAATTATTTTTTTCGACTTTTAAAAACCCAAAAGCCTTGTTATTTGCTGCAGGTATTTTTCCTACAGAAACGTGGGATAACCCGACCAACTTTGCTATGGTCTATGTCTTATTTGGTCTGATTTTATTGCCAACAGCGTTATTTTGGATGTCTTTTGGGCGAGCAGTTTTGGCGCGAGAAACCAATAAAGTGACGGCAGATCTGTTATATAAAGGCTCGGCTTTGCTGTTGGTGGTGTGTATGCTGCCTGTGGTGGCACGTTTTTTCTAAAGATTTAGAGACTTTTGGTGAGTTGAGCAATCATCTCACCTGTTTTGAATGTATGAGGGCAGCGCTGTAACAGGCATGCCCAAAGAATTACACAACTTAAGCAGGTTTTTTCTTGAGTTTTTGGCGAATAAAACCAATCACTCCAGGCAAGACACTTAAAATAATAATGCCGAAAATTAAATGGGTGAAATTGTCTTTCACTATTGGCATATTGCCAAATAAATAACCAAGTGTAATAAACGACGCGATCCAGCAAAAAGCGCCAATTACGTTATAGGTCAGGAAGTATTTATAATTCATGCTGCCTGCACCCGCCACGAAGGGCGCAAAGGTACGCGCAAAAGGCACAAAACGCGCAAAAATAATGGTTTTTCCGCCGTGTCGCTCAAAAAAATTCTGGGTTTCGATCAAATGTTTTTTATTGATAAAACGTGATTCCAGTTCAAAAACCCGTGGACCAATATATTTACCAATATGATAATTCAGGGTGTCACCGAGTACCGCAGCAGTAAACAATAAAATACCCAAAATCCACGGATCCATCACTCCTGTCGATGCAGCCAATGCGCCTGCCGCGAACAGTAAACTATCGCCAGGTAAAAACGGCATGACCACCAAGCCCGTTTCTACAAAAATAATCAGGAATAAAATAGCGTAAATCCATACCCCATATTGGGTGATGAATTCGAGCAAATGTTCATCGACGTGTAATATAAAATCAATCAGTTCCATGGGAAAAAACAAGCGAAAGTGTGCTCAAATCCTAGCAGTCCACAGGCGGAAAGTCAGTATGAAAAGGTAAATAATTTTCACAGTGATTTTAGGGATGCTAGACCAGCCACATCGGTTCTTTTTCGTTGCATAGATGCAACAACATGTCTTTTAAATGCGTATTTATCCTGAATTTTGAAAAAACTAAGATGTATTTGTCTTCAAGAATGAATCAAAAATATAGGTGATCTGATGTTTAATCCAAATGTTGTGTTAAAAAGTGTGGTCGAAAAAGCAAGTGTGCAAGCCATTGTAAGTTTATTTGCACGTGCTTTTTTAGCGTATTTATTTATTGTATCTGGTTGGGGAAAAATTGCAGGCTATGATGCAACAGTGGGCTATATGCAAGCTATGGGTGTTTCAGGTTCATTGCTACCTTTGGTGATTTTGCTAGAACTTGGTGGTGGTTTGGCAATTCTATTCGGTTTACAAGCACGTGTCGTGGGTTTGGGTTTAGGTGTTTTTAGTCTTTTAACTGCATTTTTATTCCATGCTGCACCAGAAGATGCGCTGAATTTTATGAAAAATATTGGTTTGGCTGGCGGTTTCTTCTACATCATGCTTTACGGTGCAGGCAAAATAAGTCTAGACCATCTTTTGGAAGCAAAAAAGTAAGTCATTGATTTCCACATCAGCTCAACAATTTAAGCAATCTTCAAGAAGGTTGCTTTTTTTATGCCATAGAAAATGCATAGTCTTTTAAAACTTAGAGTATGTGGTCACTGCAATATCACGAAGAAAAATAGCCATTTTTAGGATTGTCTGAATAGTGTGCGCAAGGCGTGGAAAAATGCTAGAATAGCGCGCTTAATTCGTTTGCCTTTCTATAGTTGTTTGTCATGACTACCAATACTCAAATTACTGAAGATCGTATCCTGATTCTGGATTTCGGTTCGCAATATAGCCAGCTGATCGCACGTCGTGTTCGTGAAGCGGGCGTATATTCTGAAATGTATGCCTACGATATGTCGGAAGAAGACATTCGTGCATTTAATCCAAACGGTATTATCTTATCGGGTGGACCTGAAAGTGTTCACCAAGCGGGTAGTCCACGCGCACCTGAAATTGTATTTAACTTAGGCGTACCTGTACTGGGTATCTGCTATGGCCTACAAACCATGTCAGAACAACTGGGCGGTAAAGTTGAAGCGGGTTCAGTACATGAATTCGGTTATGCCGAAGTCGATATTTTGGTACGTGACAAACTGATTGGTAACTTGCAAGATCGTGAAAACCAATTGCACGTTTGGATGAGCCATGGCGATAAAGTGGCACGCATTCCAGAAGGCTTCCAAATTACGGCTAGCACACCAAGCTGCCCAGTGGCGATGATTTCTGATGAAACACGCCGTTTCTATGGTATTCAATTCCACCCAGAAGTAACGCACACGGCTAAAGGTGCAGAATTACTGTCTAACTTCGTACATCAAATTTGTGGATGTCGTGGTTTGTGGACACCAGAACACATTATCGACTTGCGTGTAGAACAATTACGTCAGCAAATTGGCAATGAGAAAGTATTACTTGGCTTGTCTGGTGGTGTCGATTCATCTGTGGTTGCTGCGTTATTGCACCGTGCCATTGGCGATCAATTAACGTGTGTATTTGTAGACAATGGTTTGTTGCGCTTGAACGAAGGCGATCAAGTAATGCAAATGTTTGCAGAAAACATGGGGATTCGCGTGATTCGTGCCGACGCTGAACAGCGTTTCTTAGGTGCATTGGCTGGTGAAGTTGATCCAGAGAAAAAACGTAAAATCATTGGTCGTGAATTTATTGAAGTTTTTGCCGAAGAAGCACGTAAGCTGGATGGCGTGAAATTCTTGGCACAAGGTACGATTTACCCAGACGTGATTGAATCTGCAGCCAGCAAACAAGGCAAAGCGCATGTGATTAAATCACACCACAACGTGGGCGGTTTACCAGAAGATTTAGCTTTTGAATTGGTTGAACCATTACGTGACTTGTTTAAAGATGAAGTTCGTAAGCTTGGCACCACTTTAGGCTTGCCACACAGCATGATTTACCGCCATCCATTCCCAGGTCCAGGTTTGGGCGTGCGTATTTTGGGTGAAGTGAAAAAAGAATATGCAGACATTTTACGTCTAGCTGATGATATTTTCATGCAGGAATTACGTGCAAGTGGCTGGTATGACAAAACAGCTCAAGCATTTGCAGTATTCCAACCTGTAAAATCTGTTGGTGTCGTCGGTGATGGTCGTCGTTATGCATGGGTAATCGCACTACGTGCCGTAGAAACAGTGGACTTTATGACCGCACGTTTCGCACACTTGCCGTATGACTTGGTGGATCGTATTTCAACGCGCATCATGAATGAAATTGCAGAGGTTTCACGTGTGGTTTATGACGTATCATCTAAACCACCTGCAACCATTGAATGGGAGTAATTCAGGGATTTCACGAAGCACTGCTTCGTGCCTGAATTACGCCAAGCGCTATGCGCGCGGCAGCTAGGGGTTTCAAGCAGCACTGCTGCTTGCCAGTTTTACGACATGAGCCCATTTTAAAGCACGGCTTTTAAAATGGGTGCAAGATGCTTGCGGCAGCTAGCTTTCCTCTTGCACATAAAAAAAGAGCACTCCATGTGCTCTTTTTTATGCCTGCTAAACAATCCAAGATTTAATTTCTTTTTTTACCGTAGATTTAGGGGGCTCAGGCATCCCCACATCAAAACTGATGACACAATTTCGTCCGCTTTGTTTGGCTTGGTATAAGGCCAAATCGGCTTCTTTAATTAGGGTCTGTAAGTCGGTTTGTTGTGGTTTTAAACTGGATACTCCAATGGAGACAGTGAAATTAAAACATTTTTTATCAATGCACATTTCATGCTGAGCAATTTTTTGTCTTAAGCGTTCTGAAATCATCAGTGCTTCATCTAAGCTGGTTTCACTAAGCAGAGCGATAAACTCTTCACCGCCAAAGCGTGCCAAAATATCTTTACGACGCATTTCTTTACGGGCAATTTCAGCAATATTTTGCAACACCCGATCTCCAATATCATGCCCATAGGTATCATTAATTTGTTTAAAGAAATCTACATCCAACATCAATAAACAGATCGAATTCGATTTAGGCCATTCGTGAATTTTATGTTCCGCCATGTGCACAAATTGCCGACGGTTATTCAGTTGGGTCAGTTCATCGGTATGGGCTAAGGCTTGTAGGGTATGGAAATTCCAGTCATCCAGCAAACTGCGCAAAAAGTGGTGGCGTGCATTGAGGGTATTGCTCCAGCTAATATACAAACTGAGTAGCCACATGGGGATATAGACCACCATAAAAATGAGTGCATCTTGTAGGGTTGTTAAGGAGATGGCACTTAAAAAAATCAGCACACTCATGAGCAATGAGTTATACAGAGCAGGTCGGAAACGTACCTGAATACACAGATTAGCCATCACCACAAAAATGACCGAGGCATACACATAAGTGGAAATCCAAGGGCTTTGTGATTGCGACAGGATATAGAACCAAATACCGCAGCACAGTGTGGCGCTGACTGGTAAAATTAAATCTAGCAGGCGAATATCTTTGATCAATTTAAAGCAGAAATAATTGCCAATCAGCGCCAATACAACAGCACTGAGACGGAGTGTGGCCGAGAGTGTAGTGACATCTGGAATGATGAAATAATCGATAAAGAAATACAGCAGGAACGTCATTTGCCCAATGTAATTGACTTGGCGTAAATAACGACGCTGATGTAAATTCTGGTGTTGATAAAAATGTGTTTCAAATTGCGGCGGGAGTTGCGCAGCAGGGTGCTGCAATGCTTTTTCAATTGCTTGTCGGTTTTCAAGATCACACTCAGTTGTTTTTAAAAGTTTTTCTGAGGCTTCCTGATTGCTTAAAATCTTCGAACGGGTCTGTTCCCCCATTCGAGCTTTTACAGACATAGCGATATTTACTCAAATTGACAACTTATAGTGAGGATTATGCGCAAAATGCAGAAAAAATAACCTCCCTAAATTTGGGTATTTTCTCTATTTTTTTTAAATTTTGGTCAAAATTATGCCATATATTTTATGGTGTAGTTCAAGTTTGAACCATAAAAATCAGAACAACAAATTTCATCTTGCTCTTCGTTAGTGATTTACTATATTTAATAGTCAAGGAATTTACAGAAATATAAGAGGTATAGGATGAGCAACAGCAATTATACCGAGCTTTCCAATTCAGACGATTGTGATAAGTACGTCAAGCAATTTATACAGGAATTTCCACTGCGTAGTGCTGAAATTGGGCAGGGAACTTTAATTAAACGTGCTTTACCGAGTCGGCATAAACGCATGATTGGGGCATGGTGTTTTCTAGATCACGCAGGTCCTGTTAATTTTCCACAAGGTGAAGGCTTAGATGTCGGGCCGCATCCACATATTGGTTTGCAAACATTCACCTGGATGATTGAAGGCAGCATTATGCATACCGACAGTTTGGGTACTAAGCAATTGATTCGTCCCAAACAGGTTAATTTAATGACCGCGGGTTATGGTATTTCACATACCGAAGTTGCTCCCGACACCGAAACACACATGCATACAGCGCAACTGTGGATTGCTTTACCTGATGATCAGCGCAATATGGCGCCACGTTTTGATCATTACCCTGACTTGCCTGTGGTTTTGCTAGATGGAGTGGAATTTACCATCTTAGTTGGTGAATTTTTAAATACCACTTCACCAGTATTAGTACATAGTGAGTTGCTAGGGGTAGATATTTATAGTGAAACCAGCACGACAACCCGTTTGCCGCTGAATCCTAAATTTGAATATGGTTTGATGATGCTGGAAGGCACAGCCACTGTGCATGGGCATGAATTAAACGATGAAAATATGCTGGTGCTTGAACCGGGCTTAACCGAAATTCAGCTAGATTTACATGCGGGTGCGCGTCTGTTGCTATTGGGCGGTTTACCTTTTGAGTCGCCAATTTTGTTGTGGTGGAATCTCGTCGGTCGTACCCAAGAGGAACTCAGCATTGCACGTGAGCAATGGGTCAATCATGATCCTCGTTTTGGCACAATACCAGACTACGATGGACCACGTTTAGAAGCGCCGACTTTCCCCGCAAAAATGCGTGCATCAAAATAAATGATGGAATATCAATCTATAGGGAGCATCTTATGGCCAAGATTGGCACAGCACAGGTACGCAGTTTAGACACGGCATGGCAAGGTCAGATCCAAAGTGGTCAGCACCAATGGAAGGTAGATGAGCCTGAAAAGTTAGGTGGTCAAGATGCAGGTCCTGCACCTTATGATCTGTTATGTAGCAGTTTGGTCGCTTGCACCATGATTACCTTGCGTATGTATGCACAGCATAAGGGTTTGGATTTTGGCAAAATTCAGGTCGAGGCGGACTTCTTTACCAATCAGGAAGGGCAGGAGTGGATTGAACGCCGTGTGCAAACTGAAGCAGCGTTAGATGCAGAATTACAGCAAAAAGTACTGAATATCTGTCAAAAAACACCTGTGACGAAAACCTTGTTACGCAGTGTGGAAATTCGTACTGAATTGGGTTAAACCTAGAGTTGAATCCGTCTCTTATAAAAAGGCATGCAGGACATGCCTTTTTATAATGTTGCGTGAAACAGAAGATATAACAATCACTTAAAACAGATGTAATAAAAACAAAATAGGACGTTTATGATTACTTTACACCACCTTGATCAATCCCGCTCTTTCCGCATTTTGTGGGCGCTCGAAGAGCTGGGTTTGGACTATGAAATCAAGTTTTACCACCGTCAGCCCAATTTAAGTGCGCCCAATGAATTGAAGCTGATTCACCCATTGGGTAAAGCACCAATTTTGACGGATGCAGAGCAGACCATTGCAGAATCTGCAGTCATTTTGGAGTACTTGCAGCAGCATTATGATACGCAAAGGCAGTTTAAACCGCAGCAGGCTTCAGCACAGCAAGCATATCAATACTGGATGCATTATGCCGAAGGCTCGCTAATGCCATTGTTAGTGATGCAATTGGTGATAACCAATGTGCCGCAGCATGTGCCATGGTTAGTTCGACCAATGGCGCAAAAAATTACTGCAGGTGTTAAAGCAGAGTTTATTCAGCCTCGTTTAAAAGATCATATTGCTTATTTAGAAGATTATTTGGGCAAACATGATTATTTTGCAGGGGATTTTTCTTTTGCCGATATTCAAATGGGTTTCCCGCTCCAAGCATTGCAAAGCCGTACCGGGCATCATTATCCACAGATTGCGGCTTATTTGGCACGCGTGGAACAGCGTCCTGCATTTCAGCGTGCACGCGAACGTGAGCAGCAGTTAATGCAAATCTAGCGATGATTTTTGTGAGTACATCGTTCTATAGACCTAAAAAAAGATGCAGAGGCATCTTTTTTTAATTGATTTTGGTCGATTGATAACAATGAGGCTTAGCGTTTCACGACAATTGAATCAATTCCACTATGCTGCAAAGTTTGCTGAGCAATCACTGCAGCATCGGCTGAATCATAAGGGCCTGAAATCACCCGATACCAAGTTTCACCACCTTCTACACTTTTCACTACATCTGCCGATAAACCATTCAAAATAATTTCGGCACGACGTGCATCTGCAGCATCTGGGTCGGTATAGCTACGCACTTGTAGAATATAGCTGGCTTGTACCACAGGGGCAGGCATTTCTGTCAGACCAACATTGGCTTCGCTGGCCGCTGGCGCCTCTACAGCAGCAGGCGCTTCAACAATGACTACGGTATTCTGTTGCTGTGTTTCAGGCACCGCTTGCTCAGGAATTGGGGTAACCTGTTGCTGTGGCAGCAAATCATAAAAACGATAGTCTTTGTTGGTATCTTCCTGATAATGCTCAGAATTGATTTGCCCTTTAGGCTGTACAGGTGCCCACGGTTTCCATAGCATTAAGGCTACAGCAAAACACAACACGATTAAAATCACCACGAGTGTGCCTAACCACGTTGGAATTAGTGGTTTTTTGGGCTTATTCGGTCGTTCAGATACACCGCGTTGCGTTTTTCCAAACACGTGGACTTCCTCTTGTTATGCTTTTATTTGGCTTTTACATTGTTTCTGGTGCAGAGACACCTAATAATTCTAAACCATTACGCAAGACTTGTTGTACGTTTACTGAAAGCAATAAGCGTGCTTGAGTCAAGGCTGCATCATCATTCAGAACTTTATGCTCATTGTACCAACCGTGGAACAATGCTGCTAATTCTTTCAAATAGTTACCTACCTGATGCGGTTCGTGGCTGTTGGCAGCACGTACTAAAATTTCAGGATACGCAGCCAGTTTGGCTAAAATTTCAGTTTCAGCATCTAGCTCAAGTTTAGCGGCAAACTGACGTGCAGTTGTCGCATTAAAATTCAATTGCGTAGCAGCAGCTTTTTCGAGCATACGACAAATACGTGCATGAGCATATTGAATATAGTAGACCGCATTGTCTTTACTTTGTGAAACGGCCAAATCTAGGTCAAAGTCAATGTGCTGTTCAGATTTGCGCATGACGTAATAGAAACGTGCAGCATCGTTGCCGACTTCTTTACGCAAATCACGCAAGGTCACGTACTGACCTGAACGGGATGACATTTGTACCATTTCACCACCACGCCATAAGCTCACGAACTGCACTAACAGTACCGTTAATTTTTTCGAGTCGTAGCCTAGTGCATCAATGGCCGCTTTCACACGTGAAATATAACCGTGGTGATCTGAACCCCAAATATCAATTAGGTCTGTGTAGCCACGTTGTAATTTATTCAGGTGATAAGCAATGTCTGAAGCAAAGTAAGTGGTTTGACCATTGCGGCGTTTCACCACACGGTCTTTTTCATCGCCAAATGCGGTCGATTTAAACCAGATATTGCCGTCTTGTTCGTATAGATAACCACGTTGATCTAGTGTTTGCAGAGCTTCATCAATTTTTTCAGTCAATGACGCTTCGCTAAACCATTGGTTAAAGGTGACACCAAACTCGCCCAAGTCATCTTTAATGTCGGCCAAAATAGCATTCAGCGCAGCCTGATGGAACACGCGATAATCATCACCCAAGAGCGTTTGTGAATTGAAAATCAAACCATCAATGTGTTTTTCTTTGTCGCCCGACAAGACCACTTTGTTGCCATCGGCATCGAGTTCTGCCGCATATTGCACATCTTCAGGCACATTGTTATATACATCTGCAACAGGGCGTACATGGCGTTCACCATCCTGTTTTAAAATGCTTTGTGCGATGTCTTTAACGTAGTCACCCTGATACGCATTTTTGGGGAACACCAGCGTTTGACCTGCCAGTTCCAAATAACGCAAGTAAGTTGAAGTCGCCAAAATATCCATTTGACGGCCAGCATCATTGACATAGTATTCACGGTCAACTTTAGCACCTGTGGCTTCAAGTAAATTGGCAACTGTCATACCATAAGCAGCACCACGACCATGACCCACGTGTAGGCTTGAGGTTGGGTTAGCAGAAACGAACTCGACCTGAATGCGTTTTTCTGCATTGATTTGGCTGCGTCCAAATTGTTGTTTTTGTGCTTGAATTTGATCTAAAACACTAAAACGCTGGTCGGCATTTAAAAAGAAGTTAATAAAACCAGGGCCTGCAATCTCTGCTTTGCTGATGTCTGCAACTTCAGGCAGAGCAGCAAGAATTTTTTCGGCTAAATCGCGTGGCTTCATGCCTGCGGCTTTAGAGGCAATCATGGCAATATTTGATGCGAAATCACCGTGGCTACGGTCTTTGGTACGGGTTAAATTACTCGTATTGTTCCAGTCAGATGGGAGTACACCTTCAGCTTGAAGGGATTGCACTGCATGATCGAGCGCTGCTTGTATTGCCGTATTCATATTTAGTCGAAAAATAGATGTGCAGAAAAACGCTAAATATAGCAAATTTCAGGGGCTTTAGGGGAGTGCAATTGTATGCTTTATCGAATTTCAGAGATTGTAGCTAAGCATGAACAAATTGCCTGAAAAATCATCCTTTAAGCAAGCAATTCATGGCATAGTATGCGGCATTCAGTGAGGCGAAAAGGCTGGAGCATGAAACAACGTGCAATGATTTTTGGCAATGTACCCAAATTACCCATGAAATGGGCCACGGTGGTAATGCCTTTCTTTTTATCATGTTTGATGAGTGGCATCATTTCGTTGATTAATATGATCCGAAATTTGGGCTGGATTGAGGGATTTTTTACCCTGTGGTTGCATAACTGGATGATTTCTTGGGCGTTTGCTTTTCCAGTCGTATTATGTGTGCTGCCTTTGGTGCGTAAGTTCACTGGCTTAATTGTAGATATGACGCCACTGCAACCACCCAAATAAATTAGGTTCGATGCCTATATAACATGGGCTATCAGAAATAAAAATCATTCAGATTTGGTTATCAAACTTCTAAATGCCCTATTTGCTGCAATTCGGGCTAAGCTAGTCAGATGTCAGATGGTGCATCTCAATCCATGCGCCATCAGCAACCGATTAGAATGAGATGAACAATGACAACCGCAAATTTGCAGCAGAAACGTCCTTTATATATTCCCTATGCGGGCAACGGCCTTTTAGAATTGCCTTTATTAAATAAAGGTTCTGCATTTTCAGAAGAAGAACGCACCCGTTTTAACTTGCATGGCTTAATTCCACATGCAATTGAAAATATTGAAGAACAAAGCCAGCGTTCGTATCAGCAATATTCTGCTTTTAGTGATGCCATCAACAAGCATATTTATTTGCGCAACATTCAGGACACCAATGAAACCCTGTTTTATCACCTGATTGAACAGCATTTGAGTGAAATGATGCCAATTATTTACACCCCAACGGTGGGTGAGGCATGTCAGCGTTTTTCTGATATTTATCGCCGTCATCGTGGCATTTTTATTTCGTATCCAGACCGCGCCCACATTGACGATATTGTGCAAAATATCAATAAAAAGAATGTCAAAGTGATTGTGATTACCGATGGTGAACGTATTTTAGGTCTGGGCGATCAGGGCATTGGTGGCATGGGCATCCCAATTGGCAAACTGTCTTTATATACCGCTTGTGGCGGTATTAGTCCTGCCTATACTTTGCCAATTACCCTAGATGTCGGCACCAATAACCCACAATTGTTGAATGACCCGATCTATATGGGCTGGAATCAGCCACGTATTAGTGGTGAGGAATACTATCAATTTGTCGATCAGGTGATTGATGCGGTGAAACGCCGTTGGCCAAAGGCATTGATTCAGTTTGAAGATTTTGCTCAGAAAAATGCCATGCCCTTGCTGAATAAATATCGTGATCAGATTTGCTGTTTTAATGATGATATTCAGGGCACTGCTGCTGTATCTGTGGGCAGTTTAATTGCTGCATCACGTGCGGCAGGCAAGCAGCTGAAAGATCAAACCATTGCCTTTTTGGGCGCGGGTTCTGCAGGATGTGGTATTGCCGAGCAAATTGTGGCGCAAATGGTGGTGGAAGGCTTAAGCGATGCTGAAGCACGTGCTCGTGTGTATATGGTGGATCGTTTTGGCTTATTCACTAGCAATCAGCCAAACTTGCTCGATTTCCAACGTAAATTGGCACAAAGTCCTGACCGTGTTGCACATTGGGGCAATCCTGAAGGTGTGATTTCTCTGTTGGACGTCATTCAAAACGCCAAGCCAACGGTATTGATTGGGGTTTCGGGGCAACCGGGTTTATTTACTGAAGAGGTGATTAAAACCTTGGCTGCCAATTGCGAGCGTCCAATTGTGTTGCCATTGTCAAACCCAACCTCACAAGTTGAAGCATTTCCTGCCGATATTTTGGAGTGGACTGAAGGCAAGGCCTTAATTGCAACAGGTAGCCCATTTGAGCCAGTGAACTATCAGGGCAAACTTTATAATATTTCCCAATGCAATAACTCGTATATTTTCCCAGGTATTGGCTTAGGGGTAATCGCTGCAGGGGCAACACGTGTGACAGACAGTATGTTAATTGCATCCAGTAATGCGCTGGCGGACTGCTCACCATTGTTGCAGGATCCAAATGCAGATTTATTGCCTGATTTAAATGAAATTCAGCAGGTGTCTAAATTTATTGCATTTAGAGTCGCAAAAGCAGCAATGGATGCAGGCGTTGCAGCTGTCATGAGTGATGAGGCATTACGAGAGGCAATTGAGGCTAATTTCTGGAAGCCTGAATATCGTGATTATAAACGTGTGACGTTTTAAGCAAAATTCATTCGTGTATTGTTAATGAAATAAGCCACAAGGCGTGTTATTGCACGCCTTGTTTTTATTTGGAATAGGATGGGGTTTGCGATGTGATTACTTGGAATTTAAGTCTTCAACTCACACTAAGCAATATAGTTCTGTTTTGGATTTAAATCGGCACAATTCAAAGGATTTAAGGCACATTGTAATTCATCAATTTGTTGCTGGCTGACATAGCCTTGCCCAATTAAGTATTTAGCCACACGGTCATCTCTTAGACTTAAAAAAGCCGCATCATAGACGCCTAAATCGACAAATAGCGCTGCGGTTTCGAGACTGTTAAAACGGTCTAAATACACGTCATTGCCATATAACAGAAAAATATGTTCGGCAGGGGCATGTGCATTAATATTCAAGCGTTCTGCCAATTCAAAGGGTGGGGTTTTAATAAACAGTAAATCGGACAGCTCATCAAATTGAGAGGTGTCGAGCTGTGCTGTATCGGTTTTGACTTTGCCCAACCATGCTTTAAAGACCAGTACGGCACCACCGCGCAATAATATACTCCAAATATGTTGGCGGGTAGGTTCATCTAGGCCTTGAGCTTCTTGCTCCAAAAGGCTGAGTAATTGTTGTTCCTGATCTGCAAGTTTCTCGAACAGACCTAAACCTTGAGGTTTATACGCTGCAGGACTAAATACATCAAAATTGAGTTCTTCAAAGACTTGTAGGGCTAAGGGTACTGCGGTTTGATACAGGGTATTCAGCGCTTGTAGATGAGGAGCTTTGAGTTTGCTGTTTTGAAACAGACGATCCCAGTGAATTTCGGGCAATAGCGCATTTACGCCATATTGACGCTGTAGCTGCTGTGTTTGTTCTGCGAGCTGCTGTTCATGGTTCACGGTATTCATGAGATTCTTCCTAAAACGTGAAAACAGGTCGATCAACGCTTAATAGGGCAGGAAATTTGTTTGGATGTGGCTTGAAGATGAATGCGCTGATCATTTCTTGTACTTAGTTATGCGCGCAGATAGTCAATAGATGTATAAGACTAAAGTCTAATGTATTGCAATGTGCTCAGAAAAGCCTTTACAAACTCGGCAATTAAAGAAATTGTAAGCAAGTTTGGGTGTATTTGCTTACGATCTTGTCAGACTTTGCCATAGCGAATCTGACCATGATATTTAATGTGAATTGTAGCGCATCAAAAGGCAGTGTTTTTGAAAAGTTTGGTCAATGGGTGTTGCATCAGGTCAATCGCTGTCAATATTGACAGCAAATGTGTTGGATTTTCATTGTAGCCATATTTCGCTATGTAAAGTGAAGCTTGGTCATCAGACTAACAAATGTAACCAAACCAGAAAATGTAACAAGGTCGGTGCGTTCATCTCAGCTTTATCTCTGTGGGATGAGCGCCCCAAATTAGCCAAAGTTAGGTATGTGAATCAAGTCTCCGAAATTTTCAGACCCGATAACCAAGAACGTAGCGATGCTGGTTTTAATGGTTTTTTCAGCAAGACGATGTTGAGTTCTTTTAAGCGTTGCGGTAGTTCTGGATCAGAGTCAGCAGTAATTAACGCCACAGGTACATCGGCTTGACGATGTTCCAGAATAAAATCTAAACCGATTTTATCGTCATTTAAGTGCTGATCGACCAACCAAACTTGAATGTGCTCACGTTGAATCAACTCAATTGCTTGTTCAGGTTCGGTGGCTTTAAATACGTGATAGCCCCATTTACTCAGCAGGGTCGCCATGCCTTCCAAAATGGTTTCATCATTATCTAAACACAAAATTTTATAGGCTTTGGTTTTCAACGGCACCACTTGCACAGGTGCAGCCACTACTTTTGGAGCTTCGACAATCGGTACTTCAATCATAAAGCACGAGCCTTTGCCCAATTCCGAATAGACATGCACAGGGTAGTTCAGCAAACTGGTCATACGCTGCACAATCGCTAACCCAAGACCTAGACCTTGCTCACCCCAAGGCGACGTATGTCCGCAACGCTCAAATTCCTGAAACAGTTTAATACGTTGTTCTTCGGCAATACCCGGACCTGTATCCCACACCCCAATTCGAATATGTTGTGGATGTTCTGCAGAACGTAACACGCCCACGACCACACGCCCTTTGGCGGTATAGCGCAGCGCATTGCTGACAAAGTTTTGAATAATACGACGAATCCATTGTGGGTCGGTATCAATCCAGAACTGTACGTCATGCACACGGAATTCAATGCCACGTTGTGCCGCAATGGATTTAAATTGCAGGCTTAAATCGCTGAGTAAGTCATGCAGTGGATAAGCCTGACGTTTCGGCTGAATCGTACCGCCTTCCAAACGGGCAATATCCAACAAGGCCGAGAGCATACTTTCTGCACCATGCAGGGCACGATCCAGTTGTTGCAGGGTTTTACGGTCTTCATCGGACTGAATACTTTGCTCTAAAGCCGTACTGAATAAGCGCGCTGCATGCATTGGCTGTAATAAGTCATGACTGGCAGCGGCAATAAAGCGGCTTTTGGACATATTGGCTTTGTCGGCTTGTTCACGTGCCAATTGCTGTTCTGCCAAAGCATCGGCCAATTGTTGTGTGCGATCTTGTACCCGTGCTTCAAGTACGGCTTCGTTTTCACGGAAAGCGGTAATATCGGCAAAGGTGGTCACGAAACCACCGCCTTCAATTGGATTACCACGCATTTGAATTACACGACCATCTTTACGGATGCGTTCAAACTCGTGTGCACTGCCCATTTTCATCCAGTGAATACGTTTACGCACGTGTTCTTCAATTGAGCCCGGACCACATTCACCACGTTCTGCGTTATAGCGAATCAAATCGGCAATTGGGCACCCGACATAGACAATATCTTTAGGATAATCAAATAGTTTGAGATATTGATTATTCCATGCTACCAAACACATATTTTCATCTACCACACTCACGCCTTGGGTCATGTGGTCAATCATGGTCATGATTAGGTTTTGGTTAAAGCGTTGCCATTGTGAGGCTTGGTCAAGAATATTCGCAACTTGCCCTAAAGCGAGTCCGTTATTGACCATGGCAGTGGTGAGCAAAGTACGCGCAGATGCTGCACCAATGGTGCCTGCCAAATATTGTTCGGTAAAACGCCACCACATGCCGTTGGCATTGGCATTTTCATTCAGCACCACATTATTTTGCTGACTAAACTGCTCAAAGGCTTGTCGGGTTGGAGATTCGCCTGTAATGCGTTTTGCCAGTGTGATTAAATCGCCTACTTTTAAACGCGCTACATCCTGATGTGAATAGCTGACCTCGTTGCTCATGTTCTGAGTTGGCAAAGGCTTGGTTTCATAATAAAAGAAACTTTCGGCCTGAATCTGTTCTGCCACACTTGGGCGGAAAATACGTGACACCCAAACATATAACAAAATATTTAAACCGAGCGCCCAAACCACCCCATGTGTGAGCGGGGCAAAAGATTCAAAGCCAAGCAAGGCTTCAGGGCGTAACCAGTTGATGCCCAAAGGCCCAAGCAGTAAAAACTCACGGGTAAAGTCGCTGAACTGACTTGGCAGGCTGCGTAAAATGGTCGGAAGCAGCAGGGTATAGGCCCACATCGCAAAACCAACAATTAAACCTGCATAAACGCCCTGTTTACTGCCACCGCGCCAATACAAACCACCAATCAGGGCAGGGGAGAACTGCGCCACTGCACTAAAGGCCAACAAGCCAAACACAGAAAGTTGATCAATATCGTTAAAGAAGTTGAAGAACAGGAAGCCGAGTAGCATTACCGCTAAAATACAAATGCGTCGGGTGAATTTCAGTACCAAAGGCAAGCGCTTGTCATGGCGTGAGAAAATGCCCATGCGCCACAAGGCAGGCATGATCAGGTCATTACTCAGCATGATCGACAGTGCTACTGAAGATACCAATAGCATACCTGTTGAGGCGGAGAATCCTCCCAAGAACGCCAACAGCGTCAACCAGTCTTGGTTATAACTGAGTGGCAAAGACAAAACCGCTACATCTGGGATGGCTAAATATTGCGGAGCTGCGTGCAAAGCCCAACTGGCAATTGGAACAATCGCGATGGTGGTTAAAATCAGATAAACGGCAAACCAGCGACGCGCACCCCGAATATGTTTTTCATCGCGCAGTTCGACCACAGCAACGTGAAACTGACGCGGCAAACAAATAATCGCTAATGCCGCCAATAAGGTTTGCACCCAAAAGGTTTCAGGCACACCAAACAGCTGTACTTCATGGAAGGTAATTGAAACATCATTGGCAATTTGATGAATATTGCCGGGTGCTTCAAAAACAAAAAAGAATGCTACTGCGAGTAATGCAAACAGTTTCACAAACGATTCAAAGGCCACTGCCAGCATTAAACCGCCGTGCTGCTCCGTATTGGCAATTTGTCGGGTACCAAACAGCATCGCCAAAATAGCCAATAAACCTGTCAGGAATAACACCGCATTGGTGGTACTTTCAACATTGGTGCTTTGATCCAAAATCACTGCGGCACTCAGCGCAATTGCGCGTAATTGCAAAGCCAAATAGGGAATAATTGCAATCACCGCCAAAATTGTGACCAGTGATGCCAATGGCCCGCTTTTACCGTAACGTGCAGCAACAAAGTCAGCAATCGATGAAATGGCGTGGTGTTGTCGCACTCGACCTAAACGTCGCCAAATATCATAACCAACAGCGACAAACAGCAATGGCCCTAAATAAATGGGTAAAAAAATGATCCCTTCACGAACGGCTGCGCCCGTTGCACCATAAAAAGTCCATGATGAACAGTACACCCCTAAAGTTAAGCTGAACATGAGCATGCGCCCACGCGTGCTTAAACGACTGGCGTGTTTTTCCCCATAGAAAGCACAGATAAAAAGTAATGCGATATAGAGGGCTAAAACCCCCATAATGAGCCAGCTGTTCATGATGCCTTAAAAGTATCGACAATAGGGCTATGATAGCCTATTCCATTGCCTTTGCGCTGAGGTTGATCATTTTTTTAGCGACCAAAGTCTAAATTGCAAATCGGCTCCAACATTGTTAATTTTAAGTTCGAAATAATTCGAATTAAAAATTTGCGCCTAAGGCAGGGCGCTTGAAGGAGCAGGTTATGGATGAGGTACAAGTAGAACGCATTCTACAAAACCCAAAATTCAAAGAAATGGTTCGCAGAAAAAGTAACCTAAGTTGGACATTAACAGCAATCATGTTGTTTGTGTACGTAGGTTTCATGCTTTTAGTGGGCTATAACAAAGAATTCTTATTGAGTTCAATTTCTGGCGGTGTGACGACTTGGGGTATTCCATTAGGTCTGAGCATTATCGTTTTATCTTTCATTTTGTGTGCTGTTTATTCATCAATTGCGAATGGCAAACTTGACCAATTGAACGAAGAAGCGATGCGTGAAGTTGAAGCAATTACACATGAGAAAGGAACGCACTAAGATGAAATGGAATTCATTGAAAGCACTGGCTGCGTCTACTGTATTAATGTCAGGTATGGCATTTGCAGGACCAGATTTAGGTGCAGCAGAACAGCAGCCAACCAACTGGCCTGCAATTATTATGTTCTTGATTTTCGTGGGCGCAACTTTGTTCATTACTAAATGGGCAGCGAAGCAAACCACAAGCACTAAGGACTTCTATAC
The DNA here is from genome assembly GCF_013417135.1 of Acinetobacter sp. YH16051. NCBI lineage: Bacteria > Pseudomonadati > Pseudomonadota > Gammaproteobacteria > Moraxellales > Moraxellaceae > Acinetobacter > Acinetobacter sp. YH16051. The sequence goes on along the minus strand of NZ_VPEN01000009.1, from coordinate 47,259 downwards.
CGCAGGTGGTGGTATTTCAGGTTTCCAAAATGGTCTCGCGATTGCAGGTGACTATATGTCAGCAGCGTCGTTCCTGGGTATTTCCGCAATGGTGTTTATGTCAGGCTTTGACGGCTTGCTATACTCACTGGGCTTCATGGTGGGCTGGCCAATCGTATTGTTCTTGATTGCTGAACGTTTACGTAACTTAGGGAAATATAACCTTTCTGACGTGGTCTCGTTCCGTTTATCTGAAAAGCCAGTACGTACCCTTGCAGCATTCAGTTCGCTTGTCGTAGTTGCATTCTACCTGATTGCACAAATGGTAGGTGCGGGTCAGTTAATCAAACTTCTCTTCGGTTTGAACTACAACCTTGCTGTAGTGATCGTGGGTCTACTCATGATGGCTTACGTAATGTTCGGTGGTATGTTGGCAACAACTTGGGTACAGATCATCAAAGCGGTGATGTTACTTTCAGGTGCAACTTTCATGGCCTTCATGGTAATGAAAGGTGTGGGCTTCAGCTTCACTAACATGTTTGAGCAATCGATCCAAGTTTTCTCTAAAGTACATGACTTGAGCTTGGCAGATGCTGCAAACATTATGGGTCCTGGTAAATTAGCATCTAACCCAATTGATGCAATCTCACTTGGTCTTGCGTTAATGTTCGGTACTGCAGGTTTACCACACATCTTGATGCGTTTCTTCACAGTAAAAGACGCGAAAGAAGCACGTAAATCAGTAGTTGTAGCAACCGGTTTCATTGGTTACTTCTACCTATTAACCTTCATCATTGGTTTTGGTGCGATCCTTTATGTATCAAACAACCCACAATTCCTTGATGTTGCGAAAATGGCAGTTACTGGCAAGTTAGAACTTGTTGGTGGTAACAACATGGCTGCGGTGCACTTGGCTGATGCGGTTGGCGGTGACTTGTTCATGGGCTTCATTTCAGCAGTAGCATTCGCAACAATTCTTGCGGTAGTTGCTGGTTTGACATTGTCTGGCGCTTCAGCAATCTCTCACGACTTGTATGCTAACGTATTCAAGAAAGGTCAAACGACACCTGAATCTGAACTTCGCATGTCTAAAATTGCAACTTTAGGCTTAGCAATCTTCGCAATGATCTTGGGTATTCTTTTCGAGAAACAAAACGTTGCGTTCATGGTAGGTTTAGCATTCTCTGTAGCAGCATGTGCAAACTTCCCAGTACTTGTATTGTCTATGTTCTGGAGAGGCTTAACGACTCGCGGTGCAGTGATTGGTGGTGTAGCAGGCTTAGCTTCAGCAGTAACCTTGATTGTATTGTCTAAAGCAGTTTGGGTAGATACGCTTCAAATTTCTGACACACCAATCAACCCATTTAACGGTCCTGCGATCTTTGCAATGCCACTTTCATTCTTCTGCTGCTGGTTGTTCTCTATCACTGACAACTCTGCGCAAGCACAAGCTGAACGTAAAGCATTTGATGCACAGTTCGTACGCTCACAAACTGGTATTGGTATCTCAGGTGCATCTGACCACTAAGGTCTGAAACCCCTGAAAAAAAGTCCCAGTCATGGGACTTTTTTTATGTCTGCCTGTTGGCTTGGGTAAGCATACCGATCAATATCTTGAGCATTTATGGATACGGTTATTGAGATATGCAATTTTGATACAGAGTGATTGCATTACATGACTAAATAAGCTGCTATGTTGGATGCAATATAAAAAGAATAGGTAGCAGATATATGTACATATTAGACAATGTCTGGAAAAGGTTTCAGGTCTTGCCTTCGGCATGGCTGTTGTTTTTGCAGTTTGTGATTTTGCTACTTTCACTCTTTTCACATCACAACATGCCCTACAAAGTCATCACTTGGATGGTGGGGGTATTGGTGTTGCTGCTCATTGCTAAAGTGATTCGACAAACGCCAATGTTGAGTGTTTTGGGTCTAAGTTTTGTGTATGCGGCTTTATTCTTTTCATTCTTTATTTTACTAGGTGTGCGGCATCCTCTTATTCTGGTGATGAGTCATGCTTGTGAAGCTGCAGCCTATTTTAGTGCAGCCTATGGCTTATTGCGTTATATGTTCCATGATCGTTATTTAACTAAAGATGAGCTGTTTGCTGCTGCAGCGGTGTTTACCTTAATCGCTTGGGGTTTTGCCTTTTTATATAGCATTTGCCAGATTCTGATTCCGCAAAGTTTTCAGAACCCAAATGCTGTAGGTTTGCAAAGTTGGCTAGATTTACTATTTTTAAGTTTTAGTTTGCAGTCTGCGACAGGCTTATCTGATCTTATACCGATCAGCCCAGAAGCACGGGTGATTGCCATGTTGCAAATGTTCTGTGGCGTGATGTATTTGGCATTGATCGTGTCACGTTTAATCGCATTGCAGTACATTCGCCACTTACCACATCATCACCATGATGATTCGGCCGAGTAAAACAGCGTGCAAATTTTTCATGACATATTTCAGGCATAAAAAAAGACGCTCAGATGAGCGTCTTTTTTAACTTCGGTATCTAATGTGAAATTAGAAACGGAATTTAGCGTTTACACCAACAGTTTGAGTGTCAAGTACATCAGCGTCTTCTTCTGCTGCTTTAGCTGCTTCGAAGTTTGCATTTACATAGCTTGCACCTACTGAAACCGCAGGAGTGATGAAGTAGTTTACGTTCGCGCCCCAAGCTTTATTTGGAGAATCGTTGTAGCTTGACTCCATGTATGACGCACCAACGCTAAGAGCAGGTGTTAAGTAAAGATCAGTTTTTAAGTTATAAGCTGTGCTTTCACCATAAACTAAACCAGCTTCAAAACCAACAGCCATGTTTGTACCATCAATTGCACCTACGTACTTAGTACGTGCAGTGATTGCATCTTGATCTTCATTGATTGTTAAAGCTTCACCAACTGCTTTAACTGCACCATTTGCAATAATACCAAATGAATCAACAGCCATAGTGTCTGCAATGCTTGTATAACCTACTGCAACTAAGAAGTTAGGCGCTACTAGTGCACCAAGTTCTAAAGCGTAACGATCGCCATTGTTATCAGCAGTCGCAGCATTTTTGCCATCGTTGTGTGTGTGGCTGTAAGCAACGCTTGCATATGCTGGAACCAATTGTGTTGGTACATACGCTTCAGCTTTAGCACCATAAACGTGAGATTCTACATCAGAACGACCTTCATCACGCGGAGCATCGTATTGAGCATATTGGTAAGCTAAAGCAACGTTAGATGCTTGGTTTAAGAATGCAGCTTCAGCCAATGGACCTTTAGTCGCATCAACATTTTTGAAGTAGTAAGTACCTTGAACAGCACCAGTGAAGTTTTGGTTGTTTTCAGTAGTGTCTAGAAATTCTGATTGACCTTGAACTTCGAATTGGTACGCTTGAGCACCGGTCATGGCTAATAATAATGCAGTGGCTAAACCGAGTTTTTTCATGATAGTTACCAGTTTTGTTAAAAATGGATGAAACATTGATCATTTTAGTGTAACAAATTATTAAGTCAATGAACTAAAAGGACTTTATTTAAGAATTAAGTCCAATTGACTTTGTTGTTTAAAAAATATTCAAATAAAATTTTTGCTGTCAACCTAAAAACTGTATGGATAACAAGTCGATATGTTCGTTTTTGCAACAAAAGTAGAAATAATAAGCAAAGCATTAATTGGATTAATCGATCAGTTTTATTGAAATTATCTTTAATAATAATTCTTGGAATGTGAAGAATAACGGAAAAATTCACCTGTTTTAGGGTGAAATCATGATATTTGGGTAAAAAACAAGCAATAAAGAAGGCTTGTTTAGACTGAATTTGAGTGGAATATTTGAATTAATGTGAGTTTAGTCACATTAAATTTTAATATTTGTATAAAAATAAATCAGACTGGTTGACTAGGCTTTACATAAACTGTGATTTATTTCATAATTCCACCATGAAGTCCTACTACTTAAGTCGGGTTTGTAAATTATGTGACTTATCTCATAATTTAACCATCAAATCCTAAGCTTGGTTCATCCAGTAGTGCGATCTGATTCTCCATAATTGTTTGCTTTTTATCTGCCCAACTTTCCCCAAGGTTGGGTTTTTTTTTGCATGTGAAAACGCAAATGGTTTTGCGAAAATTGCACCGATATGGTGCAGTATGAGGGTGTGATATGATCAAAACCCATAAAAAAATCCCAGTTTTCTTTCAAAAACTGGGATTTTTCGCCAAAATTTGCGGGTAAATTTAGTTTACTGCTGAGGAAAAACTAAACTCGCCCTAATGAGGTGCATTATGCACCCAAATGTTGCATCTGTAAAATATTTTCTGCATGCTGAAACATTATTTTTTGTATTTGTTGTTTTAAGCAAATGGGTCATGGGTATGCGCTTAGAAGTTTTCTTGAATAAGATGCTCTAGTTAGACAGGTTTAAAATATCAGATCCAATTTAGCTGTTATGATTTGGTGATAAAAACTAAATAATTCAAAATATAAGTGAATTAATTATCTTTTTTGTAAGTAATTTAAAGATTGCTCATGTAATATAGTCGCCGATTAAGTGATCAAGTCCACGATTTTGCACAGTTATAATGACGTAGGTAAAACTTAGCATGATGATGAAATTGCGCACAGAGCATATCAGTCAGCGACTGTTGATCTCGATGATCATTATTATCGTGTCATTGCTTTTTATTTGCGTTCCTCTGATGGTGAATAGTTATCAGAGTTATCAAAAAACAAAACGTGCTTTAATTGAAATTTCCGTATTAGGCAAAGTGGCTGAACTGACCAATAGTATTTCGCGTGAACGAGCGCCTGCGAATAAAGTCATGTCGAGTTCAGCAGCTGAATTTCAGCAAAATTTACAAGAACTGAAAGCGTACCGTGCTGGCGTGGATCAACAAGTAGAACAGACCATCAATATTTTAAGAAAAGAAGGTTTTATTATCCATGCGCATCATTTATCGCATCAATTAAAGACCGCTTTAGAACAAGGGCGTCAGGCGGTCGATGAATATGCAGCAACTCCACAGCATTTGCGTAGCTCTCAACAGATGGATCATGCGATTCAAAAAATGTTTGCGGCATGGGACAGTTCTCAGCATGTGCTGAAACACGTCATGCTCGATTCAGTGGCAAAAGACTCATCGGTATCGACCTATTATAGTGTGATTTTTGTTCTTTCAGATTTGCGTGATCAAGCGGGAAGGGTGGCATCCAATATTATTGCCGCGGTAACGTTTGCTGAAAAAATTCCTGAAACCAATTTGGCGAGCTCTTTGCAAATCCAACGCCAAGCTTATTATTTGTGGGATTTAATCCATACCATTTTGCCTGAAGCACATAAAATTCCTGAATATAATATTTTGCATAATCAATTAAAAAAGGAGTTTTTGGATGAGGGAATTCCTATCGTTAATCAATTGATTCAGCAAAGTATTCATGGACAACCTTATTCATTGACAGGTACTGAACTCACCCAAAAAATGGTGGATAAATTCAACACTGTGGTCAGTTTGCAGTCATTTATATTAGCGCACAGTTTGCAGGTTGCACACAAAGATTATCATCAGGCTCAGCGTACTTTTATTTTAACGCTAGTGGTGTCAATTATTTCGTTATTGGCTGCGATTTTCACTATGGTCTATGCGCGCTCAAAGGTCTTTATTCCTTTAATTCAGGCACGCAGCCAAATTTTACGTTTGGCAGCTTATGAAGATGAAGCTCAAGGTACGCAAAATCCAGACAAGGTAACGCTCTTTGAGGCCATTCAAAAATTAAAACAACGCCTAGAGCAGCGCGATATTTTAGAATTTCAGCTGCGTAATATTGCCAATACCGATGCCTTAACTGGTGTTTCCAACCGTTTGGCGCTTGAGGAATACATCAAATATTTAGAACATCGACCTGAAAAATTGAGCAAAACTGGTCTGATTATTATGGATGTGGATAAATTCAAACACATTAACGATACCTTCGGGCATGTGGTAGGTGACCAAGCTTTAAAATGTATTGCCGATACTCTCAAAGCGCATGTCCGTGCCTCAGACTTGGTGGTGCGTTATGGTGGCGATGAGTTTTTGGTTTTGATTGAGCAAATAGAATTTACTGAGGCGCTGTATTTGGCAGATAAATTGCGCTGCCATATTGTGAATCAAGAAATTTTTATTCCAGAACTGAATGATTATATTCAAGTGTCGGTCAGTGCTGGCGTGGCGGTGGGTGCTGCGTCATGGAGCAGATTGTTGGAAAAAGCCGATAAACACTTATTTAGAGCCAAAGCACGTGGGCGCAATGCCGTTGCTGGTGACTAAGTCACAGTAATTGATCCACGAGCATTTCCGAAGTGATAAAAAGCCTAGAGTGAAAGATTCAGCACAAGTTTGTGCTGAATCTGTATTTAAACTTGAATGGGCTTAAAAACTGAAATAATCTATTTTAGCCTTTTAACATCGGTTTTAAGAATTTTGCGGTATGTGAAATTTTAGATTTTGCGACAGTTTCAGGTGTGCCTTCGGCAATGATTTGTCCACCGCCTGCACCACCTTCAGGGCCTAAATCGACAATCCAGTCTGCAGTTTTAATCACATCTAGGTTGTGTTCAATCACCACAATGGTATTACCCTTGTTGCGTAGCTCATGCAGGATGTCGAGCAATTTGGCAATGTCATGGAAGTGCAAACCAGTGGTCGGTTCATCCAGTACATACAGGGTTTTGCCTGTATCTCGTTTGGCCAGTTCACGCGCCAGTTTTACGCGCTGTGCTTCACCGCCAGATAAAGTTGTAGCTGATTGACCAAGGCGGATATAACCCAAGCCAACCTGATTTAACGTTTCCAACCGACGATGAATCACAGGAATGGCATCAAAGAAATGCATGGCATCTTCAACGGTCATTTCCAAAACATCAGAAATATTGCGACCTTTATAACTGACTTCCAAAGTTTCGCGGTTATAGCGTTTACCATGACAGGCATCGCAAGGCACGTACATATCTGGCAAGAAGTGCATGGCAACTTTAATCATGCCATCACCCTCACAAGCTTCGCAGCGTCCACCTTTAACGTTAAAGGAGAAGCGTCCTGCTGCATAGCCACGTGCTTTAGCTTCAGGGGTTTGCGCAAACAGCTCACGAATTGGAGTGAACAAGCCTGTATAGGTCGCGGGGTTCGAGCGTGGCGTTCGCCCAATCGGGCTTTGGTCAATATCCACCACTTTATCTAAATATTGCAAACCATCAATCGAGTCGAATTTTTCTGCGGTTAATGTAGTTGCGCCATTTAATTGTGTTGCAGCCAAAGGCAACAAAGTACGGTTAATTAGGGTGGATTTTCCTGAACCCGACACGCCTGTGACACAAGTCATTACCCCTAAAGGCAAAGTGAGATCCACTTTTTTCAGGTTATGTCCTGCTGCGCCCATTAGCTTAATTTGTTGTTCGGGATGTGGCGGTTGGGTGCGCGTTTTCGGCACTTCAATTTTTAATTTGCCCGATAAATACTGCCCTGTTAGGGAGTCTGCATGTTCGGCCAGTTCTGCATAGGTGCCTTCGGCAATAATATGTCCACCATGCACACCTGCACCTGGGCCAATATCAATAATATGGTCGGCAGCGCGAATCGCATCTTCATCGTGTTCTACCACTAACACCGTGTTACCCAAGTCACGTAAACGAATCAGGGTTTCCAACAAGCGATCATTGTCACGCTGGTGCAAGCCAATTGAAGGTTCATCTAGCACATACATCACGCCCATAAGCCCCGCACCAATTTGAGATGCCAAGCGGATACGTTGTGCTTCACCGCCTGAAAGAGTTTCGGCGGAGCGTGACAGACTTAAATAATTCAAACCCACCGACACTAAAAAGTGCAGACGTTCACGAATTTCTTTAAAGATTTTATCTGCGACTTCACCTTTGGCCCCTTCAAGATTTAAGCCTTGATAGTAGTCTTCGGCATCGCCAATCGACATTTGGGTAATTTGAGCAATGGTTTTGTCTTTCACGCGGACATTACGAGAGATTTCATTTAAACGTGAACCACCGCAGGCATCACAGGCAGCATTAGATAAATACTGCGCCAAATCATCACGTACATAATTACTTTCGGTTTCACGGTAACGACGTTCTAAATGCGGTAACACGCCTTCAAACGCAATCACACGTTTATGGTGGCGTCCACGTTCATCAGTATAGCTCAGGTCAATTTTGTCTTTACCTGTGCCATACAGGAATTTCTTTTGTGTCACGCTGTCCAGCTGATTCCATGCCGTATCGAGTGAGAGTTCATAATGTGCCGCGACTTTTTCCAGCATGCTGTAATAATACGGACGCTGTCTGTCCCAGCCGCGAATTGCGCCCTGACTAATCGACAGTTCAGGGTTTGGAATCAATTTTTCCGCACTGAAATGGCTACGTGTCCCCAAACCATCACAAGTTGGACAAGCGCCAAAAGGGTTGTTAAATGAGAACAGGCGCGGTTCAAGTTCTGCCACGGCACGGTCACATTGCGGGCAAGAGTGCTTGGCCGAAAAAATACGATCAGGTTGTTCCGCATTCATCCACGATAAAATGGCTAAATCGCCACCTAAACGCAGTGCAGTTTCAAAGCTTTCGGCAATACGGTTGCCCAAATCATCTCGGATTTTAAAACGGTCTACCACCACTTCAATGGTATGTTTTTTCTTTTTATCGAGTTCTGGTGGTGGGTCAATGTCCATGACTTCGCCATCAACTCGGGCGCGTACAAAACCCTGACTTTGTAGCTGTTCAAACAGATGCACATATTCGCCTTTACGCTCACGAATCACAGGCGCGAGTAGCATTAAGGCAGTGCCTTCTTCCAGTGCTTTTACAGCATCGACCATTTCTGAAACAGTTTGCGCCACCATTGGTAAATCATGTTCAGGACAGTAAGGTGTGCCGACACGTGCATACAGTAAACGCAAATAGTCGTAAATTTCGGTAATGGTACCCACGGTTGAACGCGGGTTATGGCTGGTCGATTTCTGTTCAATGGCAATTGCGGGACTTAGACCTTCAATCGAGTCGACTTCAGGTTTTTCCATTTGCGATAAAAACTGGCGTGCGTATGCAGAAAGCGATTCGACATAACGACGCTGTCCTTCGGCATAAAGGGTATCAAACGCCAGTGAAGATTTTCCTGAACCAGATAAACCCGTAATTACCACAAATTTATCGCGTGGAATATCAAGGTTCACGTTTTTTAGGTTATGGGTACGTGCACCTCGAATACGGATATGACTTTGGCTCATAAAAACTTCTCGATATTTTGCAAATGAAAAACCTATATATGATAGCGCATGAAAATTGTTCAAGTGTTATTTTTCATGCTTTATCGGTCATGAGCTGTCGCACTGTATGTATGGAGCGATTGCCATACGGTGCGTGAGGGCGGCCGTTAAGCTTGATCTAAACCCGGCCACTGACGTTGATGATAGGCGCTATCCCAGAATAACCATTCCAGTTCTGCAGCTTTGGTGTAGGCGTGGTGCATTTTTTCAAGGGTATCGGCATCACAGCGCGCAGCAACACGGTCTATGGTTTGAATCACATTATTGACTGCGGTGTGGAATTCCTCGCCCGAATAGGTATCGACCCATGCCTGATACGGATTATTCGGTGCAGAATTATTGACGATATCTTTACCAACTTCGGCATAAATCCAGAAACATGGCAGTAGTGATGCCAATACCACAGGATAGCTTTCTGACCATGCGGTTGCGACTAAATAAGAAGTGTAGTGATGACAGGCAAGGGTCAGCGGAGTACTTTCAAATTCCTGTTTGGAAATATCAAACTCCTGCATAAAGCTGTCATGTAAGGTACGTTCCACCACAATTGCGATTTTGGCGGCATCTGCGAACTGAATAATATCATCTGCATCAAAAGCTTTAGCCGCACAGACTGCCAGTGCACGCCCGTAGGCAATTAAGTAATGTGAATCTTGAATCACATAATGTGCAAAAGCAGCTTTACTTAAGGTGCCTTGTGCCAACTTCTGATTAAATGGTAAAGCGAGCGTCTTGTGATAAAGGGCAAGGTTACGTTGCCAAGCGTCTTGAGAAAAGCGCATCCTAAATTCCTAATATGTCGTTGCATTTCACTATAGTAGTTTGGGAATGAAAAACACGGTTTTCACGGTATCTGATCGGGAAACCAAAAATCATACGAAGAATTTTGCCGAAGTTGAGGAAAAAGCGTCATAATTGCAGCATAAAATTTTACATTCTCAGTTTTTGTCCGATTTAAAATTCGGGCAATTCAATTTTCAGAATTTTTGTATCTGTTAAAGCTTAATCAAAACTGTACTTTGCGTTGATGGTACAGATTCGGCAGATGAAAAGTTCAGATCAAAATATAGTGATAGGTCGTTTCTCATGATGAAACATTTTGGTTTCTCAATCGTATTTTCGATTGTGTGTCTTGCGCTATCTGCATACTGGGGCTATACCCATGGCCCAGAAGCAGGTGTGCAAACCATGCTTACCGCACTAACCATTACCGCAATTTTGGCGATTATGGAAGTGTCGTTGTCGTTTGATAACGCGGTGGTGAATGCGTCAGTGCTGCGCGGTTGGGATCATTTCTGGAAAATGCTGTTTTTAACCGTGGGGATTATCATTGCAGTTTTTGGTATGCGTTTAATTTTCCCTGTGGTCATTGTGGCGGTCACTGCCGATATGGGCATGATGGAAGTGGTGCAACTGGCATTGAATGATCCGAAGCAATATTCGGCTAAACTGATGGCACATCACCCTGAAATTGCTGCTTTTGGTGGCGCATTCTTGTTGATGGTTTTCCTAAACTTTTTCTTGGATGATGAAAAAGACACGCACTGGTTTAGATGGTTTGAGCGTCGTTTGAGCAATCTGGCAAGCGTGCCTGCCATGTCGGTATTTTTGGCCTTAGTGACTTTGTTAATCATGGCGGCCAATGTGGTGGAAGATAAGCGCCTTGTGGTGACGATGGCGGGTATTTGGGGCATCGTGATTTATATTGGCGTACAAGTGCTGAGTCACATGTTGGGCGGTGAACCAGAGGTCGATGAACAGGGCAATGCTGTCCGTCATGACGAAAATGGCGTACCGACAGGCGTGGTGAAAGCGGGTATTGGGGGCTTTTTATATCTGGAAGTGCTAGATGCCTCGTTCAGTTTTGATGGTGTCATTGGTGCATTTGCAATCACCTCTGATGTGGTGATCATCATGTTAGGCTTGGCGATTGGTGCAATTTTCGTGCGTTCGATGACGATTTATTTAGTCGAAAAAGGCACGTTGGATGCCTATATTTACCTTGAACACGGTGCGCACTATGCGATTGGTGCGTTGGCCTTTATTATGATTGCCAGCGGTACAGGCTTGCATGTGCCAGAAGTGGTGACAGGTTTAATTGGTGTTGCCTTTATTGTTTGGGCGGTGATTGCATCTATTCAATTTAAAAAACGTCAGGCAAAAGCGGGTTAATGCTATGGTGATGCCCGTTGCTGTATTGCCGCGAAATCACAGAGCAATACGGTGATGAAGACTGTATAAAATATAAATTTGGGTGCACAACGTTGCGCCCTTTTTTATTGAAAAAGTAGGGTCTGTTGAATAAACATCGGGAAAAATCAGCATCCTTAAGCTGAATGTTGTAGGATATCTGCAAATTCAAAATTATTTAGTTTTAGTCGATTGATATGATGAATGCCTTAGAACGCCGCTCGACCTTTGCTTTAAGCAGTATTTTTGCATTGCGCATGTTGGGTCTGTTCATGATTATTCCTGTATTTTCAGTAGCAGGGCAGTCATATCAATACTCAACTCCTGCACTGATTGGTCTTGCCGTTGGTGTTTATGGACTCACCCAAGCCATTTTACAAATTCCGTTTAGCTTAATTGCAGACCGTTATAGCCGTAAGCCATTGGTGGTTTTTGGCTTATTACTGTTTGCTTTGGGTGGTGCAATTGCAGCCATGTCTGGCACCATTTATGGCGTGATTATTGGTCGTGCCATTGCAGGTGGTGGCGCAGTATCTGCCGTGGTGATGGCATTACTGGCCGATGTGACCCGCGAAGAAAACCGCATGAAAGCCATGGCGGTGATGGGTATGAGTATCGGTATGTCTTTTGTAGTGGCCTTTAGTTTAGGGCCATGGCTTACGGGCTGGGTCGGTATTTCAGGACTGTTTTGGGTGACCACAGTGATGGGGTTGGCAGCAATTCTCATGCTGTTATTGGTGCCTAAAGTCACGCGCCATCATCGTAATTTTCAGCAAGGCTATATCACTCAGTTAAAGCAAGTCCTGAAAATGGGCGATTTAAACCGCCTGCATGTATCGGTATTTACTTTACATTTATTGCTGACTGCCATGTTTATTTATGTGCCTTCGCAATTAATCCAATTTGCCGATATTCCTTTGCAGCATCATGGTTGGGTGTATTTGCCATTGTTGTTGGTCAGTCTGTTCGTGGCATTTCCAAGCATTGTTTTGGCAGAAAAATATCGCAAAATGCGTGGTATTTTCCTGACCGCGATTGCAGGTATTATTTTAGGGCTGTTGGTGCTGATTTTCGGGTTTGAATCGAAATACATCCTTTTATTGGGTTTGGGTTTATTCTTTATTGCCTTTAACGTTATGGAAGCCTTATTACCTTCGTGGTTGTCAAAGGCTGCACCAATTCAATCTAAAGCCACCGCGATGGGTGTAAATGCCAGCAGTCAGTTTTTGGGTGCATTCTTTGGTGGGATGATTGGCGGACAATTATTGATGCTCAACCACACCGCAATGGGTTGGAGTATTTTGACCGCGATTGCTATAATTTGGCTATTCGTTAGTTTTGGATTGGCGCAGCCGCGCTATCTTTCGTCTTTGGTGTTGCGTTTGCCTGAGAACCGAGAAACAGATGAATGGACTTCTCAACTTTTGGCAATTCGTGGTATTGAAGAGGTCGTGGTGATGTCTGACCAGCAAGTGGCTTATGTGAAAGTGGATAAACAGCAAATTGATGATGCTGCGCGACAACAATTAACGCACTTGTTTGGGAAAGAGGTAGCCATTTAAGCATAACTCTTATAAAGTAAATAATAGAAACAAATAGGAAGAAAACGTCTAATGCGTGGTGTAAATAAAGTCATTTTAGTGGGTACTTTAGGTCGTGATCCTGAAACAAAAACTTTCCCAAATGGTGGTTCTCTCACTCAATTTTCTATCGCAACCAGTGATGTCTGGACAGACAAAAACACAGGTGAGCGTAAAGAGCAAACAGAGTGGCATCGCATTGTTTTACATAACCGTTTAGGCGAGATTGCACAGCAATATTTACGCAAAGGTTCTAAAGTATATATTGAAGGTTCATTGCGTACGCGTCAGTGGACAGACCAAAATGGTCAAGAGCGTTACACCACTGAAATTCGTGGCGATCAAATGCAAATGCTCGACTCTGCTAACCGTGGACAATCTGACCAGCAAGATGGTGGCTTTGCTCAACCACGTTTTAACAATAACCAAGGCGGTTATGGCAATCAGAACCAAGCTCCAGCCACAGGTTATGCGAATCAAAATCAAGGCGGTTTTAACCAAAATCAGGGTGGTGGCTATGCCAACAATAACCCAAGTGGTTTTGCACCGAAGCCACAAGCTGCGCCTGCAACCGCACCTGCAGATTTAGATGATGATTTGCCGTTTTGAGACATACTAGAGATAGCCATTTGATTCAAAATGGAAAATCATCATCCAAACCCTTTGTTTCGACAAAGGGTTTTTTATGCAGATATTTAGCAAATATCTATTTTCTCGATTAAATTTCAAACTATGATAGGATTTATAATTCATAAATCCGATTATTTTTATAAAAAAACACTGTTTTACCGATTCTTTCGATTTTCGTATTCTAGCTACACAAGATAAGCAATCCCCGAAACGAATTGAGGAGTCATCCATGAGTTTAATCAATACCCAAGTCAAAGCATTTAACGCAACCGCTTACCACAATGGTCAATTTATTGACGTATCTGAGCAAGACTTTATTGGTAAATGGTCAGTGGTGTTTTTCTACCCTGCAGATTTCACCTTTGTTTGCCCAACTGAACTTGCCGATTTAGCCGATCAATATGCTGAATTCCAAAAAATGGGTGTGGAAATTTACTCAGTATCTACAGACACACACTTTACCCATAAAGCATGGCACGACACCTCAGAAGAAATTAAAAAGATTCAATATCCAATGATTGGCGACCCAACTTGGACATTGTCTAAAAACTTTGAGGTGCTGATTGAAGCAGAAGGTTTGGCAGATCGTGGTACTTTCGTGATTGACCCTGAAGGTAAAATCCAAATTGTAGAAATCAATGCAGGCGGTATTGGTCGTGACGCGCAAGAGTTGTTGCGTAAAGTAAAAGCAGCGCAATATGTGCATGCACACCCTAGCGAAGTTTGCCCTGCCAAGTGGAAAGAAGGCGATGCAACCCTAGCACCATCTATTGATTTGGTGGGTAAAATCTAATCGAATCATCGCACTCAATTTTAAAAATCCAGAACCTCGCTTCTGGATTTTTTATGCTCATGATTTGTTTAACCATGTATAAGTTTCAGCAAGATTATTCCATTCTTGCAATGCTGTATGCCAAATTTGCACTAGGTTGTGGTGCGATGAGCGATTAAGATCAAAACATCTATTCTCCTAGCAATAGGTGTAACACATGAAAAAAATAATCGGTTTATATCGCAACCAAAACATGCATTGGGTGGGCGATGGTTTTCCAGTCAAAAATCTATTTTCTTATGACCGTTTAGGGCAGGCGATCAGTCCATTTTTACTCTTGGATTATGCAGCGCCGTATCATTTTGATGCGACTACCGCACAACATGGTGTTGGTTCGCATCCACATCGCGGTTTTGAAACGGTGACGCTTGCCTATCGGGGCGAAGTGACGCATAAAGATTCGGCAGGTGGTGGTGGCACCATCAAAACAGGCGATGTGCAGTGGATGACAGCAGGTGCGGGTGTGGTGCATGAGGAATTTCACTCCAAAGACTATGCAGCACAAGGCGGATTGTTTGAAATGGTGCAGCTTTGGGTGAATTTGCCTGCCGCAGACAAAATGACATCGCCACGTTATCAAGCCATTGAATCTCAAAATATTCCGAAAATTGAGTTTGAAAATCAGGCGGGGCATTTACGCATTATTGCAGGTCAGTACGCAGAGCAATCTGGGCCTGCCAGCACCTTTAGCCCTGTCAATGTTTGGGATGGACAATTGAAAGCTGCACAGACCAAAGCGCTGCATGTGCCGGTAGATCACAATACTTTATTGGTGGTGTTGGCAGGTGAAGTGCGGGTCAATGGCAGTCAACTTGTGCAAGATCACTCAGTGGTGTTATTTGCTCAAGATGGCGAAGCGTTAATTCAGCTTGAAGCACTGCAAGATACGCAATTTTTAGTGCTGACAGGCAAGCCATTAAATGAACCTATTCAAGGCTATGGTCCATTTGTCATGAATACCAAGCAGGAAATCATTCAAGCTTTTGAAGATTTTAATCAAGGCAAGTTTGGTGAAATTCCGATTCAACATCAAGCGGGTTAAGCTTTAAAAAATCTTAGCCAAGAAAAAAGCCTCATGTCGATGTCCCGACCGAGGCTTTTGTTGTTCTGGCGCTGTCAAATTTCTAGTTTTAGCGGATTGATCATATTCCTTATGATAATTATATGTGATGTAGCTATCATTTTTGTGCTTGGTATCATAGCGTTTAGAGATTTATTTGTAAAACGAAAATTATAAAATTGGTGAATTTATCTACATGGTTTAGAACACTATTTATAGTATTAAAGAAATAATATGAATAAATTCTAAGGCTTATTTAAGCACTTTCTGATTGTTAAAAAATGTAATCATATTGCCAATGTACTTTGTGTTGTTTCTCTGTGAAAAGTACACAATCTGGTAGTTTTTAATAGCTCATTTTCCTTAGGCATGGTTCATAATTTCATAAAGTATGTAAAAAGATGGATGATCGATTTGGATATCGCAGTGATCGGTAGTGGTATGGCTGGACTGGCTACCGCAAGAATTCTTAAAGATGCAGGGCATAACATTACAATTTTTGAGGCGCTGCCTGGTCGTGGAATGGACAGTCATAGCATCGAATTTGAGGATGGTTTAATTGATGCGCCGTTACGGGTCATGAACCCACATTTGTGGAAAAACACCCTCAGCTTGGCCACACATTTAGGCATTAAAACTTATCCTGTGCGTACTTATATGGCGTGCAGTTGGTTATTTGAAGATCGTACCGAAACTTGGCTGACCACAAGCCGTACCCGTATTGGTAATTTCCCAATCATTAACAACCGTAAAGGCATACAACAATACGGCTGGCGTTTGGTAAAAGGCATGTTGCAGTTAAAAACAGCCATCGCTAAATTTTTCAAATCTAAAAACCAAGACATTACCCTTGCGGAATTTATCAACCGTAACGAAATTGAAGAAGTGTTTTGGCATGGTGCAGTGATGCCAGTGCTTTACACCATTTGTACTTGTGACCCTAAAACCATTGGTGAATGGCCAGCAAAACCATTGTTGGTATTTTTACGCCAATTGACTGATGGTGATGCATTATTGCGTTTACAAGGTGGCACGCCTGCATTGGTTGATAAGTTGATTGAAGGTATTAATATTCAAAGTGGTGCAGCGATTACTCGTGTTCATCAACAAGAAGATGGTGTAATTGTTGAAAATTCTGAGGGTCAGTCGCAAACATTTGACCGTGTGGTGATTGCAACGCCAACCACTAAAGTCCAAGACTTCTTGGACAATCAACAATTTGCAGAAGATATTGAATTGCTTAAACAGTTCAAATTCGAGCAGGGTGATTTGGTGATTCACACTGATCAAACGGTGATGCCGCCAAAACGTAAAGATTGGTCTGTTTTAAGTTATATGATGGATCGTAAATTTACTCGTCAGCAATTTACGGTATGGCTTAACTCGATCGAACCAACTTTGGTCGGTAAATCGCCAGTGTTCCAAACATGGCGTCCAGTTACACCAATTGATCCGAAAAAGATCATTTCAACGGTAACTTTAACCCGCGCTGTGGTGGATTCAAAGACAGTGGCATTAAACAAAGAGTTGCAGCAGCGCCATCACCAAGACAATCGTAAAGTGTTCTTCTGCGGTTCATGGTCGTGCGATGGTTTACCAATTTTAGAATCTGCAGTGACTTCCGCTATGCATATTGCAGAAATTTTTGGTGCACCATTACCGTTTGTTGATTTAAAACCACAAGTTGAGGTTGCGCCGCAATTAGGTTATTAAGTTTAGGGTCTGTTGATATTTCATAAATGGTTTGTGCTGTAGGCTAAAACTGAGCAGATCAGGCATGAAACGCAGGGAATAGCGAGACTATTGCCAAGTTTCATAACGCAATCTGAGAAAGTTTTAGCCACAGCCTTTCAGGACAAGCATATTTTTTGCTGCTATTGCGTTATGAGTCAGTCATTTAGAATGACTAAATTTCCTGCCTCATGCCTTATATCAGCTAAAAAATATGCGTTGTCGCAAACATAGATGAATTATCAACAGCCCCTCTTTTTTGAATTAGACTGAGTCAGCATGAAATGGCAACAGGCGATACGACAGCATTTTCCAAAACATAAATATGCCATTCAAGCGGCATATTTGGGAGATACTTCCGCATTGCCGTGGAGCAATTTAGGTTATTGGTCAGATGCAGTGGGATCTGATTATCCCGCTGCATGTCAAAATTTGGCAGCGCATTTGGCAGCAGCAGTGCATTTAAATTCAAAAGATGTTGTGTTGGATTTAGGCTGTGGGCAAGGTGCCAGTCTTAAATATTGGTTGGAACACTATCAAATACAACGACTTGAAGCTGTTGAGCTACAAGATCATCATGTGCAGTCGATTCGACAACATTTAAATTCAAATATTAAAATTCACGCTGCTTCATTTTTAAATTTAAAAGCACTTTTTCCACAACCACGTTTTGATGTGGTGTTCTGTATTGATGCGGCATATCACAGTCATTTGAATTCATTTTTAAGTCAGGTCAATGCAGTTTTGAATTCAAATGGACGTTTGGGCTTTCATTATTTAATTTGGGCAGAACAAGCGCCAACGCATGCGTTCAAACAGCTGCAATATCGTGCCTTATTAAAATCTGCCGATGTCAATTTTAAAGATCTAATGTCCGAAAGTCAGCTTCGAGCGGTCTTGGCACAGTTTGAATTTAAACAGATTCAGGTGGAAGATTTGTCGGCACAGGTTTTGGCGGGTTTTGCTGATTATGTGCATCAGCATCTCAAGCATCAAATTCAAACGCGAGATGCAGACTGGTTTAAAATTGCCATGACCGCACGTTTATGTGCCAAGCTCTATGCAGATGGCTGGATTAAATATGTGCAGGTGAGTGCGGAAAAAGCTTAATCTATTGTAATGAGCTGTTAGATGATGGGATTTTTCGGTGTTTAGTTGTCCATGCTTAGCTTTAAATCCTACCCACCACATGAAACTGCTTCGGTAAAATTTTTGCGCCACACGTCAATTGATCTCCGACATAAGCCACGGCTTTATCATCAAAAAGAATATGATCGTGACTTTTTATAATCGTGGACCAACGTTGGCACTGAGGGCAGAAATGTCCATCACCCGCCACTAAAAATAAATTTCCCATTTGAGAAACACGCATTTGGTTGGCAAGGATGATTCCACCATGATTGGTCATGGAATGATGCGTTGCAAAGCTTTGAGCCATGAGGTCTTCCTTAAACTGGAAAATTTTAGAGAAGCATTGTTTTAATACTCAATTTTCTAAGACTTATAATTTTAAATTTTTATTTTAATTCACAAAAATATTTTTAAATGTCAGTTTATATGGATGAAACATCAACAAAATAGACCATCAATATAAAAATACGATCTGAAATATGTGTACAGCATTCTAAATCATAAAATACATTTAACAAGTGAAAAGTCACAATCTTGTATTGCAATTGAAGTTTTGCAGATAAATCGAAGCCCTAAATAAATTGGAGATTCGAGCAGCATGAGGAAGATAAAAATATACGTTTATAGAAACAAAAAACCTCATAAATTAAAAACTTATGAGGTTTAATATGGTGCCGGCACACGGATTCGAACTGTGGACCTACTGATTACAAGTCAGTTGCTCTACCAACTGAGCTATGCCGGCGTTGTGTAGAGAATTTTACAGAATTTTTACGTGTGCGCAAGCCAAAAAGTAACCGTTTAATGCAGGGCATAGAGTTTTTGAAGATTTTGTACACAGTATTTTGGCGCGTTACAAACGAGGAAATCACATAGAAGGTTTTGTATGAAATGAGCCCAGCGGGTGGGCTCATTGAAGAAAATAACTTGAAATGAAGTGTGAAAAGCGATTATTTATTTCTTAAGATGCGATCTAAATCCTGTGCACATTCTTCTAAGGTAAAGGCCATATCAAGTTGCATTTGTGGTTTGAGTTCATTTGCGAGCGTTCTCCATTGTTCAATTAGGCGAATGGCTTTTTGAATCTTATGTTTGTTGATGTCTTTGGCGATGGTAGGCGTATATCCTCCACGTTTAGCATTTTTAATTTGTTTGACATAATTTTGGCTGTTATTCATGTTCGCTCCCGAATAGCAGTTATATATGTAAGGCATTTGCATGCTTTTATTATGCTAAAGCTTAATGATGACCCTTTTATGTAGAAAGCTGAGATGACGAAATAAAAATAAAAAAAGGTTTTGATAAAAAACAATAAATTTCTTCACCTCTCCTTTTTTGACGGCATAACTCAGTTGTAGCATAGCGATTGAAGATTATCTTGACTGCAGAGTAACGCAATGTGTCATGTTTGTTGATTTTTCATCAATAGAGGGATTGAGGATTATCAAAATTGGCGATGGAGATGGTCTTAACTGCAAATTCCGTTTATCGCTTTATCCATTTTACGCTCTAGATAATTGCCAAGTTGCTGATTAGAATAGCGCCACTATAAAAATAGCAACGATAATAACAATGCAAAGTTCACTCTTTGCTGTATTAGAAAAATTTGGCTTAAGCCCTCAACACCGCACAATTCATATCCAGTTTTCTAATTCAGCCTTAAATCATCAGGTCTTTTTGCAGTGCGTTTATGGTCAGCATGCCATCAACCAAGGTTTGCAGATGGATGTCTTATGCCTCTCACCGCATGCAAATTTGCCGTTGAAACAATTTATTGGCAGTCGGGTGGCTGTAGATCAACTCACCGATCAAGGCGAATTATTTCGACATAGCGGCATTATTACTGCAGCAGCGCAAGGGCAAAGTGATGGCACGCTCAGTCTCTATAAATTGCAGATTCAGGATGCAACGGCTTTGTGGCATAAACGCCGCAACAGTCGGGTATTTATGAATAAAACTGTGGTGGAGGTGAGTGAAATTCTGTTTAAAGAATGGCAAGACCGCAGTGCATTATTTGCTGCAAGTTTAAGTTTAGATTTAAGTGGTCTCAGTCAGCGTTATGCAGTTCGACCTCTCATCATACAATCCAACGAAAGCGATTATGAGTTTTTAACCCGTTTGTGGCGTAGCGAAGGCATCAATTGGTTGGTGGATGAAAAACAACCTTGGGTTGAGCATTTTTTAACGCCTATGGATACACAAAAATTAAGACTGATTGAGCAGAATAGTCATTATCAGCCCTTAAAACGTAGACGAGTGGCATTTCAGCGTACAAGTGCAATCGAGCAGCGGGATAGCATTTACACTTGGATGGCACAGCGTAACCTGCAACCCACTGAAGTACAGTTACAACGCTGGCAACCCGATCTTTTGGCACAGGACCAAAATTCAGTACAGTTCACATCGCCCTTACAAAGTAGCACACAAAATAGTGAAGCTTTAAGTTTAGAACAGGCGTGGTGCGTGAGTCCTGCGTGGATGCAAGACTTAACTGGGCAAGATCAGGTGACAGCTGCAAGTACCGAACAATTAGAACAATTGGGACAACAATTGGCTCAGTATTATGATTTGCAGGCAAAATATTTTTCCGCGCAAAGTAATTTACGTGATGCGCAAGTGGGGTATTGGTTTGAATTACACGGGCATGCTGAAATTGATCAACATCCCCAAACTGAACGAGAGTTTTTAATACTGTCCAAACAGTTTTATAACCAAAACAATTTAGCACCTGAATTACAACAGCATTTTTTGAGTCTGCTGCAACAAAGTCAGTGGACATTTCAGTTACCGTTGGAGGGTGATCCTCAACAATTTTGTCAATTGAATTTGATTCGACGACATATTGCGCTCGTTCCAGAGTTTAATCCATTACTGCATCGTCCCGTGGCTTATCCACAGCGCGCTAAAGTGGTTGGACCTGAGGATGAAACCGTGCATGTAGATGCGTGGGGGCGTATTAAAGTTCGGTTTTTATTTACCCGAAGTGATGACCACTTGCATGATGGTGGTGCGGGTGCCAACGACAATGAGAGCGATTCGGCGTGGGTGGATGTACTCACACCGTGGGCAGGTGAGGGTTATGGTGCAAGATTTCACCCACGTATTGGTGAAATTGTGGTGGTGGATTTCTTTGATGGCAATATTGATCGTCCTTTTGTGGTTGGACGTTTACATGAGGCAGAACGACAACAGACACAATTCGATACAGTTGGAACTCTACCCGATACCAAATACTTGAGCGGGATTCGTTCACAAGAAATACGTGGTGCAGGGTTTAACCAACTTCGCTTCAATGACACCACCAAACAATTCAGTGCGCAATTGCAGAGTAGTCATGCTGCGAGTCAGTTGAATTTAGGATATTTGAGCCATCCAATGCGGCAGGAGGATTCAATTGGGCGCGGCGAAGGCTTTGAATTAAGAACTGATCGGTGGGGAGCTGTGCGTGCAGGTGCAGGCTTACTGCTTTCAACTCATCCACAAGCACAGGCACAAGCGTATCATTTAGATGCGAGTCCTGCCAAAAGGCAATTGGAGTCCAGTTTAGCGGCAAGCAAAGGCTTAAGTGAGTTGGCACAAAATCAGCAAACAGATCCTTTGGAAACACTGGAGCATCTCAAAGAATTTTTAAATCAAATTGAACTAGAAGATCAAACTAAAGCGGCAAGTTTTAAGCAGGCGGTTATGATTCTTTGTGCGCCCAACTCAATTGCAGTTTCAACTCAGCAAGATTTACACCTTTCTGCAGATCAACATATTCATCAAAGTGCCGCAGGCAGTATTAATGTTTCTACCCAAAAATCTGTGATTACACATGCACGCGATAAAATCAGTTTATTTGCAGCGGAGCAAGGTATACGTGCTTTTGCAGCCAAGGGTAAAGTCGAAATTCAGGCACAAGATGGTGCTATAGATGCAATTGCACGCCAGAAAATCAAGCTGATTTCTACGGAAGATCGGGTGGAAATTACCAGTCCAAAAGAAATTGTGCTAACGGCAGGTGGTTCACAAATCAAAATTAATTCAAAAGGTGTTTTTGTGAGTACTTCAGCTAAATTTGAGGCGAAAGCAGGACAGCATTGTTTTGAGGGTGGGGAGAAGATTATTGAAGAAAAAATAAGCTTGCCTAAGTCACCAACGTTATTCAGTAATAAAATTAATTATCAGTGGAATCAGCCCTCTACAGGAGAAAAAGAAATCTTTGTTTTAGATAAATTGAATGGAAAGCTCATTAAAACTAATAAATCTATATTAAATGAAAATAATCAATTGAGTACGTTACGCTTTTATACCTCTCAACCGACAGACTTTGTTGCTTTAGGCTTCGCGTCTTTATATACACAACTGATCCAAGAATCGAATCTTGACAATATAGATGAACTAATGGATGAGGTCACGGAGATTAACTCTGAGGACGATGTATATGCTGAAGAGGAGGTTAAGTAATGAGTAATTTAGTTACAGTAATCTCAAAAATTTATGATGCCTCTGGGAAATATGTTATCAATTTAAACGTTAAATCGCGTTATAAAGGTTCATCAAGAGAAAATTCAAAAAAAACAGATAAAGAGGGATTATTTATATTTCAAGGTTCGCCTAATCGAACTGTAGAAATTTTGGCAAAGCCTCCTAATGCTAAAGATTATATTGTGATTAAAACGCTTAACTCATCTCTTGTTTCTTCTAGAAACAATCCTCTAAAAGTATTTTTACCTAAAAGCATAGAAGAATATCGGAAAGAAAAAATTACACCTAGCTCAAAAGGAATTGTCACAACTTTATTTAAAGTCATAGATTGTAATGAGAAAGTTTTAATTAATTTCCCTGTGAAATCTCGTCCCAAAGGAAGACAAAGTTCATTTGAACGTACGACAGATGAGCAAGGAATTGTAGAAGTACTTTCTTCACCCAATCGGGACATAGAAATTCTAGTTTTGAATTTGGAAGATAAATTTGTACTGAAAAGTACTATTAACTCAGAAAATGGCTCTCAAACACCGATCATAATTAAATTAGATGAGCCTTATGAAAATTTTATAAGTAAGACATTCATAAGTCTTTTGGATCGTAATCATCAAGATTATGTGGTTGAAAATACCAAAGTGGAAATTGTTGCGTTAGGTACTCAAACTAAAAAAATTCTTTCTATATCCAATGGAAAAATTCCTGTTCAAAGCAGGGTTGGTGAGAAAATTCAGATTACTGTATTTAAGCCAGATGGCTCTCCTTTAAGCCCAGAAACTTATTTAGTAAAAAGCTTAAAACAAAATAATGTTAAATTGGTTTTGGATGTGGATGTCGTTAAAGGTAACACTAATCAGGATAAGCCAACCATAAATAAAAGAATAGATAACGCAGAGTGTGCTTGTAATAGAGATATCACTGTAGAAGAATTTAAGAAGATTACAAATACTTCGACTGCATTAAGTTTTTTAAATGATTTGAATCAACAATTTAAAAAATTAAGTATGAATAGGTGTTTAGAAAAAGCACATTTTATCGCACATACATTACATGAAACTGCGGGTTATAGACTTATGGAGGAAGGGCTAGGAGGAAAGTCGGAAAGTGAGGTTTATGATGGATATAAAGGTAGGGGCCTAATGCAAATTACCTATAAATCAAATTATGAGGGATATGGTAAAGCTATTAATGAGAACTTTCTAGGAGCCAATAAAGTACGTATTGCTAAGGAGAAAAAACATGCGGTAGGTTCGGCGGTGTGGTATTGGCTTCATTCTAAATCAGGTGGCTTAACTCCTTATGCACTAAATAATGATTTGATAGCCACATGCTCTTTAATTAATGGGGGATATAATGGTTTCGATGATAGAGAGAACTACTTAAAAAGAGCTATTTCCGCTTTCAATATTAAAGAATGTGGATATCTTAATAAAAAAATAATAGCCACGTTGGACTCATATTTGAGTTTTGAGGAAAGTTCTATTGCGCAGAATAAAAGTGGTGAAAGCTTTGGTTGGGGACTATGGAATGATCCACTAGGTAAAAAAAAGGGAAAAATTAAAAATTTAAACGAAGCAAAAAAAGGATATATGCGTTTTCTTGAAATGACTAAAACGACAACCTTTCCATTTGGTACTAAAAAAGAAGGTGGGCAGATAGTGAGTCGAAAGCGTTATGGTTATACGGCGAATGCTGCGAAATTATTTGCTGAAAAAAGGTTAAAAGAATTATGAGAATTTTCTTTATTTTGTTATTTATTTTAGTTTCTTGTACACAGGTTTATTCTTCAGAAAAAGATTACTATTGTTTTAGTAGTGGTAGCAAATCTGTTCTATTGGTGCCTAGTGAATATCCTAATATAAATTCAATTATGTATTATCCATTCATGAAAAAAATTGAACTATCTACGACTTTAAGGATTGAAGAAGTGGATATGGGGGATAACGCCAAGCCTGAAATTTATAGGACAGTACAAGAGATTATTGACAATAAAGTGAATGGACAATACAGGTTTATGTCACAAGGCTATATCTTGTATGAAGCAGAATATTTAAATTTAAAAACTAAAAAGACAACAGTTTTTAATAAAATAAATTTAGATGCAAAGGGTATTAATTGCATTTAATAAAATCAAGAAGCCGACTCTCGTCGGCCTCTTTATCTTAACCTTCCAAAACTTCTTCTAGCAGCTCCTCACTTGGGGCAAAGTAATATGCGCCATCCATGGCAGTCACAAAGTGCAATAAACGGTCATGGATGCCATCACCTGAAGTACCAAACATACGTTCTAACATGGCATCAATAATGCTCAAATCTTTGGTATAGGCAATAAAGAATAAACCCTGATCGCCTTTGCCATCACCATAAGGTAAAGAATGGCGCAAAATTTCCATTTCATCGCCTGCATCATCTTCAACGACTGTACGTGAAACGTGCGAATTTTCAGGTTGTACATCTTCGTCTAATTCAATCGATTCAAGTTTGGTGCGTCCAATCACGTGTTCTTGGGCATCGACTTTGAGCTTTTTCCATTTTTCTAAATCGTGACAATAGCGCTGTGCAAAAATAAAAGAACCATCGGCAAACACGCCTGCATCTTCCCCTAAAAGTGCAACTTCGGCACGATCATCTGGAAATTGTGGGTTTTCGGTACCATCAATAAATCCCGTCATGTCGCGTCCATCAAAATAACGGAAACAGACCCGTTCATCCAACACTTCAATTTTGTCTTGGATCCCCTCAAAAAAGGCCTGACTGAGCGCAAAGCAAATATCTGAACGGGCACTCGCGAGATGAATAATCACATCGGCAGGCACGACAGGCATTGGGTACGCCCCTTGAATCGGTTGTAATTGTTTAAAACCATCTGGAGATTGCTCATAGAGTTGTGCCCAAAGTTCAGGACCAAAAGCAACGCCAGTTTTAATTTGGGCATGTGGATGTTGGGTAATCAAACGATCCCGTGTGCTAAACAAGTCAGCCAATTTTTCTTTTAACTCAGTAATGCTTAAGTCTTTTAAACGAAGTACAAGAAAGCGAGTATGATCTGAAGGTAGTGGCAAAATTACAGATTGGGCAGTCATGTATAGCTCCTGAAAAATTTGTTGTTTTCTATAAAGTTGACTTTATTGTGCCTGATTGCATGCAGGCTTAATAGCCTGAACCCGATTTTATTCAACGTTTTTAGCCATGAGATTAAGTGAAATATCATATAATGCACTGTCTTGTGAAAAGCAGCGATATATGTCTTATCAAGTTTGGATTGCGTTTATGTTGGCCTGTTGGCCTGTTGGGTGATTAGTGTTTCACCTGGCGCGGGTGCGATTGCTTCGATGTCGAGTGGTTTGAGTTATGGTTTTCGACATGGTTATTGGAATGCGATTGGTCTACAACTGGCTTTATTATTGCAAATTGCGATTGTAGCCGCAGGGGCAGGGGTATTATTTGCGACAACGCCTTGGGCATTTCTGATTGTGAAATGGTTTGGTGTGGCGTATTTGTTGTATCTGGCGTATTTGCAATGGGCAGCGCCTGCACAGTCGATTGAAATTCAGCATGAGTTGACGCGCAAATCTGCTGGAAAATTGGTGATGTACGGCTTTCTGGTCAATATGAGCAATCCTAAAGCAATTGTGTTTTTATTGGCAGTTTTACCGCAATTTTTAGATTTATCTAAACCGCAATGGACGCAATATGCAATTATGGCACTGACCATGATTAGTATTGATTTGATTGTGATGGCGGGCTATACGGGCTTGGCTGCAAAAGTTTTGCGTTTGTTAAGATCACCGAAGCAGCAAAAAGTCATGAATCGTACTTTTGCTGCATTGTTTGCAGGCGCTGCTTTTTTGTTAAGTTTGGTGCATCAGTAATGTCTTCAATTACACAAAAGTGTACGCTGTAATTATAAAAATAGATTGAGACATACGTTGAAAATAAAATGTATTCCGCGAGCACTTTATTGGCAACATTGGTGGATCAGCATGTTGCTTTTAAGTTTTTCAACTTTAATTGCAATTGGATTAGCAATTCAGTTTTCAGTAGATAGCGTGTTTTGGCCAATTGCTTTGATGGCACATTTGAGTATCAATTTGATTTTTTCTTTTGTATTTGCCGCCTTGCAAACTTATTTTAAACATACGGTGTGGCAAAGTGTGGTGTTGATTAATATTACGGCTGTGTTGTTGATTGCCATTCATGCAATGTTTTATCTACAAAAGATAGATTGGAATGCTGTTTCAGAAAGTCAGCAGCAATTGAGTCTTTTACAGCAAGTGATTCATAGTGATATAGCACTGTGGATAGCGTATATACTGCCATTTTTGGTCGTAATGCTCATTGCTGCAATACAAAAATATAGATATTCATTAACGAAAAACTAAGCTATCTTTCTGACTTTTTGAACGCTAAAAATCACCGCAAAAATGATCGCCATAGTCATCACAATACTTAAACCTGTCGAAATATTTAAGCCCGCACTTGACCATAAACCTACGCTGACTGCAATTTGCGCCACAATAAATGCCCAAATCACCATTTGTTTAGGCGAGTGAGCCAATAAACGTGCGGTTAAAGCGGGAATCACCAACAATGCGCCCATCAATAAAGAACCGACTGCACGTAAAGCCAATACGGTAAATAATGCCAACAACAACATAAAAATCAGGCGTTGCCATTGGGCATTCACGCCTTCACTGACCGCAATATCAGGGTCAATTGCAATTTGAATTTGTGCCTGCCAAAATTTATACAGCACCGCTAAAGCAACAATAATCACTAGGGCAAATACAGGTAAATCTGCCCATGAAATGGTGAGTAAATCACCAAATAAATAGCTCAGCAACTCAGGGCGCAAACTTGGAATATGTTGAATAAAGAGCAACCCTGAACAGAGCAAGGTCGCAGAGCAGAGCGCCAATAATGCATCATTCGGCAACCGTGGATCATGTAAAATCCATAAAACACCCACCAATAATAATGCCAAGAAGGTCACACCCATCCACAGAGGTAAACTCAACGCGCCTGCAATCGCCACACCCAATAAGGTGCCATGCGCCATCGTATCGGCAAAAAAGGACATACGTCGCCACAGCATTAAACAGCCAAGTGGGGCGGTCAAAAATACCAATAAACTGCCCATGATCCATGCAGGTAACAGCAATTGTAGCCAATCCATCATGGGTTAAGCTTCCGGTTCAGGGTGAATATGAGGACGTGAATCATGCTGACAAGGCTCGGCATGATCACCATGTGCGCAGTGTTCATGGTGATGTTGATAAAACACCCGATTAGTTCCAAAAATAGCTTGGTATTCAGGATGTTGCTGTACATTTTCGGGCAAGCCGCTACAGCAAATGTGTTTATTTAAACATACCACACGGTGCGTACCTTGCATGACCCATTGCAAATCATGTGACACCATCAACACCGCACAGCCATATTTGCTTGGTAAGTTACGCACATAGTCATACAGTTCAGCTTCGGACTGAATATCTAGTCCTTGCATCGGCTCATCCAGTACCAAAACATCGGGTTGACGCAATAAAGCACGTGCCAATAACACCCGTTGCCGCTCACCACCAGACAGTTGTTGTACTTTCGAATCTTGCAGTTTGGCAATCCCAGTATCGCGGATAATTTCTGCTTTAATTGCGTCTGGGCATTTTTCTAAAGCCAGTAAATCTTTCACTCTTAAAGGTAAGCTGTGTGAAGGATTAAACTTTTGCGGCACATAAGAAAAGGTCAGTTTGCGAGCATTTACGAGCTTGCCTGTATTGGGTTTTACAATGCCAAGCAAGACTTTAATTAAAGTCGATTTTCCTGCGCCATTGGGGCCAATTAGCGTGACTATTTCACGTGCATGTAATTCAAAATCGACATTTTTTAAAATATCGCGCTCATCTATTCGCACCTGAATATTGTGCAAGGCGATGAGCGGTGCAGTGGTTATTTGCTGTTGCACTGCTGACATTTTCCAGAAATCTCAATAATGCTGTGATGCGGGCTAAAGCGGTCAGAGGCTGCCAACTGATCTAATTGCTCTAATAAACCTTGCGCTGAAGCTTCTTTAACGACTTTACATTCAGTACAGATTAAAAAAGCCGCTTGGTGTCCTTCACGTGGATGACAGCAAGGAATATAGGCATTGATTGAAGTCAAACGGTGAATTAGTCCTTTTTCCAGTAAAAAATCTAAAGTACGGTACACCGTTGGCGGTGCTGCAGGACGATCAGACTCACTTTTAATTTTCGCCAATAAATCATAAGCACCCATTGGTGCAGATGCCTTGAGAATGAGTTCCAACACTTCTTTACGTAGCGGTGTTAAACGAGCACCTGTTGCCGCACATAAACTTTCAGCTTCGGCAAGACGTTGATCGACATTGTGATGGTCGTGAACGCCATGTAATGCATTGTGATGCTCGTGCGAACATAAGCTCATAGCCACCCCAGTTGAACTTTAAAAGAAAAACGACAGTAAATCTTAGCATGAAGCGTTATTAGTTTCGATTATACGTAGGTATTTTTATAAATTTGTTATATTATAACATTTGTCGATTTTTCGTGATATGCCGCAATGTTTCGTTTATTTAGTTTCTGTCTTTTAGCGTTATGCAGTACTGTCAGCATGGCGCAGGCTTTGGTGGTGTCTACCCATCCTATCTATTTGATTGCCCAAAAAGTCACGCAAAATATCGAAACACCCACGTTATTACTGGCAGATCAAACAGGGCATGATGTATCGCTCACGCCTGCACATCGAAAAATCATCCAAGATGCGGATTTAATTATTTGGCTAGGTAAGGCGCATGAAGCACCGCTAGAACGTGTATTACATCAAAATCCTAAAGCGATTGCTTTATTAGATACGGGCATTATGAAAACTTTGCCGCAGCGTTCAGAACGTGGTGCAGCATTAAAAAATACAGTAGACAGCCATGTCTGGCTAGACCCAAACAATGCGGTGCGTATCGGCTTCTTTATTGCCGCGTTACGTTCTCAGCAAATGCCTGAACATCGCGATGCTTATTGGAATAACGCACGTGCCTTCGCACAGAGTTTATTCAAAAGTGCAAGTCAGTTTCAGACTCAAACTGCAGTACAGCCATATTGGGCTTATCACGATGCCTATCAATATTTAGAACGTGCCTTAAATTTAGAATTTTCTGGGTCGATGACCAATGATCCGCATATTGCGCCAACAGTCGCACAAATTAAATATTTGAACGATCACCGACCAAATCCAAAAATGTGCCTACTTGCAGAAGGACATGCCAGTAAAAATCAGTATATGAAATTGAATCCAATTGTGTTTCAAAAGGTCGATGAAAGCATGCGCGGTGCAGATGATTTTGTGCAAGCGTGGCAGCAATTAGCAAAGCAAACCAAGGCTTGTGTATTAAATGCACGAAAATGATGCGTTTTTTAAGCAAAATTGAAATATGACAATTCCGAGACAAACATGCAAAAAAACACGACTAAGGTCGGGAAACGATTGCATGTTCAGGGGGCTAACTCTATAATGCCTGCGATAAAAAACGATCATCAGTTGAACTTGTCAAGCATTAATGCTGTGAGTGGATAAAAAAATGAGCCGAACTAGTCGCTTGATTGACCGACGATTAGCTAAAGCTTTGGTCTTCTTACAAGCATTCATGATTCCAGTTTCAGCCCTGATAGCGTGGGTCTTGAAAGACTCAACGGCTGCCTTAAGCGCTGCACTTGGTGCTAGTGTTTGTTGGTTGGCAAGTTGTTATTTTTCATGGCAGTCGTTTCGAGCAGCAGGTGCACGAGCGTCCAGACAGGTTCTTTCGAACATGTATAGAGGAATGCTCGGTAAGTTTGCAATCGTGATCGTAGGATTCATTTTAATTTTAAGCAATGTACAGCCGTTATCCCCGGTGGCATTGTTTTGTGGTTTTATGCTCGTTCAAAGCATGTCGTGGGTTGCGCCATTTTGGGTGTCACGATTACAAAAACGAGTCTAAACGCAGCAAAAATTGAAAAGTTTTTCAGGAATAGGCGAGATATCAAGCAGCACGCGATGTTCGTTTGTTCTATTAGTTTTTTTACATTGACCAGGTGTGATTTATGGCTGCTGAAGAACATGCCCTTACTTCGACCGAGTATATCAAGCATCACTTGACCAATATGACCTATGGCAAAATGCCAGACGGTTCATGGAAGTTGGCTGAGTCTGCTGAAGAAGCTCAACAGATGGGGTTCACTGCTATTCACTTGGATTCAATGGGTTGGTCTATCGGACTTGGTCTGATCTTCTGTTTATTGTTCTGGATTGTTGCGAAAGCTGCAAATTCAGGCGTGCCTGGTAAATTCCAGTCAGTAATTGAAGTGATTATCGAGTTTGTGGATTCAAGTGTACGTGATACCTTCCATGGGAAGTCTCGATTAATTGCACCCTTAGCATTAACCATTTTCGTGTGGATTTTCCTCATGAACTTGATGGATTTGATCCCTGTTGACTTTATTCCTTATGTAGCTCAACAGGCGATTGCATCTATGCTGGGTGTGGACCCTCATCAGGTTTACTTTAAAATTGTTCCGACTACAGATCCAAACATTACCTTAGGTATGTCTATTTCTGTATTCTTCTTAATTATTTTCTATAGTATTCGTGAGAAAGGTGTTGGCGGCTTCGTTGGTGAGTTGGCACTTAACCCATTCAACCCAAGTAATCCAGTTGCTAAAGTGCTTTTAATTCCATTCAACTTATTGTTGGAATTGACTACTTTCTTGGCGCGACCAGTTTCATTGGCTCTACGACTGTTCGGTAACATGTATGCGGGAGAGTTAATCTTCATTCTTATCGCGTTATTACCGTTCTGGATCCAGTGGGCATTGTCTGTGCCTTGGGCGATTTTCCACATTTTGATTATTACGCTACAAGCATTCATTTTCATGATGTTGACTATCGTGTACATGAGCATGGCAAGCGAAA
Source organism: Acinetobacter sp. YH16051 (assembly GCF_013417135.1). NCBI lineage: Bacteria > Pseudomonadati > Pseudomonadota > Gammaproteobacteria > Moraxellales > Moraxellaceae > Acinetobacter > Acinetobacter sp. YH16051. The sequence continues at coordinate 15,412 of NZ_VPEN01000009.1, read as the reverse complement.
AGCATTAATGGTATGGCCTAACTGTCATCGGGCGGTTGGGCACACAATTTTTTAACTTAATTTGGTATAAAACCTAACCTCTGAGGAATTATCATGGAACTCACTTTAGGTCTAGTTGCAATTGCATCTGCTATCTTGATCGCTTTCGGTGCTTTAGGTACTGCGATTGGTTTTGGTCTTTTAGGCGGTCGCTTCCTTGAAGCTGTTGCTCGTCAACCAGAATTGGCTCCACAACTTCAAACTCGTATGTTCTTAATCGCAGGTCTTCTTGATGCTGTGCCTATGATCGGTGTTGGTATTGGCTTGTTCTTCATCTTCGCTAATCCATTTGTAGGTTAATCAGCTTAATTCCGAAATTCACTATTTGAGGAATTTGCAATGAATATCAACCTCACATTGTTTGGCCAAGCGATTGCATTTGCGATTTTCGTCGCATTCTGCATGAAGTTTGTATGGCCACCACTAATCAATGCGATTAGTGAGCGTCAGCGTCGTATTGCTGACGGCTTAAATGCAGCTGAGAAAGCCAAAGCTGATCTTGCCGATGCGCAAGCTCAAGTGAAAGCTGAATTAGATGCAGCTAAAGCACAAGCGGCTCAATTGATCGAACAAGCGAATCGTCGTGCAGCACAATTGGTAGAAGAAGCGCGTACCCAAGCATCTGCTGAAGGTGAGCGTATTCGTCAACAAGCGAAAGAAGCTGTTGATACAGAAATCAATTCTGCTCGCGAAGAATTACGTCAACAAGTAGCTGCGCTTGCAGTAACTGGTGCAGAGAAAATTCTTAGCCAGCAAGTTGACGCAGAAGCTCACAATGCCATGCTGACTCAGCTGGCTGCTAAACTTTAAGAGAGAGGCAGATTATGGCTGAACTCTTGACGTTGGCACGCCCATACGCTAAAGCAGCATTTGCTTACGCTTCTGAGCAAGGTGCAACTGACAATTGGTCAACAGCACTTAACTTGCTCAGTGCTGCGGTGCAAGACGAAGCATTTTCAGCTTACTTAAATCGCCCTGAGCTTACGCCTGCTGAGCAGGTGAGTATTTTTGCCAAAGTTTTAGGTGAAGACCAAACTGCAGCAGTGTCAAACTTTTTGACATTGCTTGCTGAAAACAACCGTTTGGCTTTGCTTCCTGAAATTCAAGCAGAATACGAACAGCTCAAATCACAGAATAACAATACTGTGGATGTTGTGATTGAATCAGCATTCCCATTGACTTCTGTACAAGAACAAATTCTTGCTCAAGCGTTAGAAAAACGTTTCGCTGCGGCAGTAAATGTTTCTGTAGAAGTGAACCCAGCGTTAATTGCGGGTGTGGTTATTCGTGCAGGCGACCAAGTGATAGATGATTCTGCGCTTAACAAGCTTGAAAAAATGCGGACACGTCTTTTAGCTTAATTGCGAAGACTGAACTAATAAAAGATTGAGGTATAGCGCAATGCAACAACTGAATCCATCCGAGATCAGTGCGCTCATTAAACAGCGTATCGGCGATCTGGACACCAGCGCGACCGCTAAAAACGAAGGTACCATTGTTATGGTATCCGACGGTATTGTGCGCATTCACGGCCTTGCTGATGCAATGTACGGTGAAATGATCGAATTCGACGGCGGCTTATTTGGTATGGCACTGAACCTAGAACAGGATTCAGTGGGCGTCGTTGTTTTAGGTAACTACTTAAGCCTTCAAGAAGGTCAAAAAGCACGTTGCACAGGTCGTGTATTAGAAGTTCCGGTTGGTCCAGAACTTTTAGGCCGTGTAGTAGATGCTTTGGGTAACCCAATTGATGGTAAAGGCCCTATTGATGCAAAATTAACTGATGCTGTAGAAAAAGTAGCACCAGGCGTAATTTGGCGTCAATCAGTGGATCAACCTGTTCAAACTGGTTATAAATCAGTTGATACCATGATCCCTGTAGGCCGTGGTCAACGTGAGTTGATCATTGGTGACCGTCAAACTGGTAAAACAGCAATGGCGATCGATGCGATCATCGCTCAGAAAAACTCTGGCATTAAGTGTGTATACGTAGCAATTGGTCAAAAACAATCGACTATCGCAAACGTAGTACGCAAGCTAGAAGAAACTGGCGCTATGGCGTATACAACTGTTGTTGCAGCAGCAGCGGCAGATCCAGCAGCAATGTTGTATCTTGCTCCGTACTCTGGCTGTACAATGGGTGAATACTTCCGTGACCGTGGTGAAGACGCGCTTATCATTTATGATGACTTGTCTAAGCAAGCTGTTGCGTATCGTCAAATTTCATTGCTTTTACGTCGTCCACCAGGTCGTGAAGCTTATCCGGGTGACGTGTTCTATCTACACTCGCGTCTACTTGAGCGTGCTTCTCGTGTATCTGCTGACTACGTTGAGAAATTCACTAACGGTGAAGTTAAAGGTCAAACTGGTTCTTTAACTGCATTGCCGATTATTGAAACTCAAGCAGGTGACGTATCTGCATTCGTTCCAACCAACGTAATTTCGATTACTGATGGTCAGATCTTCTTAGAAACATCATTATTCAACGCAGGTATCCGTCCTGCTGTGAACGCGGGTATTTCTGTATCGCGTGTTGGTGGTTCTGCTCAAACTAAGATCATCAAAAAATTGTCTGGTGGTATCCGTACCGCTTTGGCGCAATACCGTGAATTGGCAGCATTTGCTCAGTTCGCTTCTGACCTTGATGAAGCAACTCGTAAGCAACTTGAACATGGTCAACGTGTAACTGAGTTAATGAAGCAGAAACAATATGCGCCATACTCAATTGCTGACCAAGCTGTTTCAGTTTATGCATCTAACGAAGGCTACATGGCTGACGTAGAAGTGAAGAAAATCGTAGACTTTGATGCTGCGTTAATTTCTTACTTCCGTTCAGAAAATGCTGCGTTAATGCAACAAATCGATGAAACTGGTGATTTCAACAAAGACATCGAAGCTGCAATCAAAGCAGGTATTGAAAGCTTTAAAGCGACTCAAACTTACTAATTTAGCATTGGCTAGTTAGGGGTTTGGTTCACGGAATCAACCTTCGGAAGCCTGAAAGGGCTTTCGAATACTAGGTTAAGCGTATGGCAAATTTAAAAGAAATTCGCGCCAAAGTTGCTAGTATCAAGAGCACGCAAAAGATTACTCGCGCGATGCAAATGGTTGCTGCTTCTAAGATGCGTCGTGCGCAAGAGCGCATGGCTCAAGGCCGTCCGTATGCCGAAAATATGCACCGTGTAATTGCTCATTTGGTACAGGCGAACCCTGAATACAAACACCGTTATATGATCGAACGCCCTGTAAAACGCGTGGGTTATATCATTGTGTCTTCAGATCGTGGTTTGGCAGGTGGCTTGAACATTAACTTGTTCAAGAAAGTTGTAAAGCATGTACAGCAACAACAAGAGCAGTCAATTGAAGTTCAGTTTGCTTTAATTGGTCAAAAAGCGGTTTCGTTTTTTAAAAACTACGGCGGTAAAGTGCTTGGTGCAACTACAAACGTAGGTGATGCGCCAAGTCTTGAACAGTTATCTGGTTCTGTGCAAGTGATGTTGGATGCGTACGATAAAGGCGAGTTAGATCGCATTTACCTCGTATCGAATGGCTTTGTAAATGCCATGACTCAAGATCAGAAAATCGAACAACTTGTTCCTTTAGCAGCTGCTGAAGAAAACAAGACTCTTAACCGTCAATACGGTTGGGACTATATCTATGAACCAGAAGCTGAAGAGCTGTTAAATGGTTTATTGGTTCGTTACATCGAGTCTATGGTTTATCAAGGTGTGATTGAAAACATCGCATGTGAACAGTCTGCACGTATGGTTGCAATGAAAGCTGCAACAGACAACGCAGGTGAACTGATCAAGAGCCTACAACTTATTTATAACAAGCTGCGTCAAGCCGCGATTACTCAGGAAATTTCTGAGATCGTTGGTGGTGCCGCTGCCGTTTAACATTATTAGTTTGAATTGAGGAGACAGCAATGAGTGGCGGTCGTATCATTCAGATCATCGGCGCGGTTATCGACGTCGAGTTTGAACGCAACAGCGTTCCTAAGATCTATGACGCTCTCCAAGTTGACGGTACTGAAACTACATTAGAAGTTCAGCAACAACTTGGTGATGGCGTAGTTCGTACTATTGCAATGGGTTCTACTGAAGGCCTTAAGCGTGGTTTGAACGTAACTAACACAAACGCTCCAATCTCTGTACCTGTAGGTACAGCGACTCTTGGTCGTATCATGGACGTTCTTGGTCGCCCTATCGACGAAGCTGGTCCAGTTGCAACTGAAGAGCGTTTACCAATTCACCGTCAAGCGCCTTCTTATGCAGAACAAGCGGCTTCTACTGACCTTCTAGAAACAGGTATTAAAGTCATTGACTTACTTTGCCCGTTCGCAAAAGGTGGTAAAGTTGGTCTGTTCGGTGGTGCGGGTGTTGGTAAAACCGTAAACATGATGGAGTTGATCAACAACATCGCTAAAGCGCACTCAGGTTTATCTGTATTCGCTGGTGTTGGTGAGCGTACCCGTGAAGGTAACGACTTCTATCACGAGATGAAAGACTCTAACGTTCTTGACAAAGTAGCCATGGTTTACGGTCAGATGAACGAGCCACCTGGTAACCGTTTACGCGTAGCGTTAACTGGTTTGACTATGGCTGAGTACTTCCGTGATCAAAAAGACGAGAACGGTAAAGGTCGTGACGTATTATTGTTCGTAGACAACATCTACCGTTATACACTAGCAGGTACTGAAGTATCAGCACTTCTAGGTCGTATGCCATCTGCAGTAGGTTACCAGCCTACACTTGCAGAAGAGATGGGTGTTCTTCAAGAGCGTATTACTTCAACTAAGTCTGGTTCGATTACATCTATTCAAGCTGTATACGTACCTGCCGATGACTTAACTGACCCATCGCCTGCTACAACGTTTGCGCACTTAGACGCAACTGTAGTATTGAGCCGTGACATTGCATCTCAAGGTATTTACCCTGCGATCGATCCACTAGACTCAACTTCACGTCAGTTAGATCCATTAGTTGTTGGTACTGAGCATTACGAAATTGCTCGTTCGGTTCAAAACGTTCTTCAACGTTATAAAGAATTGAAAGACATTATCGCAATTCTTGGTATGGACGAATTGTCAGAAGAAGACAAACTTACTGTATACCGTGCACGTAAGATCCAACGTTTCTTCTCTCAACCGTTCCACGTAGCAGAAGTATTTACTGGTGCGCCTGGTAAACTTGTACCGCTTAAAGATACAATTCGTGGCTTTAAAGGTCTTCTAGCTGGTGAATACGATCATATCCCAGAACAAGCGTTCTATATGGTTGGTGGTATTGACGAAGTGATTGCTAAAGCCGAGAAACTTTAATTAGCAGCTCTAATTTAGGAGATTCTCATGGCGACTATGCAATGTGACGTTGTAAGTGTAAAAGAGTCTTTGTACTCTGGCACTGTGACTATGCTAATTGCAAAAGGTGCTGGCGGTGAACTCGGTATTATGCCGGGTCACGCACCACTAGTAACTTTGCTTCAGCCGGGTGCAATCCGCGTTCTGCTGGAAAATGGTACAGAAGAATTAATCTATGTATCTGGTGGTGTTCTAGAAGTTCAACCGCATGTTGTTACGATTCTTGCAGATACTGCAGTTCGTGCAGAAAACTTAGATGAAGCAGCAATTCTTGAAGCGCGTAAACACGCTGAACAATTGTTGGCGAATCAAAAGAGCGATTTGGACTCTGCTGCTGCTTTGGCTGCTTTGGCAGAAACTGCTGCGCAGTTGGAAACCATCCGCAAAATCAAAAACCGCGCACTTTAATTGCTGGTTTAAGATTGAAAAAGCCACTCGAAAGAGTGGCTTTTTTTATGGCTGATAAAAGTGAATTACTGCAGTGTTTGATATTTCAGAAGCTTAGGACGCATCAGCAGCATCAGTTTTGCTATTCGGAGTCGCTTCACCCTGCAAAATCATACCCGCCAACTTCACCATTTCAGATTGAATATTGCCCATTTGCTGTTCTAGCTTTTTAAAATCGACCTGACTAAGGTTAATTTGACCGTTTAAAAACGGGGAGTTTAAAACTTGTTGATTGGCTGCTAACAGGTTTTGACGAATCGTATCAATTTCTTGTGTTTTTAAATCTAAGCTGCTGAGGGTTTGATTAAAACCATGCAGTTGCTGTTGTAATTGAGTTGTAGCAAGCTGGAGTTGTTGTGGGTCTTGTGCGTTGATTGCTGTTTGCAATTCTGATTTGGACTGATTGAGCTGTTCAACATATTGTCCAGCTTTAAGTTGTAGATCAGCTACATCGCGCACAATGTAAAACATATTGCCGCTGCTTAGGGGTGCTTGTGTTGCATCAGGATTGCTATTGCTAGAAGTTACAGTCCCTTGTTCTTCGACTGAGCTGCTTTGAGGGCCAGATGCCTGTTCACAAGCACTGAGTAGTAAACCTGCGCTGAGTAGGGGGAGCAGTATTGCATATTTAGAAAATGGTGTATTCATCTTGATCTAATCATTTATAAGGCATTAAAACCAATATAAAACGAAAATATGAATAAAAAACAGATTATTGCAAAGCAATAACAAATATTAGAAGTGTGGTTGAAACGAAAAACAAGGAATTGCCGAAGCAAATTCCCTGTATAAAGTGTTCATTGCCAAGCATTATTTAGCGAGTTCTGCTGCAATCGCATCCAAAATTCGTGGGTCTTCTGCAGTTAGATCAGGCGCAAAACGTGCTACGACTTCACCTTGCTTGTTAACTAGGAATTTTTCAAAGTTCCATAAAATTTCCGGTGGATTATTTGGGGTTAAGCCATAATCGACCAAATCTTTCCACCATGGGCCTTCACCTATGCGTTCTGGAATGGCCTGAATTAAGGTGCGATACAATGGGTGCTTGTGCTCACCCACCACAGGAATTTTAGCAAATAACGGGAAACTCACCTGATAATTCAATGAACAGAATTCCTGAATTTCTGCATCACTGCCTGGTTCTTGAGCCAAAAAGTCATTGGATGGAAAAGCCAAAATTTCCAAACCTTGTGTTTTTTGATCCGCATACAATTTTTGTAAGCCTTCATACTGTGGGGTTAAGCCACATTTAGAGGCGACATTAACAATCAACAATACTTTTCCAGCATATTGATTTAATGTGGTTTCTTCACCTGAATTGGTGAGAACGGGAATGTTATAGACCGAATGGCTCATGTAAGTGTCCAAATGCGAATGATATAAAGTGTTATTGTTTTAACTGGATTTATAAAGCACAGCAAGTTGAAAACCAGAAAATTTATTGTATTTGTGTGTAAAAGAAGAAGGACTATAAATTAAAAAAATATAAGGATTATCATCATTTAAAAATATTGGTGGATAAGTTGAGCGAAAAGTGCCATAAATAGCCCTGAAGTTTAGTTTGGGCTTCAAGCAATCAATTCAATTGGATGATCAGAAAACAGCAGCAAGCTTATGCAGCTGACGTGCAACAAGGATGATGCAGACATGACACAGCCAGCCAAAGGTGCACTTTGGGCAATTCTACTCCCTGTGATTGCGGTATTAATTTGGTCGCTTAATATTGCCGTGACACGTTATGTCGCAGAATATATTTCACCAGTGAGTATCAGCTTTTACCGCTGGCTTATTGCATTTTTGATTCTCACGCCTTGGATATTACCTAAAGTTTGGCAGCAACGCAGTTTAATTCGTCCACATTTAAAACAGCTAGCTGTTTTAAGTGCCTTTGGTTTGGTGCTGTATCAAGGGCTAAGCTACACTGCAGCCAATTATACGACTGCCACCAACATGGGCATCATCAATGCATTTATTCCTATGTTTACGGTATTGGTGTCTTTGATTATTTTAAGGGACATTCCAACAAAATTTGCAATTTTGGGCTGCATTATTTCATTTTTTGGTTTGTTGTATGTGATTGCACAGGGAGATTTCAGCCAATTAGCACAGCTGACTGGGCATGCAGGCGACATGCTGATGGTGCTAGCCGTGTTCTTTTATGCTTTTTATGGGGTGTTTTTAAAGAAATGGAATTTAAAACTGCCTTTAATGCTTAGCCTGTATGTACAAATAATTTTTGCGCTGATTTATCATCTACCTTTCATTGTGTGGCTAGGCTTAGATCCGCTCAATAGTCAAAATAGTTTCAGTGTTTTGTATGCGGGGATTTTTCCATCCATTATTGCACCTTTGGTGTGGATGTTGGCAGTACAGCACTTAGGGCCAAACCGTACCAGTATTTTTATGAATTTGATGCCTGTATTTACTGCAATCATTGCTTATTTTTGGCTGGCAGAAGTATGGGGGAGCTATCACACTGTTGGTGGTTTGATTATTTTAGTGGGCATTGTTTTGGCTCAAATGAAAACTCGTGTGCAAATTCCACTAAAAAATTGAGTGCATTTGCTCTTTTTTTGAGCATTAAAGATGTATCTAAAATACTGTTTTATTCAAAAAATATACAGGATTTAGGCATATAATTTATGACAGTTTTTTTAATTTTTCTAAAATAATTGAAAAAATAGTAAGATAATTTAAATTGTTAAGAAAAAGTGATAAGTCTATCATTGATTATTTATGTAAGATTAATAGAAATAATCTATTTGTATAGTCGACTAAATTACTCCATAATTCACGTACTGGAAATGATCTGCTCTAGCAAAAACTTAGTAAGACATCATTCGCAGCAAGATTTTCGTACCCTCTGGATGTGCTTTTATACACATCCTTTTTATGCTCAACCATCCCTATATGGTTGAGCTTTTTTTTATCTAAAATTTGTCTAAGCCTAGGCGCGAATGACCAAACCTGTCTCTGCATCTAAAATTCTGCTAGGTTGTTGGCTTAAGCCTAAATCACCATTTAAATAATGCAGTTGTTGCTGGAAATAATGGGTTGCTTCTTGTAGGGAACGCGCAGGTTCATGTCCAGCAGGGTTGGCACTGGTTGAAACAATAAAGCCATCAAAGGCATGGCATAACGCCATACATAAAGGATGATTGGTTACGCGCACCGCTACTTTGGGGTGTTGACCTGTAATCCACTCTGGAATTGCGGCTGTGCTGGGTAATAGCCAGGTGGTTGCTCGATCTGTGGGATAAGTATTCGTCCATGACGCAATTACGCGATCTCGCATTTCGGGGTTTAAATCCTGCAGCAAATGCTCTACTTGTGACAGATGTCCTGCCAGTAAAATCACACCTTTTTCAATCGGACGCTGTTTCAGACGCAAAATTTCCAAAAATGCCTGTTGATTATATGGATCACATCCCAATCCCCAAACCGCCTCTGTAGGATAGGCCAGTACCTGTCCTTGTTGTAGACATGCAGCGGCTTCGGTGACAGAAGTTGTAATCATGGGAGTTTTACCTAAACAGAAACGTGAAATAGGCGCTTATTGTGAACCTTATTTGAGTGGACGACAACGCAGATATAAACCTGATTGTTGTAAACAGAAGCCCATGAGTTCCAGTTCCATTAATGCGCTGGTGAGTGTGGCAATATCTAAATTCAGTTGCTGTGCCAAGTGATCGATGCTTTGTCCGACCCAATCCAGTTGTTGATACAGTGCCAATAAATGCTCGGGAATATGCGGTGTACTTGTATCTGCTGTTTTTGTTGTGGTGGTTTGAAGTATTGCTTCAGTCGGTGGTGTAGATAATTTTGCTTTTGTTGAAGCTGCTGTAGTCTGATTTTGGCTTGATGCTATTTGGTTTTGTTGATATTGCCATTGGGTTGGCAGGGCTAAATCCTCAATCACTTGTTCAGGATGGTCGACCAAAATTGCACCTTCACGAATCAATTGATGGCAACCTTGATGAAATTCACTATAAATATGTCCAGGAATGGCAAATATCAATTTGCCTTGCTCCGCTGCTAGTTTCGCGGTAATCAGCGAGCCACTATTTAAACTGGCTTCAGCAACTATCACGCCTAAACTTAATCCACTGACAATACGGTTACGTCGTGGAAAATGTTGCTGCAAGGGCTTGGTCTGCGGTAAAAACTCCGTAATCACGGCACCACCACATTCCACAATCTGTTGGCGCAGGCTGTGATGTGCACTTGGATAAGTGCTGTCCAAACCTGTGCCCATGACTGCAATGGTACGTTGATGCTGCAAAGCACCTTGATGTGCAGCTTCATCAATACCTTGTGCCAAACCACTATTGATAAAGAACCCTTGTTCACTTAAATAATAAGCAAAATCATAAGCCACTTGCCGACCATGCGGGCTGGCTTTGCGACTGCCGACAATCGCAATTTGCGCTTGCAACAAAGCCTGTGCATTGCCTTGCCCAAATAAAATGGGTGGCTTGTTGGAATAGGGTCGTAACTGATTGGGATAGTCCGCATCGTCCAAAGTTAGAATAAAATCGCACTGCTGTTGCAGTTGATTCAGACATTGTTCAAAGGCGAGTTGCCCTGTTGGGCTGAGATATTCTTTGGCGCGTTGTAGATGGTTGGCATGAATGCGCACATCTGACCATGTGAGGAGGTGTTCGGGCTGCACTGCGGCAGCCACGGAACCAAAATATTGTTCTAGTTTATAAAAACTCGACAGTGAATGCTGAACCAAATACCACAACTTAATGTAGTCAATTTGATGTGGGGTGAATGAATTCAACATGTCACCATCTCAGACTATTTTTAGTCGTCCATTAGGGGTGTTTGTAAGTTCGCACCCACTTTAATTGGCAATTCGCTGTCTAAAACATAGGCATAGCTAATGTGGTCAAAGCTCTTGAAGACCATGATATTGCCAATACGTTCGCCTGGAAGCTGAACACGCTCTTTGGTTTTCGGGTCGGTGACAACTTCGCCTTTTTGAGCGACAGAGAATACGTGGCCTGATTGCACGCCATGCAGCGTACCACGGTCAATGGCAACCACACTGTGTTTTGCAGCCGTACCAATAGAACCCATTACACGAACCACTTGACCGCCTGCAGTTACATTTTCAGCATGGGTCGGATAGAACAGCGTTGGTAACATTGGGTCATAAACAGGCAAGACACGGTCACCACGACGCACTTCAGCGTTGTAAGTGTCGGTCAACTCAAGCGTAGTAATGTCATTTTCACCACGTACTGCAATACCAGTTGCAACTTGAGTGAGTTCTAAGCCTGCATTGAATTTTTGACCATTGGCATCGGTCAGCATGTACGGTTCGCCTTCACGATAGACAGCATAACGTTGACCAACTTCTAGGCCTGCACCACGTGCATACACGCTTTGTCCTTTAGCAGCCAACACGCGTTGATCAGAAGTACCTAAAATATAAGGTGTGCCTTGCAGTGCATCTGCGGCAATAATGCTGCTGCGCTCTAACCAATGCTTGATGTATTCCAGTGGAATCACAGGAATTGTATTATTTAAAGATTCTACGCGAATTTGTGGCTGTAAATTGGTGCTCTTGCCAGTGTAACGACGGATAATGCCTTCACAGCCATCACCTTCATCTTTACCAATAATTGGGCGACCTTCATAGGTACACATTAACAAGCGGTCACCCGGGAAAATCCAGTGTGGATTTTTCACGTGGCGGTTGCTTGCCCAAATTTCAGGCCAGCGCAGTGGATTATTCAGGAATTTTTTAGAAATATCCCACAAGGTATCGCCTTTTTTCACCACATACACATTCGGTGCATTGGCTTTTAAAGCAGGCGGATTAATATTTCGTGCAGGTGCTGCTTCAGCCACACTCATTGCCCCAAGTCCCACTGTGAGACATACAGCGAGCGCTAAAACTTGCTTTTTAAACCCCAAGACACGAAAAGAGGATGTGTCTGTCAAAACCTTTTTCATTATCATAATTCCTAAAATTATGTATGTAGTTGCGTTATAATAACGATCTTACACACATTTTTTTGATGAAGCATTCCTTCATTCGGTTTTTTGATCAATGGCATATAAGTGAGGACGTCCCATGGCCTTATTACCTATTTTAAGTTTCCCGGATCCTCGTTTGCGTACCATTGCCAAACCAGTTGAAGAAGTGACTGACGAAATTCGTCAGCTTGCTGCAGATATGTTTGAAACTATGTATGCCGCACCAGGAATTGGTCTAGCTGCGACACAGGTAGATCATCATATTCAGCTGATTGTCATGGATTTATCTGAAAATAAAGATCAACCCATGGTCTTCATTAACCCCAAAGTTACCCCATTGACTGAAGAGACCCAACCGTATGAAGAAGGGTGTTTGTCAGTGCCTCAAATATACGACAAAGTTGAGCGTCCGTCACGTGTAAAAATTGAAGCGATTAACCTTGAGGGTCAAACCTTTGAGCTAGAAGCAGATCAACTTCTCGCTGTTTGTATCCAACATGAAATGGATCACTTAAATGGTAAATTATTTGTCGATTATTTATCACCACTCAAAAGACAGCGTGCCCGTGAAAAAGTGGAAAAAGTAGTGCGCCAGCGTCAGAAAGAAAAAGTTGCTGTGAAGCGTTAAAACAAACAACCATCTAGTTGTCCATGTTTAGACCAAAGCATAAAAATCAGCCCAATTTCGATTGGGCTTTGTTATACTTGCGCCACACAAATTCAGGATAGATGTTTTTGTTGTTGCGTAGTGGCTTACTGCTTTCATTTATCGCAGTTTTTTTACAGATTGCTGTATTTTTACAGCCTTTGCTGCCTGAGCAATATCAAGTTGCGCCAGTCTGTGAAACCATCACGCGTGCACTTTTGTTGCCACAAGCCCACGCAGTGCATACAAATTCTTCGCATACTGCACATTCATCTACATCACAGACCGATGATCAGCAACTGACCGTACAGCATGAACATCATCATCACGATGCTTCACATCAATGTCAGTATTGTACGGTCTATGGCAACTTGGTCTTGCCACCTGAATTAGAGCTTAAAGAAGTACTTGATCGCATTCAGGTGCGTCTTTTGGCTTTCCAAAAACGCTTTCAACATGTTTGGTTTGCACTTCAGCAACTCTTTTTACTTCCGCAAGGACGTGCTCCACCTCACTTTGCATAAATTCAATGTTTTTCGGGTCTGCTTTGACCCTAACTGTATTTATGTTTTAAGTGAGAAATAAAATGGCTCAGCCTAAATTTTTATTACAGCCTGTTGCGGCTGCAGTTTGTGTTGCCTGCTATTCAGCAAGTGCGTTTGCCGATCAAAGTATGCTGTCTGCGAATACGCATAGTCTTGCCCCAATTGTTGCCACCGCACAACAGGGCAATGCTGCTAATGGTCTGGTGGTACGTGCCAATCCAAAACAACCCATTCAGCCTATTCCAGCCACAGATGGTGCAGATTATTTACAAAGCATTGTCGGTTTTAGTGCGGTGAACAGTGGCGCGGGTACCAATGGTGACGTGACCTTTCGTGGTATGTTCGGTTCACGTATTAAAATTTTAACCGATGGTTCTGAAAACTTAGGCGCATGTCCTAGCCGTATGGATTCGCCAACTTCTTATATTTCACCAGAAAGTTTTGATGAAATTACCGTCATTAAAGGCCCGCAAACGGTGCAATATGCCAACACAGGTTCGGCAGCAACGGTATTGTTTGAGCGTAAGCCTGAGCAATTTGGTGAAGGTCAAAACTATCGTGGCCAAGCCAGTGTCTTGATGGGGTCATTTGGCCGTTTAGATCATAATGTTGAAGCGGCTGCGGGTGATGAGCATAAATACATCCGTTTAAACGCCAACCGTTCTGTAGCAGATAGCTATAAAGATGGTAATGGTACAACTGTTCCTTCGGATTGGGAGCGTTGGAATGCCGATGTGGCTTTAGGTTGGACACCCGATGAAAACACTTGGCTAGAACTGACAGGTGGTCGTGGTGATGCTGAAGTGGTTTATGCGGGCCGTACAATGGATGGTGCTGAATTTGACCGCGAAAGTTTAGGTTTACGTGTAGAAAAGAAAAATATCACCGATGTGATTAAGAAAATTGAAGCGCAGGTGAACTATAGCTTTAACGATCACGTGATGGATAACTTCAGCCTGCGTGAGTTTAATCCTGCAGGGGGGATGATGCATCCTATGGCAAACAATGTGGCACGGAAAACTTTAAATGCGCGTATGGCGGTGACACATGAGTGGGATAAAGTTGACTTTGTGACAGGTGTTGATACTCAAAATAATGAGCATAGTGGTCGTAAAGGCAGAATGAACAGCTATAAAAATTTGCCTCGTACTGTGGATATGGAGTTTCAATCTATAGGTGGTTTTGGTGAGCTTGGTTATCAATTCAATGATCAAAATAAGTTAGTCACAGGTGTACGTATTGATCAGGTCGAAGTTATTGATCAGGTCGAAGTTGATGCAGTACAAACAGCTCAACAACGTAAAGAAACTTTGCCAAGTGGCTTTATCCGTTTGGAAAATCAGCACCCACACCATGATGCCAAAACGTATGTTGGCTTGGGTTATGTAGAGCGTGTTCCTGATTATTGGGAATTGTTTAGAACAGATTTAAACGGTGTTGAAGGTACGACTTTTAAAAATCTAGATACTGAAAAAACCTTACAACTCGATCTAGGTTATCAGCACGAACATGGTGCATTTAGTTCTTGGGCATCGGCTTATGCGGGTTTGATTAATGACTATATTCTAACTAAATATACGAGTATGACAGATGCGCATACGCGCAATGTGGATGCAACCATTGCTGGGGCAGAAGTTGGTATGGGTTATCAATTTACCGATGCTTTGCAAGCTGATGTGAGTGCCATGTATGCGTGGGGTGAAAACACCACAGACAATACGCCGTTACCACAAATTTCGCCTTTGGAAGGACGTTTAAACCTACGCTATGTTCAAGATAGATACACTTTAGGTGCATTATTACGTGTAGTCGATGGTCAAAGTCGTATAAGTAAAGATGAAGGTAATATCGTAGGTTACGACCTCAAAGAGAGCAGTGGCTTTGGCGTGTTGTCTTTAAATGGCAGCTATAACCTCAATAAAAGTGTTGATGTGTCTGTGGGTGTTGATAACGTTTTGGATAAAACGTATAGCGAACATTTAAATAAACTAGGTTTAAATGGGACTGGTAGTGCAGCAAAAGTTCAGTTTAACAATAGTGGTCGTAACTATTGGGCGCGTATCAGTATGAAGTTCTAATTTGAAATTTATTTAAACCAAAAGCAGGGTTTAGGCTCTGCTTTTTACTTTTTTATTAGAACAATTTCATATAAAACAATAGATTAAATCTTGTGATTGTATTTTGAAGAATTGCACAGATTTTTATTAAAATAAATTTATGAGATAAAACAGTAGCTTATCTGTTTTTGGGTTTATAAAATAAACACTCGAAATATTTCTTTTACAAAAAGCCTTGCATGGCAAAATATTTGGCCTATAATGCACATCCATCGGCGGTGATGTTGATAAAAACTTGTTGAAAAACAATAGCTTGGTTGATTGA
>NZ_VPEN01000099.1:0-1823 GCF_013417135.1 Acinetobacter sp. YH16051 | reverse complement strand
AAAGTCTTATCGTCAGGCATATCATCTGTCATTGTGTCAGGAATTTTGACACCCCATAACAAACCGAATGAACCTGTTAAACGCTTGCCCTTGAGAACCTTAAACGCTTCCCAAGTCTTTTCAACGGACAGATCGCCAAACTTCAAAGCATACTTACACACTTCGGCAGCCGCTTTGCTATAGCCGTGACCTTTTTCTTTTTTTGCCCTGCGGACATCGACCACCATCGAATCACCAGTGATGCTATGCCAATATTCTGAAAATTCCTGCTGATCAATCCATTGATCAACTAAGGCGAACATATGAATATGCGGATGCCATTCACCTGTTTTCTCGTTATATGTATTCTCGTAAGAATACATAGCACCTTGAACCTTACAGAACTCGCTATAACCCCAACCCTTTTTTAAATAGTCCCTACGACGCTCTAGGAGCGTTCTAAAGGACTTCATAAGGTGTTCTGAGCGTTCAGCAAGGTCTGAACCGTTTTTAACGGTGAGAGTGATTAGAACAGGCTTGAGCTTGCGATTTTCTTGGAGAACCTGATTGATACGGTCAACGTATTTCTGAATGGCACGAGATGCACGAATGGCAGCACAGAAAGGACACAGCAAATGCTGTCCGCAGGTGCGGAGTTTTGAAAGCTTGACCTCGCCAATAGTGTAAAAATTTTTGAATAGCAGATAGTTTCCGCATTCATTCAACTTTTGAGCAGATTTTAAGGCCTTGATAGATTCTTCATTTTTAACGTCCTTTTCATAGTTCTCCTTGAATTTAGCCAGGGTAAATAAATAATTTTCCTGATTCTTAGCTCTATGTTTTAAAGTCGCAAAACGTGTTATTCTATCCCTGTGTTCATCTGCATTAGCAGATGCAAAACCCTTGTTATCTCCGCCGACCAAAGCACTGGATAACAGGGGTTTTTTCTTATCTGAATTATTCAAATTTCATCCCCACTTTAATCAATAGTATCAAGTAAAAGAAAAAACAGCGAGTTGCTTCGCTAACTCACTGTTTTTTTTCACGAATTACAAACTTTCTGCAAGAATAGGTTTTGCACCTTTTCGAACATAAAAAACAACATTACGACCTACAGCCATAGCACCGCAGGAAATAGAAATTACTTTATTTTTTAGTGGCTGGTAGACACTGGCATCATCAACTGTGAGGTCAACAAGTTCGTGTTTAATCTCTCCATTGGGTAGTTCCAGCGAACCAAGTATTTGTACCTTGTCACGCGCTTCGTACTCTTTCCCATCTTTACCCTTACCACCGTCCATACGGAAAGCATTGATTAGAGTTCCTTGTAAGTTGATCATTTTTATTTCTCCTCTGACTTAGGCGTTTCAACAAAAATGCCTTTGCGAGGAGGTGCAAGGGGAGAAGAAACAAAACTCTCCATTTCCTCATAACTTTGTTCCTCATCTTCTTGCTGTAATTCTTGAGAAATAACTCGCAATAGATGATTTAACTTAAGTCGAACATCTTCATTTTCAGTGTGTGAATTAAATACAAGGGATAACGGAATAGTTGGATTTGAATCTGTATAACCAATAACAAACTCTTTCAAAGACTGTCGGAAATTAGAGCGAATGATGTGAGACAAAAAGTCTTGACGAGTCAAACCCATTGACTTAGCAACTGTGTCATAAATCTGAATTTCATTATCAGTTAAACGAATAGTTACTGCCTTAGTATCTTCGTCAGAGCTAGAAGCAGAATTTGTAGCCATTGCAACACCTAGAGATTTGAATAACATTTTAAAGATTCCATTAGATTCTATTAGATTGTTTTTAGAATATTATAGATTTAAAAAAGAATGT
>NZ_VPEN01000098.1:0-1846 GCF_013417135.1 Acinetobacter sp. YH16051 | reverse complement strand
AGCTTTACGGCCAGTCTCAATGTATTGCTATATCAGTGTTTCAGACACTAAAGTGGGGGCGAAATGTTAGGTTTTTGACTTTAAGTGGGGGCGAAATGTTAGGTTTTTGACTTTAAGTGGGGGCGAAATGTTAGGTTAGTGGGGGCGAAATGTTAGGTTAGTGGGGGCGAAATGTTAGGTTAGTGGGGGCGAAATGTTAGGTGGTAATCAAGATATGCTTGACTTAATAAGTGGGGGTAAGTAGCATTGAAAATACCACCACATAATAGAAGAATAGTGATTTTAGATGGCTGTATCATTAAAGAAAATTAAAAATTTTGAGGAACATGACAAATCTCTTTTTCCTCTTTCAGCACCTGCCAAACGTTATCCAAAAGACTATGCTGTCTTTCAAAATATTTTCTGGCAATTGAAGCATGAGAAATCACCAAAAGACGATATTCTAAAATTGCTATTCTTTTTTAGCCCTAAAGTTCGGCTAGCATCAGATCCCAATGAAACAACAGAATTCACTGTAACAGCTAAAGAATATGCTGAATTGACGGGCTTAAAGCCAAGCAGTGCTTATGTAGCCTTAAACCGAGTAGTAGATGCTCTCTACGACCACAGTGTAGTTTTTTATCATCCTGGAAAAGATCGAGATATTCGAACAAGACTCATTAGTACATGCTCATACAAGGATGGATGTTTTTATATTTCTTTCACGCATTTTGCCCTATACATTATGTATGTTTTTAATAAACAAAATTCGTATACAAAATTTAAAGTTAAATCGGCTGTTGCCTTACATGGTCACGGTTTAAAACTTTACCCATTCTTGGTACAAAATGAATTTCGGTCTAATTTCGATGTATCCATCAAAGAATTAAAAAGTGCTTTAGGTCTGGCAGAAAATTCATACCCAGAATATAGAGATTTCAAAAGTACTATTCTTAAACCCCACATTGATGACATTAACTCTAAAACAGAACTTACTATTGAGTTTAAAGCAGTCAAGAAAGAAGGACGCAAAGCTAGTCATGTTAATTTTATAGTTAGAAAAAAGAAAACTATTGGAGCTAATCAACAAAGTGAAACTGGTAGTAACCAAGAGCAAAATAAAATAACTGCAAAAATGGTTTATTTAACGATAATTCAAAGTGAAGAATTGAGCTTGAGATTCAAAGAATCTGGTGAGACTACAGACGAATTAGTAGAAAGAATAAAAATTGATTTTAAAAATAACGAAGGTAATAGATGGATTGAAAAACTAGCAGAATTCAATATCGACTTTACTATTGAACAAAAAGTTTGAAAAATTGCTGCTATACCTAGAAAAGTACGATTTAATTCAAAATAAGATATATGTTCAGCTAAGATGTTCAGATGAACATGCTTAAACACGCGCTGAGGGATTACATTGAACAAAACAAAATTTAGCATAATGGACGCAAGTAAAGCTTTTAAAAAATCAAGAACAACAATCTATGAATCTATAAAAAGTGGTGAATTATCAAGAGATCATGATGGACTTATAGACTTATCGGAACTTATCAGAGTTTATGGCAATCCAGTCAGTGTTCAGTCCAGTACACGTACTGAACAAGTCCAGAAGGATGTACAGGTACACGTTCAGTCTGAAATTGAAAATGTATTAAAAGATCAAATTTCTTTACTCAAAAATCAGTTAGATTTAGCAAATCAAAGAGAAAAGTCTTTGATGCAACATATTGAAGATCTCACTCATAGAATTGAGTTTAAAGGCACGTTAGAACAGCCAAAACAAGAAAATACTAGTAAGCTAAATGAATCTACTAATCTAAATATAGCAACAGATCCTCGGCCAGAGATTGAGTCGAACTATGAC
>NZ_VPEN01000097.1:0-1882 GCF_013417135.1 Acinetobacter sp. YH16051 | reverse complement strand
CCATGAAGGAATACAGAGAGGCTATAGCAGACGATAAGAAGCGATTAGAGACGTTTTACACCCAAGTAGCTAGTGGGGTACTAGATAAGGCTGAAAAGTCACTACAGGAGACAAATAAACAAGCTATAGGGGCATTAAAGAGCCGTATTGAGGAGTTAGATAAAGCAACTAGCCGTCTTAACTATCAATTTATTGCCGTGTTTGCCAGCGCCTTTGTAGCGTTGGTAATGGTGCTGTTCTTGGCGTTATTTTTATTTGTCCCAAGTATGGATGAAATCCAGCAGCGCAGATCGGAAGTAAACAACCTGAAAAAATACAGTTTAGATCTATCAAAATGTGATGGGAAAACATGCGTTAAAGTGATGACAAAACAATGTGGCTATGGGAAAAATGGCGAT
Organism: Acinetobacter sp. YH16051; assembly: GCF_013417135.1. Classification (NCBI taxonomy): domain Bacteria; kingdom Pseudomonadati; phylum Pseudomonadota; class Gammaproteobacteria; order Moraxellales; family Moraxellaceae; genus Acinetobacter; species Acinetobacter sp. YH16051. The sequence goes on along the minus strand of NZ_VPEN01000097.1, from coordinate 1,484 downwards.
TATTGTGTGATTGACCCTAAATAATTGCCGCTGGTACTTTGCTCTGCTCCTCCCAAACCTATCAGATATTTAGTGTCGCAAAGTGGCTCGACTTTGAAACATGGCAAAAGCCATATTTCAAAGCATCGAGCTAAATTTTGATTTTTTATGTCATATCAATTTGCAAAGAATAAAGGCACTCTTAGATACTAAAAAAAGGAATTAAAAATGAGAAAACATTTGATTTTCCTAAGTTTTATAGTAATGGTTTTCATTTTAGCTATGGTTATTAAGATCGAAAATGATCAGAAAAAAAGGCAAGAGTTAAGTAAATTGGAGTTAGTTAAAAAGAAAGTTAATTAAGCAAAAACTGAGTTATACTTTTTTGATAACGATAATAACTAAGCCCAGAAAGCGCCTAATCTCAGCACTGCACCTGCTGGGATTTTTTTTATTTAAATATCTGATATAGTGGTACTTATATAAAATATTATAACTTAGGTGGTCCATGCCTAGCCTAACTCTCAAAGCCACATCAAAAAGATGCTTCGAGCCTAAAGTTCTAATGATTCTAATCGAGTGTCTGCCTGATGAACAAAGGCCTCCTATCAAAGAGTTATTAACCTCTTATCCTGTAGAAATTAAACTAAATCTAACTCCAGAAGTCTTAGAACCCACTATCGAAAAAATACTAAAACGCTTAGGCAGAGCATTTATTATCAGTAAGTAGATCAGTTCTGAAGTTTTCTTAAAATTAACATAATATAACTGTTTTTTCCTTCAATATCATTATATTAGAGATTGCCGCCTTGAATCATAGAGCAACAGGGCGGCAACTTTTCTATTTTTTATGTTCTACGGTTTTAATTAGATATTTTAATAATTAAATTCATTCCAGTAAGAACCGAGCGAGTGTCTACGAGCGATCACCTGGCATTAAAATTTTGCCCCTGCCTTTTCCCTGATTACAAGCCCCCCCTTTGCTTCTTAACGAAAGATATAGAGCATCCCGAAGGGTGCGAACTGTATTAATTAGAATCTAAACGAGCGAAGCGAGCATAAAGATTACTGAGCGAAGCGAAGGCCTAGTTTCTTTTTTTATTAAATCCTCAACTTCTATTTAAAAAAAACAGCCCCTCAACCGAGCTTTAGCGAGGTTAAAACGTCCGAGCTTTAGCGAGGGCATAGGGCTGTTTTCCATGCTCACTTATGCTTTTATATATATTTTAAAGCTTTTAAATGCTTTTAGACACTCTTAAACCCTTACTACAGAAGGGTTTCAAGCCCTATAAAAGGACATTTAGTCGGTTATAAAAGGACATTTAGTCGGTTATAAAAGGACATTTAGTCGGTTATAAAAGGACATTTAGTCTTGATTTAAGGACTTAATTAATATTGACCTTTTAATGATAACTTTATACAGTGTCCTTACTTTGAATAATAATATGCTTTGAAGATGAAGAATGAGCTTGTTGTGAAAGATAACGCATTAATGAACGCTAGTT
>NZ_VPEN01000096.1:0-1920 GCF_013417135.1 Acinetobacter sp. YH16051 | reverse complement strand
TATTCCTTATAAAACACTTCCAAAACTACTAAATTGAAAAATCAATAACTTATAATAATTTTTGCAATTTTTAGAAGTTTTTACATAAAAATTACTGTTTTATATATATAAATCATATATTTATTATGAGATGTACTTTTACTAAAAACAGATTATTTTTAGTGGCATCCTGTAAGGTGCGTATGGTGTGTCTTAAAAAAATCGGTTGAAAACCGATTTTAGAGCGTCAACAAAATTAAGGCTTTCAAGTGATCAAAAATAAACCTTCGTTCAATAAGAAAAAGTGGCTGAGAAATCATCTAGACGATGTTTTACGCCTAAAAAAAGATGGTTTGACCTATCAATCCATCATCCAAGTGCTCAAAAAAGACTTAAATATGCCCTTTGACTTGGAAGAATCACTGTTAAGTCGTTATCTCAAAGAGTTTGCAGAAGATGAATCAACCACTTTAAAGACCAAAACAGCCTTAACAAACAAAGTTGAACGGCAGATAGACCGGCTTACTCGTCAAAATAATGAAATACAAAACCTGAAACGTCGTTTAGACCGTATGGCCGAACGTGAAATGCAGATGCAGATTCAAAATACGGAATTAAAAGAACGTAATCAGGTTTTAGAAAACAAGTTCTTAGATGGCGATGCACGTATAGAAGACCTTTTACGCTACAAAGGATTGCACAATTCAAAGTGGAAGATTGCAGAACTAGAGCAGAAAAACGATGAGCTATTCCAAACAGTTTTGATGCTTGAAAGACATACTGAACGATTAGCAAAGCCTCATGAACAGGCTGATGAAAAAATTAGACAGCTTGAGAATGAACTTTCACAGATCAAAGGGAAATATGAACAACTAGAGCAAAATCAGCGACTATCCAATCAAGAACTTAAACAACTTGAACTGACGATTAACACCTTAAAAAACGAAAAACAGGCTCTAGAAAAACAACTTGCCGAAAAAGAAACGCCCATTATTCACCAAGACCAAGAAAAAATTGATCAACTCACACAGGAACGGCAGAAATTCCTCCAAGAAAGAAATCAACTACACATGCTATCTAAGCGTCTAAAAAGCGATTTAAGCAATTCTGAACATCAACTGAGGGAAGTATCGAACCTACTGCATGAAAGCCAAAATAACGCCAAAAAGAAGGATTTATGGCGTGTTTTGGCTCTGAGTTTTGGTTGCTTGGCTGTTATCTTCTTATTGATGTGTATTTTCCTCTAAGACCGTATTTTGTTTGGGCCATTATTTCAGTCCAAGAGGGCTGAAATTGGCTCAAATAAAATGCGGTCATTATGTTTTTTGGCTAAACAAAGCCGTGGAACATTGTTTATTTATTAATCGTGGAACATGAAAAATTGCCAAAACAGCCTAAGAGTGACTGCTTAGGCTGTTTCTACATGAATAAGACATTGTTTAAAAAGGGATTTTAAGAGGCGTTTCGTATAACGTGTATTATGTTAATTTTAGAAATAATTAATTATTTCACATATTGCCAAAGATCAGGACCAACATAGCTCTCATCTATACGATAACCTTCTGCAATTGCTTCTTTTTCATCATACTCTCTAGATCTTTGAGTTCTTCGTTCTTCCTTTTCAAACGCTTGTTTTAACTCCAATGGAGTCATTGTATAAGCATTAATATTGTTTTCTGAATCACTTAAGGCATCTCGTTGATCATAACGAATGGTGTTAAAAGTATAACGAACCATATATTGCTCTTTCTCATCTTCAGTTTTTTTAGTTTGACTGATGTATATATTCAATAAAAGACCATTAGCGTATAAGCGATAACCCAAAGACCCACTACCACTCGCATTCATGATGTTTTGCCATTCCTCATAACTAAAAATATAGCTTGGATCAATCGAATAGCCCCACTTCATGACATATCGCATATTATCTTCTTTCGCTAT
>NZ_VPEN01000095.1:0-1923 GCF_013417135.1 Acinetobacter sp. YH16051 | reverse complement strand
GGCTATCCAATCAATACAGCATATAAATTAAAACAATCTAACATGAAAGAGATTTATCTAGCTCTAGCTCATGCTAGGGATACGATAGATCGACCTATAGCTTTAAGATATACAATAGGACTAGATAATAACCATTCATTCGATATTAACAAATTAACTAGAAAGATTAAGAGCTTATTTAAAGATGGGTACAGCTTTATATATAGCTTTGAATATGCAGAATACAAAGGATTGCATTTAGAAATGATGTTAGTAGTAGATCAGAATAAACATAATCCTTTAACAGTCTTTAACCTTTTAAGAAAGGTACTATTCAACTTAAATGGTGTAACCATAAATATTGAACAGGAATATAAGAAAGTTTCTTTTAACTTCCATGAACGAAAGGAAGAATATTTATCTGATTCAGGTGGAAGTAAAGTAGGACACAATTTAAAAAATGCAGAACAATTTAAAGATTGTATGTATCGAGCTTCATACCTAGCTAAACAGGATGACAAGCAACAAGTACAATATAAGAAAACATTTGGAACAACAACAGGCTAACAATGATCGACTATAATCAACATTTAATTAACAGCACATACAATCAACTCATTTCTAATTTAGTAGTATGGCAATATCTAACAAATAAAGTAAAAGCAGATACAGAACAAGGCTACAAAGTAGTGAAGAATAAAGAAAAGCTAGACAAGATCACATCAAACATTCTTGATGCTCTCCCTGCTTTAGATGGTATTGATTTAAGTAATGTAAAGCTATACATGCCACTTGTGGATGATGTAAAGCTATTAGAACAGTTTAAGGAGATAGAGCTATGACACTTTTATTATGCTCTGTAGCTGTAGCATTTATTATCTATCAACTCCGTACAATCTAGGGGATAGAGTATATCTCTTTTCCCCTCTCTCACGTATGAGGTGCGGTGCGCCTACACGCTTTTAGATTTAAAAACAATTTCCTTTTTATACATCATATACTCTATAAGGATTCGATTTAGATTATTTAAACTATCAATTAAAAAATTTAATTTATTTTCTAAAATTTCTAAATTTTCTTGATTATCAGTACTCATTTCTTGTTTAGTATATTGAAATGTATATTCTTTTATATTAAGTTGAACTTCTTGTATCTCTTTATCTTCAATTATTTCTAATAGTAAACTTACTCTATCTCTATACTTTCTATCATTCCTAAAGCTATTAATTCGATGAGTAGCTAAATCATCTCTATTAAAAAGGTCTTTATAGTTAATTGAACTATCTATTTTTCCATATCTATACATATAGTCATTTTTTAAATCTTCTACTATTTTTAAAATTTCTTTTGTTTCATTAGCTATAACTTCCTTTCCTTTCTGATCATGCCATTTTTTGTAAATATAAATAGCAACTATTATTGGTGATGCTATGGTTGCTGCTACTCCTAAATAAGTTCCCATCACATCTTGATAGGTAGCAATAATTGACCAATCCCAACTACATACATCCATACATTACTCCTTTAAAACTCTATATACAGTAGCAACGCCACAACCTACAGCTTTAGCTATTTCTTCTTTTGTTAAGCCTTTAGCACTCAATTCTTTAATTCTAGCATGTTTAGCTGTATCAGCTTTTTTGCCTGTAGGTTTGTATCCGCTTCTTTTTAAACCTTGTTTAATTCGCTCTCTACGCTTGTCATTGTCTAAACGTGCCATAGTGGCTAACAGGTCTATGAGCATGTTATTTACAAGATTTAGAATAGAGCTTGTAATGTTGTCGCTTGAATTAACAAGCATGTGTGTAGTCGGTAGATCAGCAACAACTAGCTTTAATCCTTTTTCTTTAATGCGACCTTTCAATACATCAAAATCATTTTGAGATAGTCTAGATAAACGGTCTACGCTTTCAACTAACAACGTATCTCCATTTCTTGATTCAC
>NZ_VPEN01000094.1:0-1928 GCF_013417135.1 Acinetobacter sp. YH16051 | reverse complement strand
TAAAATCTCTTATGCGCAGTTCGGGTGTAACTCCAAAATAGAAATGTCCGGTTTATCGATTGCTCGTCCTAAGATCTCAGAACGTAAGGTACTTTGATGAACATTCTGGTTCTCAAAACTCGAAACTTTATTGAAAAGTTCTATTGAGGTTTATAAGTACCTCAAAATAAAAAAATGCCTGAAGTTCAGGCATTTTTTACGTCATCAATCTCTACTAAAAAGCTTACAGCTATCAAAAAATGAGAGTTTTACTCTTTTGAATACGACTTAATTTTTTCAAAAATTGGATAGAAATCTAATCCCTCATCTTTCATCGTAGAAATCAACGCAACGATTACAGCGATATGTGTAGGAACCACACCTTGTTTACTGTAATTCGTAATCGAATTGGGTTTCATATCCAATAAGGCAGCAAATTCCTTAATTGAAAGCCCTGCTTTACCGATAAGACGTTGAAATTCAGTATATGGCATTTGATTAAATTTATAGAAATCGTGTTTTGAGATTATAGCATAGGGTTATATTTACATAAAAACACATAAAATTATGTGGTAAACACATTATTTTATGTGTTATAAATAGTTTATCAACGAAACTATTTATCATCTCTATAGGAGACATACTATGTACTCATACCCTAATTCAAACGCTGAAAAGAAAATTGCCCTCATGATCATCAATGACTTTTTCATTCAAAAAGCACATGAACTCTGGATTTTTTTACAACTCGACCCGAGCTTTAACGACTATGAAGCAACAGTCATTTGGACTCGACGTTATCTAGAGGAACATCCAGAAGGTGAATACAGCGACATTCAAAAAGCCTTCCTTTCTTGTTTCCCAGAACACTTCTTCAACTTTGACTATTGAGTTATGAATCGTCTTTACTCTTTTGTGGCTTGAAACCCGCATAAACACTATAAAACCCTGGCAGGATACCGGGGTTTTTTCATTCAGTGACTCTCATATTCCAAGTTCACTATGACTACCTAATCGAATCAGGCGCAAGACTCGGATCACTCCTTTATCATCTTTCTCATAAAGCAGTACCAGATCTGGACGAATGTGACAGTCCCGATATTTTTTCATATTTCCAGTCAAAGCATGGTCAATATTACATTTCATAATTACATAGCCCATGTAGAGATTTTACGTCTAATTTCCTCAAACCAAACTTCTTCATCTTCACTGTCTAAGTTAAAGCTAATTAAATTATCTAACCAATTTTTTAATTTATTAACATCTTGAAAATTATGAGTTATTCCAACTTGTAAAAAAGATATAAAATCATCTAAAGACATAGGAACAATTTTCGTTTTTCCCCCATAGTGTTTCGTTGAAAATCGATTTAAGTTAAAGAAATGTGCTTTTGTTCCTGGCGCAACTTTAGGCGCTATAAATATACAATATGCATCATGGTCAACCTTTCTCACTAAATCACCATAATGTCGTGGAACAGAAGACCCTTCCATATTAAATTGAGTGTCTCCTGATGACATAGTTACTTCAACAATGCATGAAAAAGAACCATAATTAATTTCTATATCAGGTTTCTTACCTGGAGCTGTATTTAAAGGCATTCCATCTAAATCTACAATGAAGTTACCTTCTATCGCTTGTGTATGATTTAGTGCTGCAAAAGCTCTCCATATATTCCATTCAAGAAATAAAGGAACATCTGGAACATCTCTTTTCTTAATTTTTGCAAAGATATCTAAAATATCGTCAATATCAGATCTAAGTTTTAAATGATTAACTGTATCTTCGATAGTTTTAGCTTTTCGCTGGATTTCCAGATCATTTAATAAATCTTTCGCATCATCAACTCTCAAGGATTCTACATCTATAGAATCATCTAACTCTTTAATTTTACTATTGATAAGTTCACTATTATCTTCAAGAACAATTAACTCATCTGGATCAAAAAG
>NZ_VPEN01000093.1:0-1991 GCF_013417135.1 Acinetobacter sp. YH16051 | reverse complement strand
ATCAATTTGTTTAGTTGTTCTTCAAAATCTTGCTTGTTTAAATCACCTGAAACGTACTGATCATAAAGTTTTTGATGATCTTCAGTGATTTCTAAATCGTAATATTCTCGATCTGATTTCTTTAAAAGTACCTCTGACAAACGATTATTTTTTTCGGCATCACTCAATTTCATAGTCTAAATGCTCCTATTTTGCGTTTATTGGCGTTTTTAGCCCTGTTTGGCTAGATTCCCCTGTTTTTGAAGAAAAGGCGCTTAAATGCGATTTTAGGCGGTTTTTGCGCTATGGGGTGAAATTCGATATTGGTGCTTTGCTAACAATAAAATTTTTAGCGGTTTGGAGATTTATCATTTCCCGACAGCAGGAGGGAATGCACGCTTACGCGTTTCTCTCCGAGAAACAAAAAATCGACCTCTGAAAAAGATAAAAATAAGCCCCAAAGTTTGGGGCGTTTTGAAATCTTTTTTAGAGGATTAATTGCTACTTTTTGGCATTCACGTAGTCATAAAATTGAAGTTGCTGTTTTGGGTCTTTTAGCATGATGCGAAGCCGTTGCATAAAATCATCTGGAGATTCGTTCTCCTGCTTTAAGTGAGCGAATTTCTTGTCACGGGACATATTGAACGACAAGCTGTTCACTTGCATATTTCGCAACTCAATAAACTTAGGTTCATCGACCTGTTTAATTGGTGCAGATTGGATTTTTTTAGAACCAAAGCCGAGCTGTTCCAGTAGCGGATAAAACATCCTGAATTTTTTTGGCTCTAAAAGCATGTCGGCAAGGCGTTTCGTAAAGTCTTCGGCTGACTCTCCGATCTCTGCATATTCGCTACCAACTTCGGGTAGTTCAGATAATTTATGTGCGAACAAATGCCGTTGGGCATCGGTCATTTCAACAAAAAAATCGGGTGTGTTTGGATCTCGTTTAGGGTCGATTTTTTGTTCTACTTTTGGCTGTGGTTTTTGTTTGAATCTGAATGAAAAACCACTAATTGAACGACCATTTTTATGTTGTTCTACCTTCACTTTAATGTCTGTTTTTTCATTAATTTGCTGTAATGATGGTTCTAAAACACGACTTTTAAAATGATTCATTGCTTTGTATTCATTAGGTTCAACTCCTAACTGACTTCTGAAATCCGCTAGTTTCAAAATTGGAGTTTTACCTACCTCACGCCATGTTATCAATAGTTCATAAAGTCGTATTGCATACTTGCCTGTAAGTCCTGAAACTTGATTAATCTGATAGCTTGTAAAGTGTTTCTCAAGTCGTGTAATTAGTGGAACTACATCAGGGGCAAAGGTGATTTCTAGTAGAGCAGAATCATCAATGTATTTAATACGACTAACCCATCGTGAGCGAACAATACCAATCCCTTTTGATGTTTCTTCTTGGAATGAAAATTGTCGATCAAATAGGTTGTTTACAGCTTCTTTTAAAGCCTTGTAAGCCCCTTCTTTTGTGACATTGAACTGTTTTGCATAATCACTGGCATGAATTTCTAGTTTACTGTCAGCAGTAATTCCTTTCCCTGTTTCTCTAGCACTGATAATTGCCAATAAAATTAACCTTTGTTCTGTTACCTCTAAGTTGTAACTGGCATTCATAAGAGCATTATCTTTTACAACTAACCCGCCTTTCATTAAGACACCATTATTTTTATGTATATAAAGACACATTATATTTTTATGTGTCTTAATGCAAACTATTTGTGTCGGTATTGGTGTTTTTGAACAAACTATTTGTGTCGGTATGACAAACTATTTGTGTCGGTATGTCCTCTGAAACGCACGTATATCAATACTTTCAAGGCTCTTAAAAGCATTTAAAAGCTTTTTATATTATTAAAAGCCCAAAAAAATCAAAAACGGCATTTAAAACTGCCCTATGTTTTCGCTTCGCTCAAACTCTATTGAATCTCGCTGCGCTCGATTCCTGGGGGCAGTTTTTCTCAAAGACCGGCTAGGACGCTAAAAACAAGAATGGATTC
>NZ_VPEN01000092.1:0-2011 GCF_013417135.1 Acinetobacter sp. YH16051 | reverse complement strand
ACTGTGAGCTGTTGAAAATCAAAATTTTTAGTGTGCCTAACGGCACACTAAAAAACGGTTAGGTCTTTTAGGTGCGTTGGTCAGACACACTTCACAACTGATGAGAAAATCATAATGCACAAAAAATATGCTGTCTAGGTGCGTTCGCATGGAACTACTTATTACCCTCTTACAAACACCGTCTAGAAGTCCTTAAAACTTGCTTCGCAAGTTCACCATAGCTTCGCTATGGAAAAAGCAAAAAACAGCTAAAAACCAAAAATCCTTTTACTCGATTACAATGCTAGTTTTTGATCAAAAAACAGCGTATTTTGTGAATTAACCCTTGATAACAATGATTGGAAATATTTTGGATGATAATTTTTAGTCCACACACAAAATTTACAATGCAACGGCTCGCTGACCATGTTGCCAATGGCGCATATTTTTATTTCAGCTTTGAGTACGACAGTTCTAAGAAATCCATTGAATCCGTTTTGGATAAGATGACAGAGCGTTATGAGTTGGGTATTTCACCAAGACAGCGTTCTTACCGCCTAGAAAAGGGTCATCCTATTTGCACGATGATCGTGCAAAGAGATGTCTTTAATGAAAATAAATGGTTTCTGTATTGCTTATTCACTACGCCTACAAGTAGAGATTTCAATACTTTCAACGGTATTGAGATTAATAAACTTGCCAAAGAGTCGGAGCGTTTGAAGATTCAGACTCTTAAAGAGAAGTACAAAGGCTTTAAGTGGGATCTTGATTCGATCTCAGCAGAAAAGACCTTGATTGCAGACTACTTCAAAGATAATGAGCCAAAACAATTTGTCTTAAAAAATCCAATTGCTGTCAAACCTACTGCCCTGGTGACTATGGAGCTTTTTAGAGATACGCATAAGACTTATAAACAGCTCATCTTGGGTGATGAAAAAGACTACAAAGACAGAGTAAGGGCTTATACGTGGACTTGGCGATATACAAAGCAAAGTATTGAAAAAATTAAAACTAAATTTACTGATTCTATTAATAAATTGGCTAGTCAAAAAAATAGTTCTCTAGCAGAGAAGAACCGAGCCGACATTAAAAATCTATTCCTGATGGTTGAAACATGGTCTGTTTTCAAAGCAAGCCGTTCCCAAGCAGGGCAGATTATCCATTTTGCACAGCGTTTTTTAAAGTACAGGTCTAAGAAGCAGAAAACATGGATGCAGATGGAAATTGCTACACCACACTTGACCTATCTACCCCGATTGCCGACCTATGCGGATACGATCCATGAATATAATTACAGACGTAATCTTTTTGATGAATATGGTGTGGAAGTGCCTTTGAAACTCATTAAAGACTACTATGGTGGTGGCTATTACAACATACCGATTCAAGCCTATGTAGCTAAAGAATTAGAAATGCGTGAGAATGGCAAAGCCATTGCTCAAAAAGCGGATGAGCTTTACTTACAAGTGCTTGAAAATGAGTAAATCCGCTAAGAGAAGCTATTAAATACGGACTTTGAATAGGTTCTAACATGCAATGTTATTCCTAAGTAGAAATGTCCTACCTTAAAACCAAATAGAAATGTCCTATACCGACATTTCCAAGTCAAGCACAGGATTCAGATTTCGTTTTTGAATTGCTGTTTTCTGTGCACGTCTACGTGGCATAGCTTGAGAACGATTCCGTTTGTTTTGCTGTTCTAATTCTTCATGCTGTTGTTGAATATGGGCCAATACAGAACCCAAACGTTTATTCTCAACAATCTCTCGCTGGTTCAGCTGGCTTAATTTGTCGAAGATGCTGTAATTGATTTTTCTACCCTGATATTCAATTGCAACTGTACCATCCGGGTATTCAAGGAACTCAAGATACTTGCCAATCAATCTTTGGTTTTCTTCCGTGTTTTCCAGGAGATATACGCATTTATCATAAGTAATGGTCAGGCTGTTCGTGACTCTGCGGGGTTCACGCCAGGTAAAAATATCATCTAATTCTTCGGCTGTTTCAGTGACAGTCCGGTGTAGATCCTTGG
>NZ_VPEN01000091.1:0-2014 GCF_013417135.1 Acinetobacter sp. YH16051 | reverse complement strand
TGTTTCACAATCAACCCATCAGCTATTTGTTAGACCAATTGAAACCCGTGTTTGGTACAACAGATTATTGTGTTCCTAGTGCAGCTGTCCAAGCTCGACAACGTTTAGGTCGAGAACCCTTAGCTGCCTTATTCTCCTTAATCAGCCAAGCATGGTTTGATGAATCACAACAACAATATTCAAGCTTAGAAGGTCTTAGTGTATGTGCTGTTGACGGGGTGGTTTGGTCTATGCCGCTGACCGAAGAGAACTTTAATCATTTTGGCTCATCTAAAGGTAAAACTGCTGTAGCACCTTACCCACAAGTTAGAGCCACGTGTCTAGTGAATACCAATACTCATGAAATCATAGATGCCCAAATAGGCAGTATGGATCAAGGTGAACTCACATTAGCAAATCAATTATCTCCTCCAGCACAAAGTATTACTTTGTTTGATCGAGCTTATTTCTCTGCTGATTTTTTAATAGGCTGGCAAACACGTGGAGAATCAAGCCATTGGCTTATGCGAGCTAAAGATAATTTACGTTATGACATAATTAAACGGAATTCCCCACATGATTTTCATATCAGGATGCCAATATCAGCAAGAGCCAAAAAACTTAATCCAGCATTAGGAGATTACTGGGAAGCACGTTTAATTGAAGTTGAGCAGGCAGGAAAAATCCGCCGTTATATCACTTCATTATTAGATTCAAAGACATATCCAGCTCGAACTTTAGCAAAGTTATATGCTCAACGTTGGGAGATAGAGATGTGTTACCGAGAAATTAAAAGCAATTTACAGGAAGGTAAGCACTTAAGGAGCAAACAGCCAGACTTAATTTATCAAGAATTATGGGGTGTCTTGATTGCTTATAACGTGCTGAGAAGACAAATGAAATATATGGCTCAACGTGCCAAAGTAAGCCCGTTGAGGATCAGTTTTCATATTGCATCTATTGCCCTTCTTAATTTACTCAGATTCGACTCTTTGGCTTCTGCAGGTAATCTACCCAAACATCTGGAAAGTTTAATGGAGAAATCTAATCGGTATGTTATACCTGAGAGAAGAGTGAGGAGTTATCCAAGGGTTGTAAAAGGAAAACCTCAAAAATACCCAAGAAAAAGCCAGTCAATCTCTTAACTGACTGGCATTACACTTTACAGTGGGTTTTTACTACATTAACTCATCAAGGTGATGCTCTAAGAATCTAAGCATATGTTTTAATTTTATTGAATTGTTACAGTGACAGGTTTTGCATAAATCGTATAGGTGTAATTTGGTGCCATCGTATATTGATAGCTTGGCATGACATAAGCTGTACCTTTTTCAGTAAATGTCAGCCCTTGGCCATTTTGCGTATATTTAGCCGAATTTGGCAAAACCAGCATATTTTTAACAAGATAATTCGATTTCGTTCCAATTTGAGTTTGGATTTCTGCATTGATTTCTACAGGCTTGCCTGCAGTGGCTATGAGCTGACTTGCTGTATTCAATTTTACCGCCAGATTTGAAGATTCATGCGCATAATCAGTCGTTAGACCATGTGTGCCTTGTACATACATGCGGTAGAAGTCATCTTTATTTAAGCGGAAAGTCCATGGCCAGAAAGTCACGCCGCGCTGGCTCGCCATCATCATCAGCTCTTTATTTAAACCAGAAAAAGAAGGATTAAAAGTAGAAGAGTATTTTTGTGCAGCATCTAAAATGCGGCGCGTGTTGACAATATTGCTTTGAGCTGTTGGCGTACTGGTCAAGTATCCAGTGGATACACCAGGAATTTCATTCTTCATATGTAGAATTTGATCGCCAACGAAACTGATGACAATCGCTTGATCATAGGCATTATGCTTATCTAGCAATTCCTTAATTTTTGGTACAATTTCAGGTTTTGAACTCTTTATTTCAATGAAGTTTGTCACATTTGGATATTGTTTTACAGCCGCAAGAATTTCATCCATTGTCGGTACTTTACGTCCATTTGGAATGGTGCGTAAGTTTTGAATTTCTGCGAGCGTCAAATCTTCAATTTT
>NZ_VPEN01000090.1:0-2020 GCF_013417135.1 Acinetobacter sp. YH16051 | reverse complement strand
ATACATTTAGATCCAAATGATTTTAATGATCTCAAATCAATACATCATTCTTACTTTCCTAATGGAAGCTACGAGACTAGATACTATTCATCTGATGGACTAAACAATACCTTATTTATCAAAACTTCAATAGAATTTAATACATATCCAAATGGACAACCATGTGATTTAGTTTTTCCTGTCAACTTTGTGATCCACAAACTAAATGACTCTCCAGAAACGTATATTATGTATTTATCAGAAAGATGCGGCATTAAGGACATGACTCTGAAAGGTGATTTTTATAAAGGATCTCTTTCAAATCTAAAAAAGCACTTTGAATTATGGGAAAAAAAGCAAAAAGAATTTTTAAAAAAGAATCACCATATTTAGCTTGCGAGCATAGCCATTGAAAATATTTTTCATGGCTATGATGTATTTAATTATTTTATTTAACTATATTTTCTTTGTTATATTTTTCAATAAGATACAATGCATCTTTATCACCTTTTAATGCAGAACTTCTCAATAAAGACATTCCCTTAGTTATATCTTGTTTTACAATTATTCCTCTTACATACATTAATCCAAGCTTTGTCTGAGCTGTAATATCACCTTTATTCGCAGCTTGAGTAAAAAGAGAGACTGCTTTTGCGGGGTTCTTAACAACACCATTTCCGAATAAATACATGGTGGCTAGCTCACGTGTGGCTGCTATATCTCCTTTATTGCTAGCTTTTTGATATAAGTTGGCTGCCTTATTTAAATTAACAGATACCCCCATGCCATTTTGATAAATTGCACCAAGCATGAACAGAGCATCTGTATTTTCTTGATTAGCTGCCTTTTCAAACCATTTTATAGCTTCAGCCATATTTTTTTGTACACCTACTCCCTCTTTGTACATAACAGCAAGAGTAAGTTGATCCTCTGCATAGCCTTGCTTAGCTCTTTCAATAATTTCAGCATCAGAAAAAGCATATAAACTTGATGAAAATGAAAGAATTGTAAGGAAAATAAGAAAATATTTATGCACTCGAATACCTAAAAAATGTGAAAATTTGAATAACTCAGTATTTTGAAATACGTACCTTAAGAAATGAAAATTATTTTAACAATAGTCCTTTTAATTGTTGCTTATAACATTGTAGAGCCCAATAGTTTTGGAGGATACCTATTAGTTCTATTAGTTGCAGGATTAATTTCAATTGGTATTACATTCGCTTTTTTAGCCATACTCGCTGTTATTGGTGTAATTAGTAAACTATTCACACAGAATTAAACTACATCCCAAAATCCATCCCTCGATCCTGCTTAGGTCGAGGTTTTTCTATCTCTTGTTTACGCTCATTCATCTGGACGAGATTTTTTTCAATATCTCCGACGTTTCGAGCAAATTCTGCTGAGCTTTGGTCACTTGTAACGAGACTGAGTGTTGTAAGACTGAGATTTTCCCCAATGCTTCTTCGTTGTTGGCTGTAATCTGGCTCATCTCTCGAACTTTTCCATTGATCTGCTCGGTATAGCTTGCTGTACTGCGTTCTAGCTCGTGAAATTGCTTCTGTATTGTCGCTAATGATTTCTGTGCTTGCTGTAAGCTTTGCTGATCGCTCTCGATTGCCTTTGATTGAGCTGATAAAGCTTGGATAATCTTGGTTTGCATTGTGTCTAAAGCTTGCTGTTGCTTCTGCAATTGCGATTGTTGTTGCAGTAACTGTTGCTGTTGTTCTTCGATGATTCTCAATAATTGTGTTTCTAATTCCGTCATCGTTTAGTACCCCATTGGAATCATGTAACCGTTCTGCCATTCCCCTGCATTCTTGTTGATCTGAATACAGAGACGTTGTGCTTTGCTGTCTGGTCGCTTGCATGTGCTGATCGTCAAACTGCCTCCCGATCGGTTCAAATGATCGACCCTCATTTGCTTCTCGTTGATCACTGTATTTAGCGTCTGCATCTCGCTGTACTTGTTTTTGGTGACGAGACCAAGCGAGAAAATTGCTATAAGCAAAATAACTACTAATGAAATCAGTCCCATATT
>NZ_VPEN01000008.1:0-140510 GCF_013417135.1 Acinetobacter sp. YH16051 | reverse complement strand
AATGGCAGTGTGTGGAGTGCGGTACGCTCCATGATCGGGATGTAAATTCCGCACTGAATATTCTTGCGCTCGGGCATGAGCGTCTAGCAGTAGGAATCTCCGTCCTTTAGGTCGGGGAGGATGTCAAATTTCTGAGATGCTCAAATGAAGTCAACGGATTTGACATAAGTTTGAAACTACATAGCTGTGAAATATAACACTATGCCCAAATGACCAACATTGCTGCAAGCACGACCAATCCCAATCCCCAATGATCGGTACGGGCAAGTTTTTCTTTAAAGAAATACGCTGAAATAAGTAAGCTGAATAATATTTCAATTTGTCCGAGTGTTTTCACAATCGCCACAGTTTGCATACTCATGGCACTAAACCAGCCCAGTGATGCTAAAAAACTGCAGACGCTCACTTTAAAAGTTAATCCAACCCGCTGCCACATGGCATATAAGGTATGTCGTTTAAATATACCTAAAAAAGCCAATAAGATAAAACATTGTAAGCCAATGACCCACACCAAAACCCATGCAGCACGGTGAATAAACGGTAAGAAATCCAGCTCTAGACTGGCTTCACGCACCAATAAAGAAGTCACCGCAAAGCTGAGTCCACTACCGATTCCAATGGCTAAAGTTGTGAATGAAAAATCACTACGTTGATTGCCTTTACTCAGTAGAAATACCGCAATACCGCCTATCGCAACACCTAACCAAGCCAATGCGCTTAAATGTTCTTGTAGGAAAATCACGCCTACAATTGCGGCTAAAACTGCTTCACTTTTGGCAAGTCCGACACCCACCGCATAATTTTTCTGTTGAAACAGTTTTACCATTAAAGCTGTGGCTAAAATCTGACACACTGCTGCAATAATGATATACAGCCAAAACATCGAACTAAAATGCAGTTTTGCTTGTACAGGCTGCTGCCATTGTAAAATGCTTAAATACGCCAGTGCAAAAGGCAAGGCAAAAATAAAACGTGCCAAAGTCACGCCATAAACATCTACACTTGTGCTGAGTTGTTTTTGAAAGGCATTGCGCCATGCCTGCATAAATGCAGCCATTAAGGTAAAGAGCACCCAACTCGAAATCATTGCAACCACAAATGCTTTACTGATAAAGTTATAATTTACGCCTATTCCGTTATTTTTGCGATCTTTATTGCTTTTGAGTTATGCGCTTACGATCTCTTTTATAAACAAAAAAAACATTCATTAAAATTCAAATGAATGTTTTTCATATCTTAAAGCGATTATAGGTGTGCTGTTATTCAAAAACTGTTTAGAACTTATCTAAATTCACCACAACAGCCACGCCGATACAAAATAAAGCTACATACACGGTAAACCAAATAATCATGTGCTTAAATGCTTTGTCTGAAATACTGCTATCGGCATATTTCTGTGGTTTGCGTGAGTTATCTTCTTGCATATCGACTCCAATCTAGCCAGATTATGGGGATATACAGATTATGTAAAATTCTAAAGCATTGCTGTAGATACAAAATATTTATTAAAAACTATAACAGTTGATTTTAGATACATGCCAATCTGTTATAAAAACAGAAATTATTTAATGTTTTAAACCTAAAAATAGATCAAAATAAGTAACAGCTGCAAAAAATGCTTGAGTCATACCATGTATAAATCTGAACAATTGGCGTTGAACATTCGGCAACTCATTGAAAATGGTGCATGGAAAGCACATAGCAAGTTACCTTCGTTAAGAGAACAATCACAAATCAGTGGTTATAGCTTAATGACCGTGCTAAACGCTTATCAAGAACTTGAAGCTCAGGGATTGGTTTACGCTAAACAAAAGTCGGGGTTTTATGTCGCAGAACGTCTCAATCAAACTGAACGACCTGTACCAAGCAGTTTGAGTTTAAATGCACATATTCAAATGAACTCTTTGGTCTTTGGCTATTTAAAATCAATTCAGTCTGCAGATGTCAGTCCTTTAGGCTCTGCCTTTCCCAATGCAGAATTACTGTTTAACCCAAAGTTAATGCAAATTTTAGCGCAGCACGCCAAACGAAAAAGCAGTTATTTTAGCCACGACCACATGCCACCGGGCAATTATGAATTAAGAACCATAATTGCAAATCGCTACTGTTTACAAGGCATACCCACCCATGCAAACGACATTGTCATTACATCTGGCGCATTAGATGCGCTCAATTTGTCATTACAAGCTTTGACCAAACCTGGAGATTTTATTCTATTACAAGAAACTATTTTTTATGGTGCATGGCAAGCGGCTGAACGTCTTGGTTTACAGGTGATTACCATTCCAGAACACCCTGTTTCAGGTTTCGATTTAGACTCATTTGAACAAGCCTTAAAACAATACCCAATTAAAGTCTGCTGGTTGATGTTGAATATTCATAACCCTATTGGCTTTAGTGTCAGAGATGAAATTAAGCAACGTATTGCGAGTTTGCTTGAAGAATATCAAGTGTATTTAATTGAAGATGATGTCTATCAAGAATTGTATTACGGTACGCAAAAACCACTGCCCATGAAGTATTTTGACCGACAACAACGCGTACTGCATTGCGCTTCTTTTTCTAAAACTTTGTGTTCTGCTGTGCGGGTCGGTTGGGTTTATGCAGGTCAATTTTCCAATGCTATTCAGCATTTGCAACTCATGAGCACGGTTTCTGCAAGTCCCTTACTGCAAAATACTTTGGTGGATTTTCTTTCGCATCATCATTATGAAAAACATTTGCGTCAATTACGCAAACAATTGGAAAAACATAAAAAAGTGTTTTATCAGCAATTGAAACAGCGCTTAAACCCAGCTTGTAAAATTCACTACTATTCTAGTGGTTACTTTTTATGGATTGAACTGCCTGCATATATAGATGGCTATACGATTTATCAGCAATTGATTCAAAATAAGATTGGCATTGCGCCAAGTCAGTTGTTCCGTTCTGAACAGGTCAGCCAGAACTTTATTCGTTTAAACTGTTCTTTTGCTTGGAACAGTAATATTGCGACTGCACTGGATGTTTTGTCTGCGGTAATACAGCAACACATCACCCAATATACTCATGCCTAAAATTACAGAGCCGATCACCCGACAATAAAAAAGAGCTGAGTTTTGGCTCAGCTCTTTTGTGATTTACAGGGCTATTTTAGAAGTTATAAATTGCGACTGCATTGATTCGGTTATCTTCACCTGTTTTACTACCATTAACAGCTTCTAAAGCAGTACGTTCACCATAGACATACTCTAGACCAAAGCTTAATGGTTTACGCGGGCTATAGAAAATATTTGCCCAGCCTTGCCATAATTCTTTGTTAGCACGAGTCGCATCAGATTGCGTTGAATCTTTTGGAAAAGAGTTTTTCAAAATATTAGTATAACTTTGATTTTCATCAAAACTCATATAACCATAGCCAAGTGTGCCGTGTATTTTATCGCTGAATTTTTGAGTTATACCCACCATAATTGAATCAAATTCACTTTGAATAAGATCACCATTTGCTTGAGCAACTACGCCTCTGTTGGTAAATGACACAAAGCTGCTATCACCTTTAACATGGTAATAATCTGCTTTAAGGGTTGTGCCAGGGACAACTTCATATTTTACACCTACGCCCACACCCCATGCCATTTCTTCTTCAGAATTAACACGTTTTTCATGGCCCATAGCACGAACACTAACATTTAAATTATCTGCAAATTGATGATTTAAACGTGCTGTTAATGCAGGTAAACGCTGGCTAATTGTGGCATCTTTAGGGTCTTCAGCAGCCACCACCAAATTAGTTTGTGGACTAAATTTTGTAGTATGACGTACCTGAGGTGTACGTTTTACTGCACCACCTACAAATGCCAAAGCATCAATGGTTTCTGGCATATAGTCTGGAATGGCAAAGTTTGACCAAGTTTGACCAATTAACCAGTTGCCATAATTTAAGTAAGCATGACGAATACGTAAATTATCAAAATTTGAACCGCCCAAGAAATCGACTTCAATTTTACCTTTTACGTCTCGATCGCCCACCGGGCTTTTAAAATCCAAACCTAAACGTGTAGCAGAAAGCGTTGATCTTAAACGATCACTACTTTCATTATTGCCTTCTAACGCCACTGCATTAATGTGGTTATATGGCAAATCTCGGCTACTGCCCTCAACCTGATAAGACGCATCTAAACGCACATTACCATATAAGTTGAACTCAGCACCTTTGGCTGTTTTCAGAATTGGACTCGGGCTTGCTGAACTGCGTTGTACATTGGCAATTGCACTTGCTGTTTGCGCATTTTGTACTTTTTGCTGTTCTATCAGACCACGTAAAGCTTGAACTTCCTGTCTTAGTTGCTCAATTTCCGTTTGCTGTTGGGTCTGCGCCTGAGCTGCAACACTCATACCACCCATACTCAATGCAATCATGCTCATCATGAGCGTGCGCTGCATTGTTGGTCGAACCGTTGTAGATTGAAAATTAAAAGATTGGGTTAATGTTTTCGCGTTCATCCTAAACTCGCTTGTTATTGTGCCATCAAATTCTAGCAACAGATCACCATCGCTTACGATGGCGATCTATATCATTGATGACTGTAGATTAATGGAAAGGTAAAGAAATTATTGGGTTGCTTTTTGTGCGACTGGATTGCTTTCTACAGCAGGCTCCGCAGCGGCTTTAGCTTCTACAGACGTTTTTAAATTCACCATGAAGATTGCTAAGGCAGCAATTACACCTGGAATCGCAATAGCAAAGAAGTTCATTTGGTGCGGTAAATTCATGGTTAATAGTGCACCTGTGAGTACTGGCCCAACGATTGCACCGATGCGACCAATACCTGACGCCCAGCCCATACCTGTAGAACGTACAGTAGATGGGTAATATTGTGCGACGAAAGTATAAAGCAAGATTTGTGAACCAATTGTCGCTGCACCTGCAACTGCAATTAAGGTATACAACACGATTTGCGGGCTGTTGAAACCAAGTAGAATTAACGCTGCTGCACCACAGATAAACATAATGGTCAGTACTTTTTTGATATGGAAACGGTCAGCCAGCGCACCACCACCAATCGCGCCAATCATCCCACCAATGTTCAAGGCGAATAAGAAGATCATACTTGCACCAAGTGAGTAACCTGCTTGGATCATCAATTTTGGTAACCAGCTGCCCAAAGCATAAACCATTAACAAGCACATGAAGAATGCGATCCAGAACATGAACGTACTGAACATACGGCCTTGCTGGAACAATGCTTTTACAGGTGCTTCATCGCCTTTAGTCACTTCATTCAGTACAAACTCAGTGTCACCATTTAATTGTTGGCTTGGTGAAATTTTTTGCACAATGCTGCGAGTTTGCTCAATTTCTTTCTTGTTGGTCAAATACATGAGTGACTCAGGCAAGAATTTCCAAATTAATGGTAAAGCCACCAATGGAATAATTGCGATGTAAAACATGATTTTCCAACCAAACTCTGGCACTAACCATGCACCCAACAATGCTGATGTCATACCACCAATCGCATAACCACTGAACATAAGTGCAACTAAAGTACTACGAATACGCTTTGGCGCATATTCAGTCATTAATGCCACTACGTTTGGCATTACACCGCCAATACCTAAGCCTGCAAGGAAACGTAAAATACCAAATTCAACAGGGTTAGTCGCAAATGCGCCAAAGAAGGTAAAGCCACTAAAAATAGCCACACAGATCATGATGGTCTTTTTACGACCCAACTTGTCCGATAACGTACCGAAGGTCATGGCACCAAACATCATGCCAAACAATGCCGTACTGGCCAGTAAACCTGCTTGTACCGCACTGAGCGCCCACTCTTGCATAAGTAATGGTAATGCAACCCCATAAATGACCAAATCGTAACCGTCAAAAATAATGATCATCAAACACCAAAACAATACGCCCCAATGGAATGGCGTAAACTTGGCCTCGTCAATCAAGGTATTAATATTAATTTTATTGCTTTGCATCTTGCTTCACCTCCTAATTGTGAAGTCCGTTACTCCAACTTAGATGCACACAATGAATAATAAGTTAAAATTTGTCCAAAACTGAATAGGCATGGATACATACCTAAAAAGTCTATAGTTTTATAAGATATTGATTTTAAAACAGATAAAAATAACAAGGCGAAAAAAATACTGTAATGTGATGCTTAAAAAAGTTTTTTCAGGCAATTCACATAACAGTATTTTGTTAAAAATATCTGTGCTTTTATATAAAAAATATAGTTATAAATATTTGTTTTATATGGCTTTACTAGAATACATTGCGATCATAAGTAAATGCTTCCAAATCATAAACTTGATAAATGCAGTCAAACAAAGATCGAATGTCTTCACTTTCATCCATATTACGAATTGCCATAAACACAGGACTTACAGCCGAGTCATCTAATAAAGGTATAAAGTGCAAATGTGCCAAATGAATATTTTGTGCGCTTTCTGGCACGATACACAAGCCCTCACCTGCAGCAACAAAACCCAACGCCAATTGTAATTCACGCACTTCACGAATTTTGCGAGGTTCTAAACCATACTCAGAAAACACGCCACGAATTTGGGTAGAGAAGTTTGGCTTGTTGTGATTTGGATATAAAAATAGTTGTTGATCAACAACATCCGCCAAATATACACCTTCTTTTTGTGCCGCAAATGGGTGGCTCGAATGTACTGCAACCATCAAGCGTTCTTCACGTAATAAGATACGTTTAACTGCAGGATCAGAAATTCTTAAGCGTCCAAATCCAACATCTATACGCCCTTCTTTAAGTGCCTGAATTTGGTCATTGGTGGTCATTTCCACCATTTCTATTTTTAAATGCGGATGCTGCTGCTTAAACAAATACACAATTCTTGACAATAATCCGAACAATAAAGAACCAACGAAGCCAATAGTCACAGTACGACCAGCAATACCGACACGTTTTGTCATCGACTTGATTTCTTCCGCATTAGACAAAAGTTTAACGGCATGTTGGTAAAAGAATTGGCCTGCTTCGGTGGTCTTAAGCGGTCTACTTCCACGCTCAAATAGTTGAATTCCAAGCTCTTGTTCTAAATTTTGGATCTGTCTGCTCAAAGGTGGTTGAGCAATAAAGAGTTTTTCTGCTGCCTTGGTGAAACTTTGCTCTTCTACAACAGCAACAAAATAACGTAAATGTCTGAGTTCCATAGCTCAAAATACCTTTTAAGTATAAAAAAATGCATATTTGATCTTCGACCAATGCAATTTATTCTTTTAAGGTATATCACATAACTGTAATAAAGCAATGATATGAAGGGCAAACCATGTATAAGTCAGTAGAAACTTTGCTGGTGGAAATACCAACCATCCGTCCACACAAGATGGCGGTTGCAACCATGCAAACCCAAACCCTTGTATTAGTCAAAATCACCACTGAAGATGGTTTTGTTGGCTGGGGCGAAGCAACCACGATTGGCGGCTTGGGCTATGGTGAAGAAAGCCCAGAAAGCGTAAAAACCAATATCGAAACATATTTCGCATCATTGCTAAAAACTTTAGCTGGCTTGAATGTTGCGCAAACTTTACAGGTCATTAAAAAGAATATCAATGGCAACCGTTTCGCGAAATGTGCCATTCAAACTGCTTTATTAGATATTCAAGCGCAGCGCTTAAACCAACCTTTAAGTGAAATTTTAGGTGGTCGCCTACGCAACTCGGTTCCTGTGTTATGGGTACTTGCATCTGGCGATACAGAAAAAGACATCGCTGAAGCACAAAAAATGATTGCGGCTAAACGCCACAACACATTCAAGCTCAAAATCGGTTCACGCCCAGTAGAGCAAGATGTAGAACACGTATTGGCAATCAAACAAGCATTGGGTAAAGACGTTTCTATTCGTGTAGACGTAAACCGTGCTTGGTCAGAACTTGAAGCAATTAAAGGCATCCAGCTTTTACAAGATGGTGGTGTCGATTTAATTGAACAACCATGTGCAATTGACAACATTGATGCCATGGAGCGTTTAACACGTAAATTTGATATTGCCATCATGGCAGATGAATCATTGATGGGCCCACAAAGCGCTTATCAATTGGCAAAACGTAATGCTGCATCTGTATTTGCAGTTAAAGTTGCCCAATCTGCGGGTCTAATCGAAGGTTGTGAAGTTGCAACAATTGCACAGTTGGCAGGCATCGACCTATATGGCGGCACAATGCTTGAAGGCCCTGTCGGCACGATTGCATCTGCGCATGTGTTCTCGACCTTCCAGAATTTAGCTTATGGCACAGAATTATTTGGTCCGTTATTGCTGACCGAAGAAATTTTAAAAACTCCACTTCAGTACCAAGACTTTGAATTACACCTTCCAACAGGTGCAGGTTTAGGTATTGAGTTGGATGAAGACAAAATTGACAACTTGCGTCGTCAGTAATTAGGAGAAACCCATGCTTTTCCACGTACGTATGGATGTAAACATTCCATTGGATATGCCAGCAGAAACTGCTAACGAAATTAAAGCCGTTGAAAAAGCATATTCGCAGGAATTACAGCGTCAAGGTAAATGGCGTCATATTTGGCGTATTACTGGCCAGTATTCAAACATCAGTATTTTTGATGTTGAGAGCAATGAAGAACTGCACAACATTCTGCAAGGTCTTCCGCTCTACCCTTACATGAATATTGAAGTGATGGCATTGAACCGCCACCCTTCATCAATTCGTGAAGATGACACCTGATTTAATTCGGAAACTGGAGTAAGCACCTTACTCCAGCACCAAAGTAAACATTTAGCAAACCAAGTAAACAAGGAAAGTGGCAGCCAATTATCTCGTTTTTAGTCCAGAGATATTCGCCACCAAAGCACACCTCCAAGGAGAATGAAAATGAATCGCCAAGAAATTGATGCATTAGTTAAGCAAATGAACGTTGATACAGCGACAGGCCCTGTAGATGAACGTGTACAACAAGTTGTTGTGCGTTTATTGGGTGACCTTTTCCAAGCGATCGAAGATCTTGATATTTCTCAGTCAGAACTGTGGAAAGGTCTGGAATATTTTACTGATGCCGGTCAAGCGAACGAATTAGGTTTATTGGCTGCAGGTTTGGGTCTGGAACACTACCTAGACTTACGTGCTGATGAAGCGGATGCTAAAGCAGGCATTACTGGCGGTACGCCACGTACGATTGAAGGTCCACTTTATGTCTCTGGCGCACCTGAAACAGTAAGCTTTGCGCGTATGGACGATGGCTCTGAAGAAGGCAAAATCCCGACGCTGATCATTGAAGGTACAGTGACTGATACTGACGGCAACCGTGTTGAAGGTGCTAAAGTTGAAATCTGGCATGCCAACAGCCTGGGCAACTACTCATTCTTTGACAAGTCACAGTCTGACTTTAACCTGCGTCGCAGCATCATTACCGCTGCCGATGGTCAATATACTGCATTGACGACAATGCCAGTGGGTTATGGCTGCCCTCCAGAAGGTACAACTCAGTTTGTACTGGACAAGCTAGGCCGTCACGGTAACCGTCCATCGCACGTACATTACTTCGTATCTGCACCGGGTTACCGCAAGCTGACTACTCAATTCAATATTGAAGGCGACCAATACCTGTGGGATGACTTTGCATTCGCGACTCGTGAAGGTCTGGTGGCAACTGCGGTTGACGTGACTGATGAAGCTGAAATTGCAAAACGTGGTCTGAAAGGTCCTTTCAAACACATCCAGTTCAACATTGTTCTTCAGAAAGATCAAGCTGGCGTTCCTTCTACTGAAGTTGAACGTCGCCGCGCAAGCGCATAATTTGAAATGGAATCGGGATGTGGTCGTTGCCCCATCCCGATGACTGCCCTCCTTGGAAAGTCGGAGAAAGGACATGCCTCGTATTCCTGTTATCAATACTAGCCACTTAGACCGTATTGACGAATTATTGGTTGATGATTTTGAATCTGGTGAATTTAAATTACACCGTTCAGTATTCACAGACCAAGCCCTGTTTGACCTAGAAATGAAATACATTTTTGAAGGCAACTGGGTTTATTTGGCACATGAAAGCCAAATTCCAAACAACAATGACTACTACACCACTTACATTGGTCGTCAGCCAATCATCATTGCGCGTAACCGCAATGGCGAATTGAATGCCATGATCAACTCGTGTTCACACCGTGGTGCACAATTATGTCGTTACAAGCGTGGTAACAAAGCAACTTATACTTGCCCATTCCACGGTTGGACTTTCAACAACTCTGGTAAGTTGTTAAAAGTTAAAGACCCAGCAGATGCAGGTTATTCAGATTGCTTTAACAAAGACGGTTCACACGACTTGAAAAAAGTTGCCCGCTTTGAAAGCTATAAAGGTTTCTTGTTTGGTAGCATAAACCCAGATGTTCCTTCTTTAGAAGAATACCTAGGCGAAGCGACTAAAATCATTGACATGATTGTGGGTCAATCTCAACAAGGTCTTGAAGTTTTACGTGGTTCTTCGACTTACACCTATGAAGGTAACTGGAAGTTAACTGCTGAAAACGGTGCCGATGGTTACCACGTGTCTGCAGTACACTGGAACTACGCTGCAACAACTCAGCAACGTAAAGAAAAAGAAGCTGGCGATAACATCCGTGCAATGAGCGCAGGTTCATGGGGCAAACAAGGCGGTGGTTCTTACGGCTTTGAAAATGGTCACATGCTCCTTTGGACTCAATGGGCTAACCCAGAAGACCGTCCTAACTTTGCCAAGAAAGATGAATACACCGAGCAATTCGGTGAAGCAATGGCGAAATGGATGATCGAGCGTTCACGTAACTTGTGTATCTATCCAAACGTGTACTTCATGGATCAGTTCGGTTCACAAATTCGTGTGTTACGTCCTCTTTCTGTCGATAAGACTGAAGTGACGATTTACTGTATCGCACCTGTAGGTGAAGAGCCAGAAGCACGCGCACGCCGTATTCGTCAGTACGAAGACTTCTTTAACGCATCAGGTATGGCTACACCAGACGATCTTGAAGAATTCCGTGCATGTCAAGTTGGCTACGCAGGTATCGCACTTGAGTGGAACGATATGTGCCGTGGTTCTAAGCATTGGATCCAAGGTCCAGACGATGCTGCAAACGAAATCGGTTTAAAACCAAAACTTTCAGGTATTAAAACTGAAGACGAAGGTTTATATCTTTCACAGCACCAACATTGGTTAGATCTAATCAAAAAAGGTATTGCGACTGAAAAAGAAATTGCTGCATCTACTGAAGGAGAAAACGCATGAGCGCGATTACTTTAGAAAATATTGCTCAATTCCTTTATCAAGAAGCTCGCTTCTTAGATGATGAGCAATGGGATGAGTGGTTACAGTGCTACGCTCCTACTGCTTCTTTCTGGATGCCAGCTTGGGATGACGATGACCGTTTAACTCAAGATCCACAGTCTGAAATCTCTTTGATTTACTATCCAGACCGTCAAGGTTTAGAAGACCGTGTGTTCCGTATCAAAACTGAGCGTTCATCTGCAACCATGCCAGATACACGCACAAGCCACAACATCAGCAACATTGAAATTGTTGAACGTGATGGCGATAAAGTCACTGTACGTTTTAACTGGAACACTTTAAGTTTCCGTTACAAAACTAACTACAGCTACTTTGGTATGTCACGCTATGAAATCGATTTTTCTGGCGACAAACCGCAAATTTTAAGCAAGTACGTGGTGCTGAAAAACGATTACATCAACCAAGTAATCGATATCTACCACCTCTAAGACTGTATTCATTTACAGCAAGGTAAAAACCTTTCAGCCAGATGGAATCTTGGCTGAAAGGTCTAGTTTCAAAGATTTATATAGGATATTCAGCCATGTCAAACCACAATGTTGCACTTCAATTTGAAGATGGCGTTACACGTTTTATTTCTGTTACAGATGGTGAAACACTGTCAGACGCAGCTTACCGTCAAAAGATCAATATTCCTTTGGACTGCCGTGACGGTGCATGTGGAACGTGCCGTGCGTTTTGTGAATCAGGTTCGTATGACATGCCTGAAGAAACTTATATTGAAGATGCATTGACACCAGAAGAAGCTGAACAAGGCTACATTCTTGCATGCCAATGTAAACCAACTTCTGACGCAGTATTCCAAATTCAAGCAACTTCTGATGTATGTAAAACTGAAATTCATGCATTTGAAGGTACTTTGGCTCGTGTCGAAAACTTATCTGACTCGACGATTACCTTTGATATTCAGTTAGATGAAGGTCAACCAGACATTCACTTCCTTGCAGGTCAATACGTGAATGTGGGTATTCCTGGTACAACAGAAACCCGTTCATATTCTTTCAGCTCTAAGCCTGGTAACCGCTTAACTGGTTTTGTAGTACGTAACGTACCAAACGGCAAAATGAGCGAATTCTTAAGCCAAAATGCCAAAGCTGGCGACAAAATGACCTTTACGGGTCCATTTGGTAGCTTCTACTTACGTAATGTAGCACGCCCTGTAGTGATGTTAGCAGGTGGTACAGGTATCGCACCATTTATGTCTATGCTGCAAGTACTTGAAGAAAAAGGTTCTGAGCACCCTGTACGTTTAGTTTTTGGTGTGACCAATGACTTTGACTTGGTTGCAATTGAAAAATTAAACGAACTACAAGAAAAATTCTCTTGGTTCGAGTACCGCACTGTAGTGGCAAATCCAGAATCTGCACACGAGCGTAAAGGTTACGTGACTGGCCATATCGAAAACGAATGGCTCAACGGTGGTGATGTAGACATCTACCTATGTGGTCCAGTGCCAATGGTAGAAGCGGTACGTGGCTGGTTAGATGCAGAAGGTGTTAAACCTGCAAGCTTCCTATTTGAAAAATTCTCTGCCAACTAAGTTTGTTATACAGTCTAGAAACATAGTCGGAGAATACAATGAATCGCACAAAAAGATTTGAAAACAAAGTTGTAATCGTGACTGGTGCCGCTCAAGGCATTGGTCGCGGTGTGGCTTTACAAGTGGCGAGTGAAGGTGCCCAAGTGGTTATGGCAGACCTTTCTCCCTATGTAGAAGAAGTGTTGGCCGAAATTGAAGAACACGGTGGCGATGCAGTAACCGTAAAAGCCAACCTTGAAACTTTTGCAGGTGCAGAATCTGTGGTTGCTAAAGCACTTGAAACCTATGGTCGTGTTGATGTGCTCATCAACAACGTAGGCGGTGCAATTTGGATGAAACCTTTTGAAGAATTTTCTGAAGAAGAAATTATCAAAGAAGTGAATCGTTCATTGTTCCCTACTATGTGGTGCTGCCGCGCAGTATTGCCTGAAATGGTGAAAAACCAGAAAGGTACCATTGTAAACGTATCTTCAATTGCAACACGTGGTATTAACCGCGTGCCATATTCGGCGTCTAAAGGTGGTGTAAACGGTTTAACCGCTTCCCTCGCCTTTGAACATGCCAAAGATGGTATTCGTGTGAATGCTATTGCAACTGGCGGTACAGAAGCGCCACCACGTAAAGTGCCACGTAATGCCAACCCACTTTCAGAATCTGAAAAAGAGTGGATGCAACAAGTGGTCGATCAAACCATTGATCGTACCTTCTTGGGTCGCTATGGCACCATTCAGGAACAAGTGAATGCGATTCTGTTCCTTGCTTCTGATGAGTCATCGTACATGACAGGTACCGTTGTACCTGTAGGTGGTGGTGATCAGGGCTAAGCCAAGATCATGACCAACTTCAACAGGATCATTGCTTGACGCAAGGAGGCAAATCGTCAATGAGTCACCTGTTCCAAACTTTAAAAAATGACTGGTCAATTTCAGCCACTGTTGCAGGATTCTTAGCAGTGCTGATCTCCTATTCAGGGCCATTGATCATCTTTTTCCAAGCGGCACAGCAAGCCCAAGTTTCCCCAGACATGATGATTTCATGGATTTGGGGAATTTCTATTGGTGCTGCTGTCGCAGGTATCTTTTTGTCCATTAAATACAAAGTGCCTGTGGTCACCGCTTGGTCTGCACCCGGTACCGCATTGCTGGTCACACTGTTTCCCGATATTACCCTGAATGAAGCAGTTGCAGCCTACATCACCTCTGCTGTGGTGATTTTTTTGATTGGAATCACAGGTTATTTTGACAAACTCCTGTCTTGGATTCCGCAAGAAGTCGCAGCAGGCATGATGGCAGGTATTTTGGTTCAATTTGGCTTAGGCTTATTTACTGCAACCGATACCCTGCCATACATTGTATTTGGGATGCTAGCGGTATTTTTATTGGCAAAGCGTCTTAGTCCACGTTATGCCATGATTTGGGTGCTTGCTGCAGGCATTATACTCAGCTTAATGCTCGGTAAAATTAACCCTGTCACCACCAATTTTAGTTTGGCAATTCCACAGTTTATTGTTCCTGAATGGACGTGGAATTCAACCTTAAACTTGGCATTACCTTTAATTTTAGTCAGCTTGTCTGGACAGTTTTTACCGGGCATGGCAATTATTAAAATTAGCGGTTATGACATGCCTGCTAAGCCTATTATTAGTGCGACCAGTATCGCTTCTCTTGCCGTTGCATGTGTAGGAGGAATTACCATTGTACTTGCCTCTATTACTGCAGCATTATGCTTAGGTAAAGATGCGCACGAACTGAAAGAAAAGCGATATATTGCAGGTGTTGCAAACGGTATTTTCTATATTTTAGGTGGGTTATTTGCGGGTAGCATCGTCATGCTATTTAGCCTATTGCCCAAAGAACTGATTGCAGCGTTGGCTGGACTTGCACTTTTAGGTGCAATTGCCACCAATATTTCAGTTGCAATGAGTAAAGAATCACAGCGTGATGCAGCCCTCATCACCTTTTTAGCAACCGCCTCTGGCATGCAGTTTTTAGGGCTAAGTTCTGTATTTTGGGGTATCTGTATTGGTTTGATCGCACATTGGGTATTAACCAAACGCGACAGCTCAGCAGCACCCCTACCTTCAACTCAAAGTTCCAAAAGTTAATGGACAGGCAATTGTCTAGGACACATTATGATTGATAAAAGTCAAACTTCTTTAACAGAAGTCCTTTCGCAAATTAAAGATGGTTCAACCATCATGATTGGTGGTTTTGGTACCGCAGGTCAGCCAGCGGAACTCATTGATGGTTTGATTGAACTTGGCATCAAAGATTTAATTATTGTAAACAACAACGCAGGTAATGGTGACTACGGTTTAGCGAAACTGCTAAAAGCTGGCGCGGTACGTAAAATTATCTGTTCATTCCCACGTCAGTCTGACTCTTGGGTATTTGATGAACTTTACCGCGCAGGCAAAATCGAGCTTGAACTGGTGCCGCAAGGTAACTTGGCATGCCGTATTCAGGCTGCAGGTATGGGTCTAGGTCCAATCTATACCCCTACAGGTTTTGGTACTTTACTTGCAGAAGGCAAACCAACCTTAAATTATGAAGGTAAAGACTACGTACTAGAAAACCCAATCCGCGCAGACTTTGCTTTAATTAAAGCACAGCAAGGCGACCGTTGGGGTAACTTGGTGTACCGTAAATCTGCACGTAACTTTGGCCCAATCATGGCGATGGCTGCCGATGTGACAATTGCACAGGTTTCTGAAGTGGTTGAGTTAGGCGCGTTAGATCCTGAACACATCATCACTCCGGGTATTTTCGTTCAGCACGTTGTTGCCGTTGGCGCAAAACAACCTGAACAATCTGCATAACTGTCACGTGAAGGAGAACATCATGAGCTATACCAAATTAACACGTGATCAAATCGCTGAACGTGTGGCACAAGACATTCCAGACGGTGCTTATGTCAACCTCGGCATTGGCTTACCAACTAAAATTTCAAACTACCTGCCTTCAGACAAAGACGTATTCTTACACTCTGAAAACGGTTTATTGGCTTTCGGTCCACCACCTCCTGCAGGTGAAGAAGACCCTGAGTTAATCAACGCAGGTAAAGAATTCGTGACCATGCTAACAGGCGGCTCATTCTTCCATCATGGTGACTCTTTTGCCATGATGCGTGGCGGTCACTTAGACATCGCAGTATTGGGTGCATTCCAAGTGGCTGAAAATGGCGACTTGGCAAACTGGCACACAGGTGCGCCAGATGCGATTCCTGCTGTTGGTGGCGCAATGGACTTAGCCGTTGGTGCGAAAAAAGTCTTTATCACAACCGATCACGTCACCAAAAAAGGTGAACCAAAAATCGTGGCTGAATTGACTTACCCAGCAACTGGCTTGAAATGTGTAGACCGCATTTACACTGACTTATGTGTGATTGACGTAACTCCTGAAGGCATGAAAGTTCTTGAAAAAGTTGAAGGCTTGAGCTTTGAAGAATTACAGTCATTGACTGGTGCAAAGCTGATTGATGCGACTCAGGCTTAATCGTCTTTAAATATAATTTTTAATCCCCCTAAATCCCCCTTTTTCAAAGGGGGACTTCCATCAAGTAATTTTAGGTGGGAATCTCCTCCCTTTTTTAAAGGGAGGTTGGGAGAGATTAAGATATTTGGAAAATAAAATATGAAAAACGCATATATCGTCGATGCCATCCGTACCCCATTTGGTCGTTATGCAGGTGGTTTAGCTCCAGTCCGTGCTGATGACTTAGGCGCATTACCGATCAAAGCACTTATGCAACGCAATCCATCTGTAAACTGGGAACAAGTTGATGACGTGATTTACGGCTGTGCCAACCAAGCAGGTGAAGACAACCGTAACGTGGGTCGTATGTCTGCACTTTTAGCAGGTTTACCGTACCAAGTGCCAGCAACCACTGTAAACCGTTTATGTGGTTCATCGCTAGACGCAATTGCAATGGCCGCACGTGCAATTAAAGCAGGTGAAGCAAACCTGATTATTGCAGGTGGTGTTGAATCAATGAGCCGCGCTCCATTTGTGATGGGTAAATCAGAATCTGCTTATGGTCGTAGTCAAAAAATTGAAGACACCACAATGGGCTGGCGTTTCATTAACCCGAAACTCAAAGAAATGTACGGCGTAGAAACTATGCCGCAAACTGCTGAAAATGTAGCGGAACAGTTCAATATTAACCGTGCCGATCAAGACTTGTTTGCTCTAACCAGCCAACAACGTACTGCTGCTGCACAAGCACGCGGTTTCTTTGACAAAGAAATTATTGCAGTGGAAATTCCACAACGTAAAGGCGAGCCTGTCGTTGTTGCTGCAGACGAACATCCACGTGCATCAACCACAGCAGAAGCATTGGCAAAATTAAAGCCAGTGGTAAAAGCAGACGGTACTGTGACTGCAGGTAACGCGTCAGGTATTAACGATGGTGCGGCTGCCCTACTGATTGCTTCTGAAGAAGCGGTTGCACAACACGGCTTAAAACCACGTGCCAAAATCATTGCTTCAACTGTTGTTGGTGTTGAACCACGTATTATGGGCTTTGGTCCTGCGCCTGCAATCAAAAAATTGTTGGCACAAACAGGTTTGACCATTGAACAAATGGAC
This sequence comes from Acinetobacter sp. YH16051, assembly GCF_013417135.1. Classification (NCBI taxonomy): domain Bacteria; kingdom Pseudomonadati; phylum Pseudomonadota; class Gammaproteobacteria; order Moraxellales; family Moraxellaceae; genus Acinetobacter; species Acinetobacter sp. YH16051. The sequence goes on along the minus strand of NZ_VPEN01000008.1, from coordinate 123,096 downwards.
GTGATTGAACTGAACGAAGCCTTTGCTGCACAAGCATTAGCATGTACTCGTGACTTAGGCATTGAAGATGGTTCAGAGAAAGTCAATCCAAACGGTGGTGCAATTGCTTTAGGTCACCCACTTGGTGCATCTGGTGCGCGTTTAGTCACTACAGCACTGAACCAACTTGAACAAACTGGCGGTAAATACGGTTTATGTTCAATGTGTATTGGTGTTGGTCAAGGTATTGCTTTGATTATTGAACGTGTTTAATCCTCATTAAAAGTCCCCCTTTCATAAAGGGGGATTTAGGGGGATTTATAAGATTAAGGATTTAAAAAAAAATGCCAACTTTTACCTCAAATGATGCGCAAATCAATTACCAAACTTTTGGTGATGCTACAAAACCTGCACTGATTTTTTCAAACTCGCTGGGTACAAACTTCAAAATGTGGCAAACACAGATTGATTTTTTCCAGCAAGACTTTTTTGTAATTTGCTACGACACACGTGGTCACGGTGCATCATCAGCTCCGCAAGGTCCATATAGCATTGATCAATTGGGTCAAGATGTTGTAAATCTACTCGATCACTTAAATGTTGAAAAAGCGGCATTCTGTGGTATTTCTATGGGCGGTTTAACAGGTCAATGGTTAGCGATTCATCGCCCTGAACGTTTTAATCAGGTGGTGGTGTGTAATACTGCGGCAAAAATTGGTCAAGAACAGGCTTGGAATGACCGTGCCGCATTGGTACGTGAACAAGGTTTACAACCGATTGCTTCGACTGCAGCATCACGCTGGTTTACTGAACCCTTTATCCAAAGCAACGCGACAGTGGTCAACAATCTTCAAAACGACTTGGCAGCTGGCAGCGCCGAAGGTTATGCGAGCTGTTGCGAAGCTTTGGCTAAAGCGGATGTACGTGAACAACTTAAAGACATCACTGTGCCTGTTTTAGTGGTTGCAGGTCAGCAAGACCCTGTGACAACAGTTGTCGATGGTCAATTTATGGTTGAACGTATTGCCAATAGCCAATTGTTTGAAATCAATGCATCGCACATTTCTAACGTAGAATTGCCAAATGAATTTAACCAAGCAGTGAAGCAGTTTATCCAAGCATAAAACTTCATTGTTATTGTTAATAAGTTAAAAAAATAGAGTTCTTTCGAGAACTCTATTTTTTATAGATGAATCTGCAGTTAGACGAGCTGGACTTAAACTAACTCCACCGCAATCGCTGTGGCTTCACCACCGCCAATACATAAAGATGCCACGCCTTTTTTCGCGCCTATACGTTGCAATGCATGAATGAGCGTCACAATAATACGTGAACCTGAAGAACCTAGAGGATGCCCCAAAGCACATGCACCACCCTGAATATTCACTTTGGCAGGGTCTAAATCAAAAGCATCTATCGCAAGCATGGTTACCATGGCAAAGGCTTCATTAATTTCCCACAAATCTACATCGGCAACCGACCACCCTGCTTTATCTAGCACTTTTTGAATCGCCCCTACAGGAGCAAGAGTAAACTCAGAAGGATGTTGTGAATGTGTCGCGTATGCCACAACTTTTGCAAGCGGTTTTAAGCCACGCTCTGCCGCAACCACATCTGATGTAATCACCAGAGCAGATGCGCCATCTGAAATAGAGCTGGCATTGGCGGCTGTAATCGTGCCATCTTTTTTAAATGCGGGACGCAAACTGCTAATTTTATCGACTTTGGCATTTAACGGTTGTTCATCCTGATCGACAATCACATCACCTTTACGTGAATGAACAGTGACAGGCACGATTTCATTTTTAAAATAACCGTTTTGAATGGCTTCTACCGCGCGGTTTAAAGAGCGAATTGCGTATTCATCCTGCTGCTCACGGGTATAGTTTTTCTTGTCTGCCATGTCTTGCGCCAGCACGCCCATCGACAAGCCTGTTTCAGCATCTTCTAAACCTTCCTGAAACATGTGGTCTGTGACTTTGCCGTGTCCCATACGGAAACCTGCACGTGCTTTATCTAGCAAATACGGCGCATTCGACATAGATTCCATACCGCCAGCGACCACAATCTGCGCTGAACCTGCCTGAATAGCATCGGCTGCCTGCATAACAGCTTTCATGCCAGAGCCACAAATTTTATTGATGGTGGTTGCACCTGTACTATCGGGTAAACCCGCTTGACGCATCGCCTGACGTGCAGGGCCTTGCTTCAAACCTGCAGGCAATACACAACCAAAAATTACTTCATCAATGTCAGTCCCACTTAAACCTGCACGTGCAACTGCGTGTTGAATTGCAACCGCGCCTAAATCGGGTGCTATACAACTTGCCAGTGAACCTTGAAAGCCGCCCATTGCGGTACGTACAGCATCTACAATTACAATCATTTTTAGTCCCTTATTACCGTCTTTTTAAAGTGATTACCGTAAAAGCCATGCTTTTTAAAATTACAAATAACATCCCTGTGAGTTAGCAAGTAATTCACGTTAAATGTAAATCAAAAGATGAGCATTGCAATCTCGCAAAGTGCTGAATTGCTATGCTTGATTGATCTTAGACTTTTAGGCCTTGCTTATGAAAAATAGAATAAAAGTTTTAGAAATCCAATTTTATTTCACTAAAATGACCTGTTTGGTTCAGTTTTATTGACAACCGATTTGGCTTATGGATTGTGCTATTTTTCACATGATATTTTTTAAATTCATTGGTTCACTGATGAACATACGTTAAAACTTACCTTTTCAAGACCTTGGTGCTATTTTCAAGTTGCTCAAACTGCACTAGACTCCAACATGCTTAATTGGTTGTAATTGGAATATTGATTGATGACGACTCTACGCCAAGAAAATTTCCGACGTCGTAAAGAGAAAATTTTGGCAATGGCTGAGGTTTTATTACTGGAAAATCATAATGATATTACATTAAGTGAGTTGGCTGCAGAGTTAGATATTGCCAAAGGCACAATTTATAAATATTTCAAAAGTAAAAATCAGCTCTATTTAGAGTTAATTATTTTAAATGAACAGCGTTTATTGGATATTTCCAAACAGTATCACCATAACTTTCAAACTTATGTTTCGCAGTACATGCTGTATAACATGCTTAATTCCAACCGTACGATTTTGCTGCACTCAATTGAAGAACGCTTAACCAATAATGAACGTAAACTAAATGAATTGTTTGAACAGTTATACGATATTCGTGAGCAGCGTATTTTAGAAATTAAGGACATCACCCAAGCCTATTTAGAGTCCTTTAACAGCGCGATGTCGATCCGTGATTATCTGTCTTATATTTGGACAGTAACTTATGGTGCGTCGTTATTACTCAATTCTACCCATTATCAAAAAGCTATTGGGTCACGTGAACGCTTAATCAAGCTATATATTAATCAAGCACTGATGACGCCAGATAAAGTATCTGCGATTGTTTGATTTTTACATAGTTAGCTTCGTTGGATTCATTGCTGATCCCGCTAAATATTAGCGTCTAAGTAGAAAGAAATTTGCTTTTCAGAACGTATTAACTCACCTCATAAATTTATTCTCTAAATAAAAAATCCCAAAGTTCAAACTTTGGGATTTTTCAAATTCTTTTGACTGTCTAAAGACACATCATTCTGCACTAATATCTTCAAATAATACTGAAGATAAATAACGCTCACCACTGTCAGGTAAAATCACCACAATATTTTTACCTGCATTTTCAGGACGTGCCGCCAATTTTGCAGCAGCAGCCATTGCTGCACCACTTGAAATACCGACTAAAATACCTTCTTGGGTTGCTGTTTTACGCGCCCAGTCAATTGCTTCAGCACTTTCAATCGCAATCACTTCATCCACCAAATCTAAATCTAGGTTTTTTGGAATAAAGTTAGCGCCAATCCCCTGAATTTTATGTGGTGCAGGCGTAATGGCTTCACCACGCTTGGCCTGAGCGATAATTGGAGATTCAGCAGGCTCGACTGCAACAGTATGCAATGCCTGACCTTTTACCTTTTTGAAATAACGCGAAATACCAGAAATCGTACCGCCTGTACCTACACCTGCAACAAGAATATCGACCTTGCCGCCTGTTGCTGCCCAAATTTCTGGGCCTGTGGTTTCTTCATGAATTTGCGGATTGGCAGGGTTATTAAACTGCTGCGGCAAATAATAAGTTTCAGGATGTTCGGTTGCCAAACGCTCTGCTTCATCCACCGCGCCTTTCATACCTTTTGCAGGCTCAGTCAGCACCAAATTTGCACCCAACGCTTTCAACACCTTACGGCGCTCAATACTCATGCTTGCAGGCATCGTTAGTGTAATCTCATAACCTTTTGCTGCAGCTACAAATGCCAAAGCGATTCCTGTATTACCGCTGGTCGGTTCTACAATATGCATACCTGCTTTTAACACGCCACGTCTTTCAGCATCGGCAATTAAAGCAGCACCAATACGGCATTTCACAGAAAATGCAGGGTTACGGCTTTCCACTTTGGCTAAAACCGTTGCATCGCCAGAAATTAAACGGTTAATGCGTACCAATGGCGTGTTACCAATCGCTTCTGCATTATTGCTATATACGGCAATCCCTAAATTTGCTGGTGTTGAAAAAGCTGCATCTGTGGTCATGATTATTCCCTAAGTTATATCTATATAAACAAAATTTAAATTATCATACCTTTTTATAAAATTTTTGCCGATGTTTCACGAAAATTGTTTTATACAAAAATATGATTAGCTTTCAACAAAATGCGAATTAGAATAAAGAGATGACGACCTCAGTTTAATTGTCGATTTTCTCGGCACTTGGGTTTGAAATTCGCTATTTATTTTTTGACAATAGCAACACATAACAAAATGTAGGGAATGCAATGTCTAATAAACGTTACAGTCAGCTTTATCGTAATTTCACTAAAAAAATCTTAGATAAGATTGTGACGCCACAAGTATTAGGCACGACTGCAGAATTAGAACATCGTGTTGCACAAAGCTCTGAAAAAACACAATTTTGTTATGTGCTGCAAGATGCCTCTCTCAGCAATACCGTATTGATTGATCAGCAGACGCAATCTCGTGGTTTACCTTCTGTGTATGCGCCTTTAAACATTGCCGAGCATCAGGAAGACGATTCCATTTTGGTCTTGCGTGAGAAAAACCCACAGCACAGTGCTTATCACTACTCTGCTAAATTGATTCGACTCATTGAAACCTTAGAGCAACATCCTGAACATGATGTGTTGTTAGTTCCCGTAACTGTACTTTGGGGACGTTCACCCGAATACGAAGACTCTTGGTTTAAAGCATTATTTGCCGATGCATGGTCTACGCCAAACAAGCTTAAACAAACCATTAATATTTCGCTCTATTCACGTGATAACTACATCGAGTTTCATAAAGCAATTTCCTTACGTCAGCTTATTGAACAAGCCACACAACAACAACCACACTTATCGCCTGCGCACTTTATTGAGCAACATCTGGAACACAATTTTAATCAACACAAAGAAGCGATTTTAGGCCCAGACTTATCTGACCGCCGTAATTTGATTCATGCGTTGATGAAAAGTGAAGCAGTACAACAAGCTATTCGTAAAGAAAGTATCGAACAAAAAGTCAGTATGTTTGAAGCAGAAAACCGTGCTAAAAGCTATTTAACTGAAATTGTATCGGACTTTTCTTATTCGACTTTGCGTTTTGCTGAACTGGCACTGACCAAGCTTTGGACACAGCTCTATGATGGCATTGAAGTGCATCACTTTGACACGGTACGCGAACTCGCCAAAGACTATGAAATCGTCTATACCCCTTGTCATCGTAGCCACATCGACTATTTGTTGCTGTCTTATGTGATTTTTAATCGTGGCTTGATGGTGCCGCATATTGCAGCAGGTATTAATTTAAATTTACCAATTGTGGGTCAATTAATGCGTGGTGCAGGTGCGTATTTTATTCGCCGTACTTTCAGCGGCAATGAATTATACACCTCGGTATTTAAAGAATATTTACACAGTTTATTGTCACGCAACACGCCACTCGAATACTTCATTGAAGGTGGACGCTCACGTACAGGTTTATTGTTACCGCCGAAAAAAGGCATGTTGTCGATGACCATTCAAAGCCATTTACGCGGAGCAACCAAACCAATTGCATTTATTCCAACGTATTTTGGTTATGAAAAACTGATTGAAGGCACATCTTATTTAAATGAATTAAACGGCAAACCGAAAGAAGCCGAATCTTTATGGGGTATTTTAAACTCTGCCCGTAAAATTGAAAAAGTCTTTGGTCAGGTCTATGTCAACTTTGGCGAACCTGTATTTTTAGATGATGTTTTAACTGCCAACCAAGCACGCGATGTAAAACTGAACATAAATGATGAACTACCGACCTCTGTGATTCACACGGTAGATCATACTGCGCATGCAATCTTGGAAAATATCAATAAAGCGGTGGTGATTAACCCAATCGCCCTCATCTCTCTGATTTTATTAAATGCCGATCAGCATGCATTGAAACAAGATGAGCTGCTCGCCCGAATTGAACAATATCGACGTTTGCTCAAACAATTGTGCTACGACCCACGTATGATTATTACGGGTTTAAATCCACAAGAAATTATTGAATATGCGCTAAAACTTAAACAAGTTGAGCGTTATAACCAAGATGGTGTAGAACAGATTCGAGTCGCAGAAAGCCAAAAAATCTTATTGAGCTATTTTAGCAATAATATTTTGCACTGCTTTATTTTGCCTGCGTGTGTAGCATTAATTGTGCAGCAGTTTAATGAACAAAATTTAGCATTATCATGCGCAGATTTAATGCAAAAACTGCAGGCGATTTATCCATATTTGAAGCAAGAGTTTTTCTTGGCATGGACGGCGCAAGAACTTTCTCAAGAAATCGAAAAAATTGTGGCGTACTTTATTCAGCAAAATTGGGTTACAGAAGCAAATCTGCAATTACAGCCGAACCCAGCTACACAGCATGAACTCTATGCCTTAGCTGAACTGGCAAAACCAAGTTTAAATAATTTCGTATTGATTCAAGGGCTTTTGCAGCGTTATAGCGCACACATCCCTTTAAATCTGAAAGTTTTGGAAAAAATGACCAAAACCGTATTACAACGCGCTGCAGATTCTGCACAATTTAAGTCTGCATATTATTTTGATAGTGCCACCTTAAAAAGTTTTATCAGCAGTTTAGATCAGCAAGCCTTGTTGCAACACAATGCTACGCAGATAAGCCTAGATGATACTTTTAGTGCCAAAATGTCGGAATACTTTGCTTGGTATAACCCAGAAATTCACGAATTGTTAGCTGCATCGAGTGAATTTAGTGAGAAAGAATTAAAAAGTTTTGAACAAGTGAAAAAATAGGTTTTATTGTAACTCAGCCACTTTTTTATCAATTTTTTGATTAGAATATCAGCCCATTATTTATGATTGGCTGATATCTTTTCTTAAATGATACTTGTTCTCATATATAAATAATGATTTATGTTATATAATTTATCTTCCACTCCCGCCTAATATATATTGGGTTAGCTGTAAATTAAGAGAATAAAACAATGAACGATGGTCTTGAAATCACATCAATGCGTGAATCTGCGGATACCGTTGTTGGAATTTTAAAATCTTTGGCGAATAGTGACCGTCTTTTAATTCTTTGTCATTTATCTCAACAAGAATTAAACGTATCGCAAATTGAAGAAATAACTCAAATTCATCAGCCTACTTTATCGCAACAATTAATGATGCTGCGTAAAAGTGATGTGGTGAATACCCGCCGTGATGGCAAGCAAATTTTTTATTCAATTAAAGATGAAAAAATGGTGCAGGTACTTAATACCCTCTATGCACTTTATTGCCCGCAGGTCTAAATGATAATGCCTGTATTATCAGGCATCACCATAAAACTTGAATACTCTCCTGCTATTTCAAAGACTTCTTAGCATTTTTTGTTCATAATATATCTAAATTTATGATTTAGATTTCAGTATGTCAGATTTCAATTCACGTTTGGCTCGTGTACTACCTGCTTGGCAATGGCTGCGAAAATACAATGCAGAAACATTGAAATCTGATCTGCTGTCTGCGTTTATTGTCATTGCCATGTTGGTACCTCAAGGAATGGCCTATGCCATGCTTGCAGGTTTGCCTCCTGTCATGGGTTTATACGCGAGCGTGATCCCCATGATCATGTACGCCTTGGTTGGTGGCAGCCCAACCTTGTCCATTGGCCCAGTCGCCATTATTTCTATGATGACCTTTGCGACGCTCAATCCTTTATTTGAAGTCGGCTCGGCAGCTTATATTCAAGCAGCCTGTTTACTTGCTGTGATGGTCGGCATTATTTCGCTACTTTTAGGGATTTTTCGCTTCGGTTTTTTAATTCAACTCATTAGCCATCCTGTTATTAAAAGCTTCATTATTGCCTCTGCATTAATGATTGCGATTGGACAGCTTAAATTTGTGTTAGACATCCCCCTTAAAGCCAATAACTTACCTGAGTTCTTATACAGCTTTTGGAAATATATGGGACAAACCCATTTTTATAGCGTGCTCTTGGGTGTTGCTGCCATTTTATTTCTAATTTATGCCCCTAAAATCATCAACAGTAATGCCATTCGTGAGCGTGTTCGAGGTAGCGGCTTTATCTTAAAAGCCTTGCCATTGGTATTGGTGATCGTTTCAATTGCTTTGGTTTATTCATTGCATTTGCAACAAATCGGCATTAAAACAGTCGGAGAAATTCCTTCAGGATTTCCGCCTATTCAATTCCCTGAATGGAATGCACAACTTGTTCTACAACTCCTTCCTGGCGCAGCCATGATTGCCATGATCAGTTTTGTGGAATCTCTGTCTATTGCGCAAGCCACCGCCTTACAACAACGTAGTCACTTAAATAGCAATCAGGAACTGATTGCACTCGGTTTAGCCAATTTTGGCGCAGGTGTTAGCTCCTCTTTTCCCGTCACAGGCAGTTTGTCGCGTACCGTGGTCAATGCCGATGCAGGTGCAAAAACACCAATGGCAGGAGTATTTACCTCCATCATGATTGTTATTGTCAGTTTATACTTCACGGGATTTTTCCAAGATTTACCTCTGGCTGTTTTGGCTGCAACCATTATTGTTTCAATTTGGAAACTAGTCGAGTTTCAGTCTTTTAAAGAAACTTGGCGTTATTCCAAAGCCGATGGTCTAGCCATGTGGGTGACGTTCTTTGGCGTCATATTGATTGATATTTCGACAGGTTTAATTATTGGAATTGTATCTACCTTTATTCTAATGTTGTGGCGTATTAGCCGACCACATATTGCGGTAATTGGTTTACTTGAAGGCACACAACATTTTCGTAATATTCAGCGGCATCAAGTGCGTACCGCGCCACACGTACTTTCCATGCGAATTGACGAAAATCTAACCTTTTTAAATGCCAATACTTTAAAAGGCTTTTTTATTAATCAAGTCAGTCAAAACCCTCAGTTAAAGCATGTTGTGGTGAATTGTTCGAGTATTAGCAGTATTGATTTAAGCGCACTCGAAATGCTGGAAGATTTAAATCTTGAACTAAAAAAATTGAATATTTGTCTGCATTTTTCTGAAATTAAAGGCCCGGTAATGGACAAATTACAACACTCAAAACTTTTGCAGCATTTAAATGGAAAAGTTTTTTTTTCACATTATTTAGCCATGCAAGAGCTTGCGCCTGAACTGACTTAAAGATCAAGAAATTGATCTTTAATTTTATCTTTAAAACTGGATGCTCAACACACATGCTTTTTGATCAAAGAGTACGTTTATCTTGCTGAAATTTAAGTAGTTTAATAAATATCACTTTTAAAAATATAGACTTAATTTTTATATAAAAATTATTTTTAAGCACATGGATATTTCAGTATAAAATAGCCGCTTTTCTTTAACCTTGTTTTCGTATGTTTTCAGCTTTTTTGCGTTTGAGTTTAGTCTCCCGAATTATGATTGCAATTGTACTCGGTGTGGCTGTTGCAATTTTATTTCCAGAATCTGCGCCCTATTTAAGCCTTTTGGGTGATATATTTATTAAAGCCCTGAAGTCTGTTGCGCCAATTTTAGTCTTTATTTTGGTCATGGCATCGATTGCCAATTTTAAAATTGGAAGCAGCAATGCCTATATCAAACCGATTATGCTGATGTATGCGATTGGTATGTTCTTGGCTGCGCTCAGTGCAGTTATTGCAAGTACGCTTTTCCCAAGTACATTATTTTTAGATGTTGCAACACAGTCAGAATTAACCCCGCCGGGCAGTCTTGCTGAAATTTTGAAAAATCTTTTACTTAGTTTTGTTGCTAACCCTGTAGTTGCCATTGCCGAAGCCAACTTTATTGGTATTTTGGCTTGGGCTGTGGCTTTAGGGATTGCCTTCCGCCATGCTACAGAGTCCACCAAAGCATTGTTGAATGATGCAGCCAATGCAGTCAATCGCGTTATTCGCTTGGTGATTAACTTTGCGCCTTTCGGTATTTTTGGCTTGGTTGCCGTGACATTTGCCGATGCAGGCTTGAGCACCTTAGCCAGTTATGCTCAATTATTGGCAGTCTTGTTAGGTACGATGTTCTTTGTCGCGTTGGTCATCAACCCAATCATGGTGGCATTTGTGACCCGCAGCAATCCTTATCCTTTAGTTTTTCAATGCTTACGCGAAAGTGGCATTACTGCTTTCTTTACCCGTAGTTCTGCAGCCAATATCCCTGTCAATTTAGACTTAGCCAAGCGTTTAGGCGTACAGGAATCAACCGCGAGTGTTGCAATTCCGTTAGGTGCAGCAATTAACATGGCAGGTGCATCGGTCACCATTACCGTTTTAACCTTAGCTGCAGTAAATACCTTAGGAATTTCTGTCGATTTTAGCACCATGCTGATTTTATCTGTGGTTGCAGCGGTGTCTGCATGTGGTGCTTCAGGCGTTGCTGGCGGCTCGTTACTACTGATTCCTGTAGCGTGTGGCTTATTTGGTATTTCTTCAGATATTGCCATGCAAGTTGTTGCAATTGGTATGGTCATTAGCGTATTGCAAGATTCTACTGAAACTGCACTTAACTCATCTACCGATGTGCTATTTACTACTGCGGTTGACCGTGGTTTGAGTTAAGATACAATGCGTTAGGAAACTTACGCAATCATCCATTATGCCTTTTCAAACTTTACCCCTTTGGGTGCAATTTGGTGCTTTTTTTCTAGCTGTCAATGCTGGAATTATTAACGTACTCGGATTGGTGACCGTATTGCACCAGTCCGTTTCGCACATGACTGGTAACGTCAGTATCTTAGCGATGGCGCTAATCGACTGGAAACCAGAAGCCATGATTTTCTTGTTTCTGGTGATTTTGTGCTATGTGATTGGCTCATTTTATAGCGGCGTCATTTTAGGAAATAGCAATTTTCGCTTAGGGCGTCGCTATGGTTTTCCCATGAGTTTGGTGGCTTTTTTTATTTTAATCTGCTGGGTATTATTGCCTTATTTCCCACGTTATGCCCTGCTTTGGGCGTCAGTTGCCATGGGCATACAAAATGCCATGATCAGCTACTATAAAGGCACCATCATCCGCACCACACATTTATCTGGGGTATTGACCGATTTAGGCTTAGCCCTCGGTTATCGAGTGCGGGGCTTACAAGTTGAAAAAAGACGTATTGTTTTACACCTACTGATTTTAATTGGTTTCTTTGTGGGTGGATTACTCGCTGCAGCCATTTATCCTACATTTAAACTGAATTCTTTTCTGGTACCTGCAGGACTCAGCCTAAGTTTGAGTTTGGTGTATTGGATTATTTATTTTCGCTATCGACATCTTCAACATTAAGTTTCGGAAATTATCATGGTTAAAAATGCACTACAGGCACAATTGCTCAAAGCGGGTTTAGTCGATAATAAAAAGGCAAAAAAACTGTCTAAACAAACCTTACACGAACAGCGCACAGGTGAAAGTAAAGATGCTGAAGTGAAAGCCAAAATTGCACAGGCACAGCAAGAAAAACTCGCCAAAGACCAAGCTATTGAGCAAGAAAAGAAAGCCGCTTTACAGGAAAAAGAACTGAAAGCAGCAATTATGCAAATGATTCAGCAGCATAAAATTCGTGATACCGATGGTGAAGTGGCTTATCAGTTTTTAGATGGCAAGATTAAAAAAGTGTATATCAATCAACAAATTTACAATGCACTCGTGGCAGGTAGTTTGGTGATTGCCAAAGAAAATGACAGTTATGCGTTCCTGCCTAAAGCTTTAGCTGAACGTATTAATAGCAAAATGGAAGGCTTTATTATTGTCAATAATGCCGAGAAAAATGAAGCCACGACAGATGAAGAAGATCCATACGCAGCCTATGTGATTCCAGATGATTTAATGTGGTAGATCACGCAAGTATTTATGCAAATATTTATGCTAGGTATCTATTCAAAGCCAGTATCTGTACTGGCTTTTTTATTATGACTGCAACTTGATTGAAAACTTTCAGTAAAAACAAATAATTGAAATGTAGCAAAAAGTTACTCAGACTTCAAATTTAAACTTTAGTCGATACACTATCTAACAATTTCATACATCAATGAAGAATTAAGGTGAATTGCAGGCCAAAATTCTAAGTGCCGTGCAGACGAAAATCAGCAACCTTAAAGCGAGGACCTTTTGCAAGAATTTAATTTTATTCAAAATATTCAGGAATGGTATAACCAATACCCTTGGTTAGAAATGCTGACCTCACTCAGTATTGTGATTCTACTGGCAATTTTAGCCAACTTTATTGCCAAGCAAATTGTAGTGCGCGGGATTCGCAAACTGATTTCTAAAATGACCTTTGCCAATAGTGAAATTATTTCACAGCATAGTGTCATCCGACGTATTGCCAACATTGTCCCAGCTGTCGTGATTATGAACGGCATCACCACCGTACCGCATTTGTCAGATAAAGTAGAAAGCTTTGTGCAAATGGGTGCGCAAGCCTTTATATTCCTGACCATTGCATTGGCAATTTCTGAATTTTTAAATATTTTTAACCTGTTCTATCAACGCAACCCTAAGTCACGCAACAAGCCAATTAAGGGCTATTTGCAGTTAGTTAAACTCATTATTTATGTGGTCTGTGCCCTCATGATTTTAGGCACTTTCCTGAAAAAAGATGTGTTTACCTTACTCGCAGGTTTTGGTGCGATGGCTGCTGTTTTGATGTTGGTTTTCCAAAATACCATTTTATCTCTAGTGGCTTCGGTACAAATTTCTTCCTACGATATGGTACGGATTGGTGACTGGATTGAAATGCCTTCTTTAAATGCCGATGGTGATGTCATTGATATGTCATTACATACAGTCACCGTGCAAAACTGGGATAAAACCCTGACCACTATTCCAACCAATAAACTCATTACCGATACCTTTAAAAACTGGCGTGGCATGCAGGAAGCTGGTGCCCGACGTATTAAACGTGCCATTTTAATTGATCAAAGTTCTGTGCACTTTATGACTGAACATGAACAAAGCAAACTTAAAGAGTTTTTGTTATTGGATCAATATTTACATAGCAAAAATGAAGAAATTGAGCAGTTTAATCAGCAGTTAGCAAATCAATCACAATACAACCAACGCCGTTTAACCAATTTAGGGACTTTCCGCGCCTATGTTGAGTTTTATCTGAAACAACATCCAGGTATTAATCAATCTCAGTCATTGATTATTCGTCAACTACAGCCAAGCAGTGAAGGTTTACCACTAGAAATTTATGCCTTTACCAAAACCACTGCATGGAAAGAATATGAAAGTATTCAATCCGATATTTTTGATCATTTGCTGGCAATTATTCCGGAGTTTGGCTTAAAAGTGTATCAAGCCCCATCGGGTTCAGATTTAAAGCAAATTGCTGCACCATTTAAAGCAAATTCTGTCCAAAGTCTAAATCCTTTAGAAATTGACGAGGCATAATTATGGATTTATTGCTGAGCCATGTGTCGCAAAATGCTTGCATGGCTCAGTAGCCGTTTTTATTTTCAGCAAGACGATAAAATTTTCATTAAATTAAAATGCACTCGTACACTCGTATATGAATAAGAGAAAATAAAGTCTTATTTGTAAGAGCTTTGTTGAAACAAATATCTAACACTATGTTTTAATTATATTTAAATTTCCTCAAACCTTTAAATCACAGCTTGCTCCAAATTTATGTAATAAGGTCATTGCCGGTTGAAAAAGTCTAATGATTCTAAGAATTCACCTAACTTTTCAACTCACTAAAATGTGTCGCTCTTGTTAATTGATTCTGGATTCGAAAAATGATCATCAATAATTCGTCTAATGAAAGATTGAAATTCACTACTTTTGTGCTTTAGCGCTCTAGATGATCAATACACGCGCTACAGGATGAGGGGTACGAGTTTATAAAAGATCTCTAATAGACCAAATAATGAAAAGTTTAAGGCAGGACGCGGTACAACGTCGCAAAACATTGTTCTGCTTTTTCATTACTACAGAAATTAATGGTGTGCGCATTTTTCCATTTTACAAAATATTGTGAAATATCGCCTGTTTGGTCTTCCTGATAACCAGAACAATCCACTTCATTATTGTCATATTTAACTTGCAAAATTAAAGCCGGTAACGAATTTGCAGGGTCTTGTGAAGGTTGATAATCATATACACCTGCAGACCATTCTTGACCGCTTTTAATCACCACATCGCTATTACTTTTAAAGTTGTAATATTCAATACATTTACGATTATTTGGGATTTGCATGCCCCACAGCCCCACAATTTCTGGACGGGTCACCACACGAAATTTATTGGTCGTTTCTGCTGCTACTGGCGTTAACTTGGCTGAATCTATTGTTGTATTTTCATTCGCAATCGCGCAGACAGAACATAAGCTTAAAACTGTGGTTAGATATATTTTTTTCATACATTTATTTAAAGATATAAACCGTTTAGACAACTTAGCATATTTTTAATCCAAATCTGCAAGCATAAACATAACACAACAATTTTATTTAACGAAAATGTGACTTAGTTTACATTTAATCGACTTTGTAGGTAATGGTTATTTGATATGATCGCCTTTCTGTTGTGAACGTCACACTCATTCAAGTTTTTTTCTTAATTATCAACCCATTGCAAAAGTGAGTTTAGTACTTGCAAAACTTTAGCATACCGCAAACTATATCTTCGACTCAAAAGCAAATATTTGCCTTTGGACTGCTAGCCGTTGTGGTATTTTTTTCTTGTTTATTGGGTATTTTTACTCGCCCACTTAGCTACTTTTCTTTTTTTTGGCCAAGCAACGCCCTCTTGTTGGGGCTACTCATTCGCTTTCCATCTTTAAACAGTTTTGGTGGAATTTTGGGTGCTTTTTTTGGCTATATGGGCGCCGATTTGGTCACAGACAATACTTTCCTGATGACGCTAGGTTTAACGCTTTCCAACTTTGTAGCTGTTTTTAGTGGGTTGTTTTTCTTTAATTTTGCCCGCGCTAAACTTCCAGCGAGCAATAATAATGTGTCAGAGCTATATCCACATATTATTGCTGTAACTTTAGGCTGTTTCTTTGGGGCTTTATTTGCCATTCTTCTGCTGCCAAATTTGCCGCACACCTTTATGTTAAAAGAAAATCGTTGGATTGATTTTTTTACTTGGTGGTCTGGTGAAATTTTAAATGCGGTAATTGTCTTACCTTTAATTTTGGCTGCCCCAGGCTGGTCTAAATTCAAAAAACTTATAAATAATCAATATGCTAAAGAAACTCAAATTCAGGATATCTTGCCCTTTTTTGCATTACTGATCTCTATCGCCTGCACCCATATTTTTTATGGACCAGGTGCATTGTTGTATCCATTGGCTGCATTAATTTGGGCAGCTGCCAGCTATCAACTTTTTAATTTGGCACTGATTAATAGCTTGGTCTGTTTAACTCTGTATCACAGCGTCACAGGCTTGTTTATAGATCAAGTGAATTCGAGTTATTTAACCACCATTATTTCTATTCGTGTGGGTTTAATTATTTTAGGTCTTGCCACGTTAATTTTATGTGTGATTAGCCAAAACCGAAATCAGTTGTATAGAGAAGTATTGTATTTGGCAAATCATGACAGTTTAACCGAAACACTGAACCGCCGTAGTTTTACTCAGTTAAGTGAAAAAGCTTTAAAGCATAAAAACAATCATTCATTGTCTTTAATTATGTTAGATATCGACGATTTTAAAAAAATGAATGATCAATATGGGCATTATGTCGGTGACCGTGCTTTGCAACATCTCTCTAACATCGTTAAAAGCAATTTACGTGATCACGATTTATTTTGTCGCATTGGTGGTGAAGAGTTCATTATTTTGCTGAACAATAATAACTTAAATAAAACTCAACGCATTGCAGAACGTATTCGTATGTGTATTGAACATCAAGCGTTAAATTTAGAAAACCTTGAACCCATTCATTTTACAGTAAGCATGGGCGTGTCACATACACACTTACCCACCAATCTCCCTTTACAAGATTTAATTATTCAGGCAGATCAGGCGCTATATCAGGCAAAAATGCAAGGTCGTAATCGGGTCATTCTTGCTTCTTAAACAAAAATAGCATACAACATGAATTTGACAATACAGATTTTCAGGATTGAAATGAAACTTGCAGAATACCTCCAATATGATGCTTTAGGCTTGGCAGAGCTGGTTGCCAAAAAGGATGTTCAGGCCTCAGAATTATTAGATATTGCGTTACAACGTGCTGAACAAACCAATCCACAATTAAATGCCATTATTATTCCTATGCATGAACATGCACGGCAGCGCACACAAACAAAATTAACAGGCCCATTTGCAGGTGTGCCCTTTTTAGTCAAAGACTTATTTCAACAATATGCAGGCTATCCGACTTCATTTGGTTGTCAGGGTTTAAAACGTGCGCATCATCTTGCAGAACAAAATGCAGAAATTGTAAATCGTTGGGAAAATAGCGGAATCGTTACCTTTGGACGTACCAACACGCCTGAATTTGGGATTAAAGGGATAACCGAGCCAGATGCTTGGGGTGCATGTAAAAATCCATGGAATTTGAAACACAATAGTGGTGGTTCTTCTGGTGGTTCTGCGTCTGCAGTTGCGGCAGGTATTGTGCCGATTGCAGGGGCAAGTGATGGCGGTGGTTCAATTCGTATTCCTGCGTCTTACTGTGGTTTGTTTGGTTTAAAACCAAGTCGTGGACGCACCCCGTGGGGGCCACAACTCAGTGAAGCCATGCATGGTGCAGCGATGCAACATATTTTAAGTAAAAGTGTACGTGACAGTGCGGCAATGCTCGATGCAACGCATGGCGCAGATGGTCATTCACTTTTCAAAATTGAAGCTCCTGAACGCAGTTATTTAGATGCAATTCAGCAAGCGCCAAAAAAATTAAGAATCGCATATTCGACCCAATCTCCGATTGGTACAGCTGTTTCACAAGATGCGATCAATGCCATTCAAAAAACCGTACAGCTTTTAGAATCTTTAGGGCATGAAGTTGTTGAAGACCGTCCGGCTATTGATGGTATGCAATTGGCCAAAGATTTTATTACCACATGGTTTAGCCAATTTGCTTATTTAATTGCTGAAATTCAAACTCGCCTGCCAAATCATTCCGATAATTTTGAGCTCGACTCTTTGGCTTTGGCTGCCTTTGGCGCAAAAACCACGTCAGTAGATTACATTCGTAATTTGAATAATTGGGGGGTATATGTCGCGCAAATGAATCAATTCTTTGAGCGTTATGATTTATACCTCATCCCTGCAACTGCCTCAGTTGCACCAAAAAATGGCGAAGTTAAAACTCCTGCATGGCAAAAACCAATTTTAAAAACACTATTACATGCAGGTAAAGCACATTGGTTAGCGCAAGGTAAATTGGTCGATCGCATTGTCAAAGAAAACCTAAAATGGGTGCCATTTACTCAACTTGCCAATATTACTGGGCTGCCTGCAATGTCTGTGCCATTGTATTGGAATAAAGATAACTTACCATTGGGTTCGCAGTTTATTGCGCCTTTTGCACGTGAAGATGTGCTTTTACAACTGGCTGCACAACTTGAAACGGCTCAACCGTGGTGGCATCAATACGCTAAAATCCGTATTTAATGTAGCAATCAATTAGTAAGAAGCAAGCAAACTATACCCATCCAACTTTGCTTGCTTCTATTTTTGATAAAAGAACGGTGTCACTGCAAAATCACCAATCTAGGCTTTGGTATCACTCGACATTGACTGCGATTCTAATTGCTTTGGCAATCCCCAAATAAAACACAGACCAACGAGTGTAGATAATCCTGCAAAAATAAAAATCCATTCGCCTGAAACAATATCCCAATAATGCCCTGCCAAAATACTCCCCAGTGCAACACCTAAACCCCACATGGTACTGTAAAGTGCTTGCCCACGACCTTGTTGCCCTGCAGAAAAGTTTTGAAAAATCACCCGCATGGCAATGATATGAAATAATCCAAAACTAAAGGCATGGATGCTTTGTGCAAAAAAATGTGCAAAAAATATGGATGGAAATAAACCAACTATCACCCAACGTAAGCCTGTTAAAATTAAACATACGGCAACCAGTGAACGCCAAGACCAACGCTTTAAAAACAAACTCGCATAGGCAAACATAATGATTTCAGCAACCACCCCGACAGACCACAATAAACCGATCTGACTTGTGCTAAATCCTGCCTGACTTAAAAAATTACTATAAAAACTATAAAATGGTGCATGCGAAAACAGCAAAATCAATTCAATAATAAAAAATGAATAGACCACTGGGCGCTTTAAAATGGGCAATAAGGGTTCAAGTTGTTTTTGTGCAATGGGTGCGGTGCTTGGTTCTTGAATACTGAACGACCATAGAAATGCCAGTAAAGAAATACTGAGTAGCAACATCGGTAACATGGAGATTGGT
Organism: Acinetobacter sp. YH16051; assembly: GCF_013417135.1. Taxonomy (NCBI): domain Bacteria; kingdom Pseudomonadati; phylum Pseudomonadota; class Gammaproteobacteria; order Moraxellales; family Moraxellaceae; genus Acinetobacter; species Acinetobacter sp. YH16051. The sequence continues at coordinate 104,195 of NZ_VPEN01000008.1, read as the reverse complement.
ATAATTTCTAAAATAGCACCTATGCCAAAAACCCCGACAATAAAGCCTATAGAACCCCATTTTCGCACTTTGCCATAGAGTTCTGCACGTTTCTCGCCCAACCAAAACAAAGTCACGCCTTCAAATTGTGCCAAAATTGCATTTTGGAAAAAGCTAAAAATCAGCATGAGTAATGCAACAGACTGAAAGCTATTTGGAACAATAAAAATCAGCAACCAAATGCTGGCTTCCATCCAAGTTGCGATGCGTACCAAAAGCATCCGTTTGCCTGATTTATCGGCAATCCATCCCCAAATAAAAGGCGCGAAAAAGCGCGTTAAAATGGCAATGGAAGATAAAACACCAATTTCCTGATAATTAAAGCCTTGATCTTCTAAGTACAGGCTCCAAAAAGGCAAAAACGTCCCAACAATTGCATAGTAGAAAAAGTAGAATCCACCTAAACGTGTCGATATATTCAAGGCTTGCATCAATGTATATTTCCTTGATTTTTCAAACACATAAATAAGTGCATTTCTAACCTGATCTAAAATTTTAAGACAACCGATATATTAACACTGTAGTACTTTAATTTTGAGTGATTGGCTGATTAAAACGAAAAACCCTGAAAATCAGATCAAATTTTCAGGGTAATATTGAGAAAATTTCTTAAAATTGTTTAGCCGCAAGAAGCTTGTAGAATAATTTTAGTTTTCGGATCGACCACCACAGTGACGCGATTCATACGATAATCCATTGTTACAGGCTGACCTGGTGTAACCATTCTCACAATTTCAGCTCGGGTAAGCGCTTTAATTTGTGTTTCAGTCAAACCTGTTTTACCAACTAACTGCGCAGCAGATTCTGGGACACAATTTTGCATGGTCTGTGGCACCTGAGTTTGTTCATTGATAGGCTGATTACTACACGCAGCTAAAGTTGCCACACTTAAAACAGCCAAAACACTATATAACTTTTTCATGTTGATACTCGTTTTTAATTTCTTCAAACCAACTCAAAATAACATAACTGATTAAATATGCAGTAAATTTACTGAATAAAACTGTGATGATAGTTTTATTGATCAAAATAAATTAGATGTAAGTTTGGATTAAGTTTAATTCTCAATCACACTTAAACTCAGTTTCATCCAATCAATTGCATGTTGGCGACGCTCTTCTAAAGCATTCCATAGCGTATCTTGCGATAATATAGAATATTCCCCTTCGCGGCAGCTAAGTTCAGGCGCATTTTCATAGTCCTCAAGCCATTGTTCACTTTGATAATAGGCCTGTAATTCTTGCCAGAGCTTTTCTGCAGCTTGCCATTTTTGCTGCGCTTCTCGCATCTGTCGATGTAAATCATGCCATTGCTCATATTGTTGCTGTAAAACCTGAGCATCGTACATTTTATTTTTACTCATAGCTGAAATTCAAAAATTAAGATGACATGAGCGTACAATAATTCAAGATCAAGGAATGTGAGTGTATGTAGGTTTTATTTAAAGAAACATATATTGCTATATTTTTTTGCATTAATTTTTAAAGAAGACAATTCCTGATTTATTTAGTCAACTTTAGCTTCATTACTTTCAGTAAAATTTAGTATAAAAGTGTAATTCCATCTTTTTATCAAAAGTTAAAGTCATTAGTATAAGTTTGCTTCAATTTTTTAGAAAAGGTACAAAAATGAAATATATTTTAGGGGCAACATTACTTGCATTCGGTTTAATGGGATGTAACTCAAATTTAAATAATGAAGTGAGCCAAGAAAAAGTACAAAGTAATGCACCTGCAGAAACACAAGTTATTTATTTTAATGGCCCACAAGATTTAACCATTGAATTAAAATCTTCAGATAATTTTGAAACTGCAGAAATGGTAGATAATTCAGACACAGTTTATCATTTAAAACGTGCTGTATCTGGTAGCGGTATTTTACTGAGCAATGATGATGGTGTATCTATTCACTTTAAAGGTGGTGAAGGAGTACTTGAGTTAGTCAAAGATCAGCCTATTAATATTACTGAATTTAAAAAATAGATTTTTTGCTGATTTTAGGCATACATAAGGACGAAAGTAATAATACTATTGGTAATTACATAGTCGAAGGCACCAAGCCATCAACTAAAGATAAAGTTATTAATGTTGAAACACAATATTATGAAAATCCAGGACATCATGACTTGAAAGATGGAAATATGCCTTATAACTCTACTAAAGCAATAATTCCTGACAATCATGTAAAATTATGGGAAAACAGTGTAAAAATTGATAGTGATCCAAAAATAGATGGGCAATTGAAAATAAAGATGGGAAGGTCATTTATCATAGGTTTCAAGATGATGGTAATGGCAATTTCCATTGGAATGGTTCGACAAAAGGTATTACGTCTTCAGGAAAGGAACGAAATATCAAGATTTCTGATGTCCCTTCTGACTTGATAAAAATGGTAGATAGCAAATGAATAGAATTGGAAACGATCAAGTTTTTATAGAGTTTGATGGAAATTATCAGAATAGTAATTTCATCCCATTGCGTTTATGTATTGAGGGGGAGTATCTAGGAACTTTAGACTCTCCTACTTATGTGACTAGCTTTATAAATTCACTAAAAAACTTAAGTTGACAAAAATAACTAATCATGCGAAAAAGTTTTTTTAGTTAACAGATGTTCACACATGCCTCGAATTGTTTCTGTACCACTTAGTTTAGAACAGCGAGAACGACTCATTTTTCTGGCCAAGCATGCAAAACATTGGCGTGAAAGACAACGTGCCCAAACTATTCTCTGGCTTTCTGAAGGTAAAAGTGTTGCGGAAGTTGCCACTCTACAAGAACGTATCCCAGAAACCATAAGGCTACAACGCCGACGTTGGGAATTGTATGAGTTTGAATCGATTAAAGAAGGTCATCGCTCAGGTCGGCCCAATACATTGATCTCAGACTATCAGGCGAAAATCCTAGATTGGGTCAATACAAGTCCACTCAATGCAGAACAAATCCGAGTCAAACTACATGAAGAATACGAAGTGTCCGTGTCTGTTGAAACCATTCGTAAGTTTTTACGTGATTCAGGTATGGTCTTCAAGCGTACCCGTCATAGCTTGAAAAAAAAGAGATCCGATTGCATTTGAACAAGCAACACAGCAGATTGAAAAATTACGAGAGCAAGCGGCACGTGGTGAAATTATATTAGGTTATGTTGATGAAACAGGGTTTTCATCTACACCTGATAACCGCTATGCGTGGACAAAGATAGGTGATGTTCATGCGGTTGATGCAATAAGATTAAAACGAGTTAATGTCATGGGATGTTTGCTTTCAACGGGGAAACTGGTGACAAGTTGTTTACAAGAGTCAGTTACAAGCACTTGGTTTTATGCCTATTTAACTGGAATAGCTCAACAAGTAAAACAGACTTATAACCTTCCATTGGTTCTTATTGTTGATAATGCCTCGATTCATAGAAGTAAAAAGATGGCTGATTACAGAGAGCTACTTAAAAGTAACTTTTCGACGAATTTGTATTTTATTCCAGCTTATAGCCCTGAGTTAAATCGAATCGAGATGGTATGGAAGCAGATCAAATATTATTGGCGAGATTTTCAAGTCATGACAGCTGATAAAATAGAGCAATGGGTGGAGAGAGTATCAAACCAATTCGGAAAAGAATACATGTTTACTTTTTAATGACAGCTTATCCCATTGGATCCGCATCGAAGTATACGATTTACACCTAGATTATTATTTCCGATCTAACTCTACTAGACCCTGTCTTGCTTCTGTAATGATCAGCTGAATTTCTTCATTTTGCTTTCTCTTTTGTTCAAAATACACATAAATGCCTAGAGAAAATCCCACAGCTAAAATGATCAGCGTCATCATGATAATTGCATTATGATTCATTATATTTAGCCCCTTTAAACTTCCTCACTATTGTGAGATGCAAGGACTATACACAGCAATAACAAAAATGCTCAATTCTAATAAAGAAAATACACTGTTTTTTTAATTTTATCTAAGAAAAACACTTTATTATTTAACAATATAATAAAAAATAAAATGTAAGACATATTCAAAAAATACGTTAAAATTCAATTATATTTTTTCTATCTGTCCTGATTATATTTTTAAGATGTTTTTAATTAATTTTCTCTATCCCATTTAGAAGTCAGTTAAAATAAAAAATTAACCTAAAAAACATAAACTTATTTAAGCCATTACAAGCCTGTTTGAAAAATGCTAATCGATAAAAACACCAACACAAATATGTGACATAGTTGGCATTTTTAATCAATTCTTCAATTTTTCTTGTGATGTGAAGTACAATTTTTTTCATCTAGCGGTCAAAAAGCACCAACTTCGATACGCTCCACTGATGCTCAACCAGTCTGCTATTATATGGAAGCTCTGTTTAATTTAGATTGAAATGACTTTAAATCACCAGAACTCTGACAATGATGGTTTGATGCTCCTCATTTTCCTCAATCAGTTGTAAACGCTTTTGTTCTTTACTCACGACTTTAAAGTGCAAGTTTTGATATTCAATAATGCTTGGAATTTGGTCAAAATATTGTGCATCAGCATCAATTTCATCCTCAAATAATGATGTACCAAGTTGATAGTCCAAACTTTTTAAAACGATATATTTCACCGTTGTTTTCATCACAGCATCCTTTTTATTACTTTTTGCTTTACTTTTATTTGTATCACCGTTCATGCCACGATTAAACCTATAATTGTAAATTTTGCTGTATTTATAGGCAGTTAAATCGTGAACATTCTTATTTTAGCATTTCACTTTTTGATGTTTTTTCGCACAAGTCGACAAAATTCAGTACACTTGAGCAACTTATTCTATTCACTTGCAGATTTATCATGCTCAAACAATGCTGTGCCATACTTGAACAACGCCAACAGACTGTGGCTTTTATTGAAAGTGCCAGCTCAGGTTACTTATGTAGTCAGTTTTCTATTTATAAAAATAGCGGTGCCAATATTTTACTTGGTGGATTAGTCAGTTACGACCCAAGCATTAAACGTGAGATTTTGCATGTGAATAGTGACTTAATTGCCACCTATACCGCTGAATCCGCAGAAGTCACACAAGCCATGGCAGTTCAAGGCAAAAAACTATTTCAACATGCTGATTTTATTGTGGCATGCACAGGGTTACTGAAACCAGGCGGCAGTGCCACACCAGAAAAACCTGTAGGGACATTTTTTATCGCCATTCATTATCAGCAGCAAACTTTTCAGTACAAATATTTTTTAGATGGCAATCCATTACAACGACTAGAACAGCTCACTCTGTTAGTCGCTCAAGACCTGATTGATCTAATGCAAGATACAAACACTTGTACTGCACCCTGAAGTAAACCTATCTTTTTAAGTCTCTATAAAAATTCTCATGACTGCCCAATTTTAAAAGATAGAGTGTCATGATTTCGTCATCACTCACAGAGTAAGCCAGTAGCACAAGCTGTTTGTCCATTTTAAATTTATAAACAAATACTCCTGCTAAATCCCCCACTTTAGCTTCTCCGATATCAGGATTATTCCAAACGGTTATTACGGCATTATCAACATCTTTTTTCTGCTGCTTGGTTAGTTTTTTCACTGTCCGTTCAAATAAGGGAGTTTGTTGTATATTCATTGAACTCAACCAAAGCTATATGGTGTTGTATTCCCTGCTTTGACATGCGCCATACTAAGCAACAAATCTGCTATATCTTGAAAAGTTAAATCGGGATTGTCTTGTGCGATTTTTCCAATTTTAGCCCAGTACTCAATTTGTTTAGTTGCACTTCTACTTTCAGCCATCCCGTAAATCTTTGCTGATTCAACAATATCGCTGTCGATTTTAACTGCTACATGTGACATTGCTTTTTCCTCATATTAATTATGGAATAAATTTTAGCCAATCATGCAACCATTTACAACCTTAAGAAACAAAATACAACAACCTTCTTTTATGATCAAATATTTAAAAATGCGCTATCGTACGCCCGATCTTTTTTAATTCTCTAACGCTTCAATAATTACTCATTGTATTTTTGACTACCCTCATCCAAACCTCAAAAAAAATAAGGTTCCATTGCTTAACAATGAAACCTTATCTTCAGCCTAAACTGCTGCATCGCATGATGTTCATGCACGGTACAGCTTTTTAGACAACCAATTAAGCAGCCGAACGCTCTGCAATTGGTACAACTTTACGCAATTCTGGGCCTGTATAATCTGCACTTGGGCGGATAATACGGTTATCTGCACGCTGTTCCATCACGTGTGCTGCCCAACCTGTTACACGGCTCATCACAAAGATTGGTGTAAATAGTTTGGTCGCAATACCCATAAAGTGATACGCAGACGCATGGAAGAAGTCAGCATTACAGAATAATTTCTTCTCACGCCACATCACTTCTTCACAACGCACCGATACAGGATAAAGTACTGTATCACCTACATCTTGCGCTAAACGCTCAGACCAGATTTTGATGATGCCGTTACGTGGATCATTGTCTTTATAAATCGCATGACCAAAGCCCATGATCTTTTCTTTACGTTCCAACTTGCCTAGCATTTCACGTTCAGCTTCTTCTGGCGATGTCCAATTTTCAATCATTTCCATCGCTGCTTCATTCGCGCCACCGTGTAATGGGCCACGTAATGAACCAATCGCGCCTGTAATACATGAATGCATGTCAGACAAAGTTGATGCGCAAACACGTGCTGTAAATGTTGATGCGTTGAACTCATGCTCTGCATACAAAATTAATGACACATTCATGACTTGTTCATGCAATTCATTTGGTTTTTCACCACGTAATAAATGCAGGAATTGTGCGCCAATTGAATCATCATCCGTATTTTCTTCAATACGCACGCCATCGTGGCTATAACGATACCAGTAGCAAATAATAGCTGGCAAAGTCGCCAAGATGCGGTCTGCTACATCTTGTTGCTGTTCAAATGACTGTTCGGTTTCTAAGTTACCTAGCATTGAAACACCTGTACGCATCACATCCATTGGGTGTGAATCTGCAGGAATACGCTCAAGCACTTCTTTGAGTGCTTGAGGCAATGCACGTAAAGATTTCAATTTTGCTTTATAGGCAGCCAATTGCTCTGAAGTAGGCAATTCACCAAAGAAAATCAGGTAAGCAACTTCTTCAAACTGGCAGTTTTCTGCCAAGTCTTGTACATCATAACCACGGTAAGTTAAGCCTGCGCCACTTTTACCTACAGTTGAGAGTGAAGTTTTACCCGCCACTTGTCCGCGCAATCCTGCGCCTGTGAGTACTTTTCCTTCAGCCATTTTTTTAATTCTCCTGTTTGAACAGCTTGTCTAATGTGTTTTCAAAAGTGTGATAATCAAGGAATTCGTATAATTCTTTGCGTTGCTGCATTTTGTCTAAGACATTGACTTGGGTGCCATCTTTACGAATAGATTGCATTACTTCTAAGGCAGCTTTTTGCATGGCACGTGTTGGTGAAAGTGGATACAACACCATACGAATACCCTGCTCTGCCAATTCTTCTGTGGTGTAGTATGGGGTATCACCAAATTCAGTAATGTTTGCAAGTACTGGTACACCAACTGCATCACATACTGTTTTATACATGGTAATGTCTGTCATCGCTTCAGCAAAAATTGCATCTGCACCTGCTTCCACACATGCACAAGCACGGTCAATCACCGCCTGCAAACCTTCTTTTTGCAAGGCATCTGTACGTGCCATGACTACAAAGTTTGAATCAGTTTTTGCATCAACTGCAGCTTTAATTCGATCGACCATTTCTTGTTGGGTTACAATTTCTTTGTTTGGACGATGTCCGCAACGCTTTTGTGCAACCTGATCTTCAATGTGTACTGCAGCAGCACCTGCAGCAATCATTTGTTTAATACTGCGGGCAATATTAAATGCACCACCCCAACCAGTATCAATATCCACCAATAATGGAGTATCTACACGCTCAGTAATACGACGCACATCTTCCAAGACGTTGTCTAAACTGGTCATGCCCAAGTCAGGTAAACCGTAAGAGTAATTGGCGACACCTGCGCCAGATAAATAAATGGCTTTATAGCCAACCTGCTTTGCCATCATTGCAGCATAAGCATTTACCGTGCCGATAATTTGTAATGGCTTTTCCACTTCTAAAGCTTGTCTGAATCTTAAGCCCGCAGATGTTTGTTCTGTCATCTTCCTTTCCGCTTTTCTTACTATATTTTTCGAGGTTTGAGTATATCGGGAATGCAAAGCTGCGCCATGACTTTTTAGAATCTATGCTCTAAAACTTTAGTCAAATAATTCGAAATTTTATTGCACAATAAATTTTCGTGATATTGCTTATTATTTAAATTTAATAAACATAGCTTTTTTGCATACTAAATAAGCAAAATTTTGCTTATTTTGAGTGTATTTCTATTTTTTCTGAATTCAAGCACGCTGCCCGTACACTTCAACACAGCACGCTGTGCATAAATTTGCTATAATAACAATCTCTCCCTTTGATCATTTGCTGAAATATTATCCAATATGCAAGATATCGCTCATTTAACCCCTTTCGGTAAAGATGTCCCTCCTACAAAGCGTGGACATGAGCGATGTGTGGCGCTGCTCGTCAGTGCAACTGATCTGTTTTTAGAACGTGGCTACGATGCCGTATCTTTAGATGATATTGTGCAACATGCTGGCGGTTCTAAAGCTTCTATTTATAAATACTTTGGCAATAAAGAAGGCTTGTTTAAAGCGATTTGTGATTATCGCCGTGACAAGTTTTTTCAGGATATTCACATCCCTTTTGAACAAATAGATTCCAATTTACGTGGTTATTTAATTCAGACCTTGCTGAATTTTTATCATCATATACTAGCGCCTGAAAATGCAGCTTTTATGCGTTTAGTTTTAGAGCAAAGTCAGCGCAACCCCGACATTGCTTTACATATCCATGAACGTGGCCCTCTACACGTGCAATTGTGCATTGCCAAAGTGCTAGAGCATGCCAGCCAACAAGGACTCATTCACTGCGAACACCCTGTTTATTCGGCACAATTGTATTTTGGAATTTTAAGAAATTTAGAATGGCGCATTATTATGGGCATTCCAAAACAAGAAACTGAACAAGAAACAATCAATTATGTAAGTTATTGTGTAGATCGCTTTCTAGACGCCCATCAAAAAGTCTAGTTTTTTTGCAATTTCTTCATCCTATAGTATATTAGCCGATTCCCTTTTTCACTTAACCAACCAACAACTAATTGTTGTTTTTCTCATTCAGCAATTATTGTGGAGTAACGAATGGCTCTACGTCACTTTCTAACATTACGCGATTTATCGACTTTAGAACTGAATCAAATTTTGCAACGCGCCATTGAGCTTAAGCGTAAACAGCATAACAATGAAGTTTTCCAACCCTTTGTGGGCAAAGTCTTGGGAATGATTTTTGAAAAATCTAGTACCCGAACTCGTGTATCGTTTGAAGCAGGTATGAGTCAGTTTGGTGGCAGCGCAATTTTCCTATCATCACGTGACACACAGTTAGGTCGTGGTGAACCGATTGAAGATTCTGCACGTGTCATTTCAAGCATGCTTGATATAGTGATGATTCGTACCTTTGGTCACGACATTGTAGAACGCTTTGCTTCTTATTCTAAAGTTCCTGTGATCAATGCCTTAACTGACGATCATCACCCATGCCAACTCCTTGCAGACATGCAAACCTATGTTGAACACCGTGGTTCAATTGAAGGTAAAACTGTGGCGTGGATTGGTGATGGCAACAATATGTGTAACTCATATATTGAAGCAGCACACATGTGGGGCTTTAATTTAAAAATTGCGACACCGAAAGGTTATGAGCCAGAACAGCGCTTCCTGTCTGAATTTGCACACTGCGTAGAATTGGTCGATTCTGCTGAGGATGCAGCAGTGAATGCTGATCTGATTGTGACCGATGTTTGGGCAAGCATGGGACAGGAAGAAGAACAAAAAATTCGTGAAAAAGCGTTTGCAGACTATCAAGTGAATGAACGCCTGATGGATTTAGCACATCCTGATTGTTTATTTATGCACTGCTTACCTGCGCACCGTGGTGAAGAAATTTCTGAAAATATGCTCGATCACAAAAATGCTGTAGTGTGGGATGAAGCAGAAAATCGCTTACATGCTCAAAAAGCATTGGTTGAGTTTTTATTGAATGAAAATCTTAAAAAAGACTAAGCTTTAAAACCCGTCTTAAATATTCGCAAAACTTTGATGAGTTTTGTTACAAACAGCACCAAAAGGTGCTGTTTTTTTATTTGGCTCGCTATAATCTTGAGTTATGGTCTATTTTTCTAAAATTTCTAAAAGAGCCTAGATGAACAATATGATTTATAAAACACTTGCTACAATTACGCTGTGCACCACTACACTGATCGCGAGTGCTTCACTCTATGCCAAAGCCAGTGAATTAGATCAATATTTAGTCCAACAAAAGATTTTAAGTGCAGATTATAAAATTCAAAATGTTGCTGCATTAAATGAAATTTTAGATGTCATTAGTGATGAAGATTCTCGTACTATGCCTTATCAGGTCGATCAAAATACAGTGATTGAACAAAGTACGGCGACAGACAAAAAAATCAATATTCATGGCATGATTATTTCACCCGACTTCAAACAGTTTGTAGAAAGTACGGGTTATAACAATGTCAAAAATATGATTAAACAAAACTTAATTCATAATTGTGAATCTATTTTTGAGCATCAGTTCCAACGGGTAAATCCCTATGTATTGAACTTAAAACTCAGTGCAGAAAAAACCCAGTTTAATGTGCAATTGGCAAATAGCGAGTGCCAATTTAAAGCAGACTGAACTGTATTTAAAACTAAAACAACCTCAGCTTTAAGATTTAATGCCTAAGGTTTAATGCGTAAACCCAAATATAACCTAACGTATTAAACCTTGCGGTTGTAAAATAATGATCAATGCGCCTAAAACTACTATCATTCCACCGAACATATCCCAACGTGTTAAATTGACTTGATCTACATACTTTAACCAAATCAAGGCTGTACAAATATAAATACCACCATAAGCCGCATAAATTCGCCCCGATGCCGCAGGATGTAGAGTCAATAACCACACAAAAGCCGCTAAGGCTAAAATTGTTGGCAGCCATAACCACTGTGATTTCCCCTGATTTAAAATCAAATAAGGAAAATAACAGCCTAATATTTCCATAACTGCCGTAACAAAAAACAAGAACGTTGTGCTGGCAATTTTAGTGATCTGAAAATCCATAAATCCTGTGTGGTCTCTCTTTTAGCAGTAACGATTCAAGTTCACGCATCTGCGAATTCATAAAAAATAACCCATGTTCAACATGGGTTATTTTCAAAATTCAAATAAGGATTGATTAGGCTGGTTCAGCCGTTTGATCTTCAAAGACTTCAAGTTTCAAACCGACTGCCTTACCGTTCTCTTTCTTCACAGAAACAGCCACATTACCGCCCTGTTCTGCAAGTTCACCAAACAGAATCATTTCTGCCAATGGCTTTTTCAAGTGTTCCTGAATCAGACGTTGCATTGGACGTGCGCCCATTAAGCGATCATATCCATGCTCAGCCATCCATTCACGCGCATCTTGATCAACCTCAAGAATGACTTTTTTATCATCCAACTGCGCTTGTAATTCAGTCAAGAATTTATCCACTACATTTTCAATTACTGTAGTAGGTAAAGCTTTAAATTGAATGACCCCATCCAAACGGTTACGGAACTCAGGTGAGAAGGCTTTTTTCATCGCTTCTTGGTTGTCATTACTGTTGTCTTGATCCATGAAACCAATGCTCACGCGGGAAATACTTTCCGCACCAATATTAGTGGTCAGAACCAAAATCACATTACGGAAGTCTGATTTACGACCATTATTATCGGTCAATGAACCATGATCCATAATTTGCAGCAATAGGTTAAATACATCAGGATGCGCTTTTTCAATTTCATCCAACAACAACACACAATGCGGATTTTTATGAATCGCATCGGTGAGTAAGCCACCCTGATCAAAACCGACATAGCCTGGAGGTGCACCAATTAAACGTGAAACGGCATGGCGCTCCATGTACTCAGACATATCAAAGCGAACCAATTCCACACCCAACAGTTTTGCCAACTGCTTGGTAACTTCGGTTTTACCAACGCCTGTCGGGCCAGCAAATACAAAACTACCCACTGGTTTGTCTGGTGTTTTTAAACCAGCACGTGACAGTTTAATTGCTGATGCTAACGCTTCAATAGCTTCATCTTGACCAAAGACCACACGTTTTAAATCACGCTCAAGATGTTCAAGTACAGTCTTGTCATCTTTCGATACGGTTTTAGGTGGAATACGTGCAATTTTAGAGACGATATCTTCAATGTTTTCTACTGTGATTAAAGTATCATCTTGCTCAGCTCTTAAACGGCGCTGCGCACCTGCTTCATCAATCACATCAATGGCTTTGTCTGGCAAGAAACGATCATTGATAAATTTGGCCGATAACTCTACCGCAGACACCAATGCTTTATCATCATATTTAACATGGTGAAATTCTTCAAATTTCGATTTTAAACCACGTAAAATATCAATCGTTTCTGAAATTGAAGGCTCATTCACATCAATTTTTTGGAAACGGCGTGAAAGTGCATGGTCTTTTTCAAATACCTGACGATATTCTTGGAATGTCGTCGAGCCAATGCAACGCAAAGTACCATTTGCCAACGCAGGTTTAATTAAATTTGATGCATCCATCGTGCTACCCATGCTTGAGCCTGCACCAATAATCATGTGGATTTCGTCAATAAATAAAATGGCATCAGGTTTCTTTTTCAAGGCATTTAACAGTTGTTTTAAACGCTTTTCAAAGTCACCACGGTATTTTGTACCCGCTACCAACGCACCGATATCCAAACTATATACTTCGGCATTTTCGAGTGGTTTTGGCGCTTTACCATTCACAATCAGCCACGCCAGACCTTCGGCAATAGAGGTTTTACCCACGCCTGGATCACCCACCAACAATGGGTTGTTCTTACGACGACGGCATAGAATTTGTGCAGCACGCTCAATTTCTTTTTCACGCCCAATTAACGGATCGGTTTTACCCTTTTGCGCTTCAGTATTCAAATTTAGCGTGTAAAGCTCTAACGGGCCAGCATTGGCAGAGCTTGAACTTTCGCTATCTAATTCTTCAACCTCTTCTTCCGCTTGCGTTTCGTCTTTACGTGTACCGTGCGATAAGTATTGCGTTAAGGTCAAACGGTTAATTTGATGACGCTTGAGTAGATACACGGCAAATGAATCACGTTCAGAGTACATTGCCACTAAAATATCTGCGCCTTCAACCGTACGGTCACCACCGCTAGATTGCACATGGAAAATACCACGCTGCAAAATGCGGTCAAAACTTTCGGTCGGGTGCGGTGCCTGATCGTTATTTTCAGCAAGTTTAGGGGTATGTTGTTCTACATATTCTTCGAGTTCTTTACGCAGCACAATAACATCTGCACCACACGCCTTGAGTGCATTGACTGCCGAATCATTGTCTAATAAAGCCAATAATAAATGTTCAACCGTTAGAAACTCGTGTCTCTTTTGACGAGCCATGCTAACAGCCAAACGTAGTGATACTTCTAATTGACGACTGAGCATGTAACCCCCTTAATCTTTAGGCTCAATCTGACAAAGTAATGGATGACCTTGTGATCGAGCGTAATTATTGACTTGGTTCGCTTTCGTTTCCGCAATATCCCGCGGATAGACCCCTGCGACACCTTTTCCTTCATAGTGTACAGTTAGCATTACTTGAGTCGCTTGGTCAAGATTCATTGCAAAGTATTGTTGTAAAATTTCAATTACAAAGTCCATTGGGGTGTAATCATCGTTCATTAAAACGACAACATATAAAGGTGGGCGTTTTAATTGTGGCGGCGCAGTTTGTACCGCAATATCACCATCATCTTCATGTCCTGCATCATCCACACTTAAACGCGGGGTTAAATGCCAATCGACATAGCCAGATTGATGAAAAGTGGTTTTAATTTCATTTAAACAGATGGATCTTTTTTGGGTTCGCATAAGTTTTACATATCACACATTATTGAGCGCTAGCTTCTGCTTGTGGAATTTCAGAAATAAAGGCAGAATCTGCCTCCACGGCTTTGCCTTTGCTCCAACTGAAGCGTTTAATCACAGGAGTTGCGCCATTTAAACGGACTTCAATAAAGTCTGGATTAAAGCCTTTAGGCATGCTCCAGCGCCCTGTTAAACGCTCATAATTATCAAAATTAAAATTGCTGTCTTCCATCGGAACAACCAGCACTTCTGTGCCTTGAATTAAACGCAGTTCTACCGTACCACTTGCACGTCGCTTGTTTGGACTCACTTGTACCAAATCGACCTGATATTCATAAGCATTGTCTGGTAATGGTTTCACCCCAAGATTTTGCACGGTCAGGCTTAAACCACCACGTTGACGCAAAACTTCACGATAAATCGCACTCATGCCTTCAGTACGTTGCTTATCTTCAGTTGCTTGAGTGAAAGCTTGATACAAATCATTGGAGTTACTGACCGCAACATCGCGTTCTTGAACCGCAGCATTTAAGCTTTTATTCAGACTTTCCAAACGCGTTTTTTGTTCTTGCACCACTTCAACCAGTTGTTCTGCATCGGCATCGTAACCAACCACAGTTAAGCCCTGACGATGCCCGACTGAATAGCCCAAAAAGCCACTACCTAAAATTAAAATGGCAGCACCAATTGCCAAAGGCGCATTGCTTTCAAGAAATGGCTTTTTTTCTGGCGGTGTAGATGAGGGTGTCATGCTTGAATTCGACTGTGACGTGGTTTCTGTATCGGTGTTATGCATCGTCATCTCTTGTTTTGATTCATTCAAAACACACATTTAAATCGAAATCTAAATGTGTGTGAAGTTGAAAAACGTGTTCTTATGGTAATAAACCAATCACCTCAAGTCCTGCATGTTCTGCAAAACCAAACATGAGGTTCATATTTTGTACTGCTTGCCCTGCTGCACCTTTCACCAAGTTATCTTGTGCCACCAAAAGTACTAATTTTTTCGGTTGTGGCTTATACAATGCGATACGCAACTGGTTAGCGCCACGTACTGAGCGTGTTTCTGGTGAACTGTTGGCTGGCATGACATCTACAAACTGTTCATTGGCATAAAACTGCTCATACAGGCTTTGTAAATCTGCTGCATCACCTGCATCAGTTAAATCTACATAAATGGTGCTGAGCATACCGCGAATCATAGGTACTAAATGCGGTACAAACACAATGTGATTAAACACATCTTTTTGACCCGAAATATTTTCCAATGCTTCTACAATTTCTGGATGATGACGATGCCCCGCAACGCCATAAGCCTTAAAGTTGTCTGCATTTTCAGAATAAATCATGCCCAAACTGGCTTTACGGCCTGCACCAGACACACCTGATTTTGCGTCAATAATAATGCTTTCAGGTTTCACTAAAGCTTCAGCTTGTTTAAATAATGGTGCTAAACCAAGTTGCACTGTGGTTGGATAACAACCTGGGTTACCAATCACCTGTGCGTGTTTAATTTGCTCACGGTTGAGTTCAGACAAGCCATAAACTGAATCTTTTAAAATGTCTGGGCAAGCATGTTGCATGCCATACCATTTTTCAAACTGTGCTAAATCTTGCAAACGGAAGTCTGCTGCTAAATCGACTACTTTGGTATTGGCTGCAACAAGTTCCGCAGCATGTTGCATGGCAACGCCATGCGGTGTAGCAAAGAACACCACATCACACTGTTTTAATTCTTCGATGTTTAAATCTGAGTAGCATAGGTTTGTGTGCCCACGCAGGCTTGGGAACATATCATCTACACGGCGACCCGCTTCTGTACGTGAAGTCAGTACATTTACTTTTACATTTGGGTGTCGTAGCAAAAGACGCAATAATTCAACGCCTGTATAACCTGTACCACCGACAATACCAACTGAAATCACGTGCATTACCTCAATTCAAAAGCATGTTTAAGCTAACGCTATAGTATGACAGGAAGTTTTGGTTTTCTAAACTGTTTTACTAGGGTTTTGGGGCTTTTCTTTATTCTGTTGATTTTATAAAAGATGATTTGGATTGTAGTCAATACGTGCAACACCTTTGCATTGTAGTCTTATCATGTGGGTGTTGGCTTTTTTATTGATACCACCACCAAGGCAAAGACGTTGTTTTTAACTGCTTGCGATGCTGCAAATAGTGCGCATCATGCCGTTGTACTTCAACCCAAAATGCAGGACTATGATCAAAATGTCGTGTATGCGCCAACTCATGCACAGCAACATATCGCACAATTTGTTCAGGAAACAACACCAAGGCGCTATTGAGCATAATATGCTGTTGCGTACTGCAACTGCCCCAACGGGTTTTCGGTTGACGAATTGCGCACTGTTTAAATGGCAAAGCAATTTCATGACTGACTGTTTGCAAATATATCGGCAACATTTGTTTGGCATAAGCAATAACAAAGGCTTTTAAATATGCCGCAGGTTGGCGGTCACTAACCCATAGGCAATGCTGTTTTAAATCTAAAATAAAACTGTGTTTTTGTGTTTGATAATGAATATTTAAAGGCTTAGCCAAATTAAAAAGTGATAACTGATTTGGCAATTCACGCCGAACAAGTCCTTGCTGCGCCTGCTGTTTATGCCAAGTTTCAATCATCCACTGTTCAGATTGCTGCAAAAAATCCTGAATTTGTCGCTGAGTACAATATTTCGGTACAGTTAAGCGAATTTGATGCGGCTCGACACGCAAACGTAAACGTGTTGCTTTTGCATGTGGTGTGATTTGAATTTCAGGTAAGTCGGATAATGTCATTGTTGTTCTTTTATTAAATCCTCCCCGACCTCTCCTTTAATAAAGGAGGAAGAAAAGCCCCCCATTAAAAACAAGGGACTTGGGAGACGAATTAAACCGCAGTACGTTCTTCAATGCCGTTATTGGTCGCTACAATTGCAATATCTGCTTTATTGATGGCAAAAATACCATTGGTCACAACACCCGGAATATCATTCAAGGTTTTTTCTAATTCCAACGCATTTAAAATATTTAAATTATAAATATCTAAAATCACGTTACCGTTATCAGTTACCACACCTTCACGGTAAGCAGGATCGCCACCTAAAGCCACAATTTTACGTGCTACCGCAGAACGAGCCATTGGAATCACCTCAATTGGCAATGGAAACTCACGTCCTAATTGCTCTACCCATTTTGAATCATCGACAATACAGATAAACTTACGTGCAATAGAAGCCACAATTTTTTCACGGGTCAACGCTGCGCCGCCGCCTTTAATCATGTGCATGTGACGGTCAATTTCATCTGCACCATCAACATAAGCATCTAAACTGCCCACAGAGTTCATATCGACCACTTCAATACCAAGTTTCTTTAAGCGCTCCGCAGTCGCTTCAGAACTTGCCACAGCTGCTTCTAATTGTAATTCAGGCAATAAATCAATCAGGAAATTCACTGTACTGCCTGTACCTACCCCCAAAATCCCGCCTTTAGGCAAATGTTTTAATGCTGCTTTGGCAGCCGCTTGCTTCTTTTCATCTTGGGTAGCATACAGACTCATGACTTCACTCAACTATTTTTGACATTTGTTGCCGATTTTACAGCGCAAATGTGCAGGGGTTTGTTACAATAACCCCCTATTTTAAACTGTTAGATGGAAGATTAACATGCTGTCTCGTTTGGTTCGACAAATTTTACAAGCAACGGTCTACGATGTTGCAATCGAAACCCCACTCGACGCAGCGCCACGAATTAGTGAAAAACTGAACAATAACATTCGCTTTAAACGTGAAGACTTACAACCTGTATTCTCTTTTAAATTGCGTGGTGCGTATAACCGTATTAGCCAATTACCCAAAGACCAACTTGAACGTGGTGTAATTACTGCCTCTGCAGGCAACCATGCGCAAGGTGTAGCATTGTCTGGGCAAAAACTGGGCATTCGCGCCATTATCGTTATGCCTAAAACCACGCCAGATATTAAAGTACAAGCGGTAAAACGCTTGGGTGGCGAAGTGGTATTACATGGTGACTCATTTGATGTTGCCAACAAATATGCAATTCAACGTGCCCAAGATGAAGGCATGACTTTTATTCCACCGTATGACGATGAATTGGTCATGGCAGGTCAAGGTACGATTGCCAACGAAATTTTGCGTCAATGGCGCGATGTCGAATATGTTTTCGTTGCTGTTGGTGGTGGCGGTTTAATTGCAGGTGTTGCAGCCTACTTGGGCGATGTCGCACCGCATGTCAAAGTCATTCCTGTAGAATATGATGAATCGGCTTGCTTAAAAGCGGCTTTTGAAGCCAATGAACGGGTTATTTTGCCGCAAGTGGGTTTATTTGCCGATGGTACTGCTGTCGCACAAATTGGTGAGAAACCGTTTGAAGTTTTACAACTACAAAAATCAGATCAATCAGGCCCAATTGTTGAGCGCGATGTAGTTTTGGTGAATACCGATGAAATCTGTGCGGCAATTAAAGACACCTTTGATGAAAACCGCAGCATTGTAGAACCTTCAGGTGCAATGGCTTTGGCAGGCATCAAAAAATATGTCGAGCAACACCAATTGCAAAATAAAAATATTGTGTCAATTGTCTGTGGCGCAAACATGAACTTTGACCGTTTACGCTATATTGCGGAACGTACTGAACTCGGTGAACATAAAGAAGCAATTTTTGCCGTGACCATTCCAGAAGAAAAAGGTGCGTTCCTTAACTTCTGCCGTGCGCTGCAAGGTCGTAATATCACCGAGTTTAACTACCGCGCCAGCGATGCTACTGCTGCACAAGTCTTTGTCGGCATCAGCTTAAAATCTGGTGAAAAAGAACGCCACGATATTTATGAGTTACTCAAAACCCAGTACGATGTTGATGATTTGTCGGATGATGAAGTAGCAAAACTACACATTCGTTATTTGGTCGGTGGTCATGCCGATATTGAAAATGAACGTCTATTCCGTGTGGAATTTCCAGAGCGTCCGGGTGCATTACTGACTTTCTTGGAGCGCTTAGGCCCAACCCATAACATCACCCTGTTCCATTACCGTAACCACGGTGCAGCGGAAGGTCGTGTATTGGTCGGTTTAGAAGCTTCGGATGCCAAACAGAACCCAGATGGTTTAATTGAAACTTTGGAAAAGATCACTTATCCATACCAAGAGATTACTAATAACTTGGGTTATCAGCGTTTCTTAAAATAACCGATCACACATCTCAATAAGTGCAAAAAACCGCTGATTTCAGCGGTTTTTTAGTCATATTGCTACAGTATAGAGCCCTAAAATATTTTAGAATATTGGAAGAATAATATAATTTTTCAGGATGATGCTATGGCACAATTTGCTGTCATTGGTTTAGGTAGCTTTGGTGCAACTGTGGCGACACAATTGGTCAAACTCAACCATGATGTCATTGGGATTGATAGCAATAAAAAGTTTGTAGAAAACATTGCCGATCAAATTACCCATGCGGTGATTGCCGATGCAACCGATGAACACGTTTTGGAAGAACTGAATATTCAAAATTGTGATGCAGTGGTGGTCGCCATTGGTGAAGATATTGAAGCCAGTATTTTGTGTGTCTTAAATTTAAAGAATTTGGGTATTTCTAAAATTTACGTTAAAGCCAAAAGTAAAGCGCACACCATGATTTTGACCCACTTGGGCGTAAGTAAAATTATTCACCCTGAAGAAGATATGGGCGTTCGCATCGCGCAATCGCTGAGTTATCCGATGGTGAGTCGTTATATGAGCCTAAACGACAACCACTATATTGTAAAAGTAAAAATTAAAGACAACTTGCATGGCACGCGCATTCATAGTCTGATGTCACATGCACCCGAAGTTAAACTTTTACTGTTTAAACGTGCCGAAACGATTTTCTATACGCTTGAATCCAATTTAATGCTACAAACAGATGATATTTTGGTGGTTGAAGGACAACTTGAACCATTAAAACGCTTATCTAAACAATTTAAGTCAGAATGAAAAAAACAGCGAAACAACCAATCAAAACTGTCAATTTAAGCCCACCCAGTCTTTTGGCACTGGGCTTTTTAAGCTTTATTAGCATTGGCACAATCTTGCTGAAACTGCCCATTTCCCATCATGGCGAGATGAGTTGGATTAATGCCTTATTTACTGCTACATCTGCAGTGACGATCACTGGATTGTCTGTAGTGAATATTGGCGATGCTTATACCGTATTTGGGCAAATGGTCATTATGTTGTTGTTACAATGTGGTGGCTTAGGTTTTATGACTTTTGCGATTTTAGCGGTTTTAAGTTTGTCATCCAAAATTGGTTTAAAACAACAAATCATGGCGCAAGACACCATTGGGCAAACCAACCTGTCTAAAGTGTCGATGACCATTAAAAGCGTGTTGCTCTACTCATTGTTTTTTGAAGGGATTGGCACGGTTATTTTAACCTTGGCATGGATGCAGGATTATCCATTTAGCGATGCATTTTTCTATGCGGCTTTCTATAGTGTTTCAGCCTTTAACAATGGTGGATTTTCATTATTTCCCAATAGCTTAATGAGTTTTGCAGATCAATACCTGATTACCTTAACTATTAGTATGCTGTATATCATTGGCGGTATTGGTTTTGTGGTACTCATGGATATTAAACGTGCCAAACGCTGGAAAAAACTCTCACCCAATAGCAAGCTGATTTTATCGACCATTGCTGGTTTAAACTTTGTGGCCTTTCTGCTGATTTGGGCGATTGAAGCCAATAATCCACATACCCTTGCAGCCATGAGTATTGGCGATCAAGCCCTCAATGCATGGTTTCACGCTACCGTTCCTCGCTCATCAGGCTTTAATAGTCTAGATGTCGCAAGTATGCAAAATAGCTCGACCTTGCTCACCATGCTTCTGATGTTTATTGGTGGTGGTTCGCTCAGTACCGCAGGCGGTATTAAAGTTGGCACATTTATTATTGTCATTTTAAGTGTGATCAGTTTTTTAAGACGTTCAGATGAGGTGCGTGTGTTTAATCATGCTGTACCTGAACGTACCACCTTTAAAGCTTTGGCGGTGATCAGCATCACAGGTATGTTAATTTGCCTCGGTTTGTTTAGCTTACTTGCCCTTGAACCGAAACTGAATTTTTTAGACCTGTTGTTTGAGGCTGTATCTGCAGCGTGCACGGTGGGTTTATCCCGTGGTGTTACAGGTGAATTACAACCTGCCAGCTTAATTATTTTAATGTTGTTGATGTTTGCAGGTCGTTTAGGGCCGCTGACTTTGGCTTATTTAATCGCCACACCACAAAAAAGCCGACTTAAACATCCAACCGCAGATATTCAAGTTGGATAAAAGCTGGATACGATCCGACTTCAAAAACAAACGCCAATCTTCAAGATTGGCGTTTTATATTCAGCGAGCAATAATGAGAAATCAATCTTAATCTACTTAAAACCAATTCATTAAAGACACACCCAAACCAACATAGGTGGCGCGGTGGTTATAATCAATCAGGCTTTCACCATAACCATCAAACAATTGGAAATGACCGCGTAATTTTCCACTGATTGGGAAAACCCAGTCAAACTGTGCTGCACCGTGCGCGTCATCACCGCCTTTTAAGCTATGACGAAGCATCAAAGAAAAGTCATGCTCTTTCCAGCGATAAAATGCCAACATATCGCCACGCCCGATATAATTTTTAATATCTGGGTTGTTGTCATCAGCGCGGTCTTCTTCAATGCGATACCACGGACGTAACATCAAGGCAAAATTGTCTTTTTCAAAACCTAAATTAAAAATCACCCGATTCCAACTGCGTGATAATGGATCAGAACGACCATTGGATTGATGGTTCAACGTCACACCCAATAAACGACCATGCAGCCCCATAAGTGTATAGTTGGTGCGGAACATCAAACTGGCTTCAGGCTCATAATTGGTTTCACGAAATGGGCGTGACTCATCACCATTGTAAACTTGCCAGCGAGAAGACTGGGTATATCCTAACCAGACATCACCATTATTCCCTAGCAAGTTCTCAACCGCTTTGGTTTTTAAAGAAAGCTGAAATTTACTTTCCATTGAAGTAAGATTCTGCTCCTCACCCAATTGAACTGTGTTTTGCTTATTTAAACTTTGAGGACGTTCGTTTTTATCACTGGTCCAAAAGCCGGGCATTAAATACACAGGCTGATAAGCACGTAAATTCCATGTACCCAACTTACTGTCTGCCGAAAGTTCCCAACGCTTATCCAGTAAAGATACATTCGGATCAAGCTTTGGTACATCAAAAGAAAATAAATTGCTTACGCTTACTGCAATTTTTTCTGTCACCGTTTCGGGTTCAGGCGCTAGTGCCTGAGCAGCTTGACGTTCGCTAATCAGCGCTGTTTTTTCTGCTTCAGGAATTTTAAACAGAGCATCGTAACACACCAAACGATCAGCATTTGACTCTAAAGCCACACAGGCTTCAGGTGTTGCAGGTGCAACTAAGCTAGCTGGGTCTTGTGCATAGGTTTTCGCCACAAACACAGTGCTGAGTGCGGCAACACTCAGCGACAGTCCTGTGCGTTCAAACAGTTTGAACGCGCTCATAAATCCCCCTAAGTTTTCGTTGTTATTTCACGTATCAGTTCACTTGTTTAATTTCAAAACCAAGTTCGAGCAATGCTTCACGTTTTGACACAGGTGCGACTACGGCTTTAGATGCTTGCTGCTGACGCAAATATTGCTCCGCAACACGTTTTAAATCGTCTAAAGTCACCGCCAATAAACGCTCACGTAATACTGTGCGGAATGAGGGTGTACGCGCGTGCAATAATGCATAACATGCAGTAATCGCTTCACCTGCAGGCGAACCTGGTTTATCCATACTAGCAATTAAACCTAAAATCGCTTCTTCTAGTTGATGCGGCAATTGCTCTGCATTAAATAACCAATCAATACTCGCTTCAAAGTCTGCGAAAGTTTCTGCCAAGCGTGGATCACGATAACTGTAAAAACGGAATGAACATGCATTGCCATCGTAGCTTGCACCGCCACCGTAAGCACCGCCTTTTTCACGGATTGCGCTGTGTAAGAAACCATTGCGCAAATATGCAGCCAATACCATCAAAGGTGCAGCATCAGGATGCGACACTTCCACCGCAGGATACGCTGCTGCACAGAATTGCACATTGGCTTGAATCAACCATGCTTGATCTTGCGCTGAATCATCTACAGGAACTTGAGTTAAAGCAGCAGGATTTTCTGCAACAGTAAGTTTATCCCAAACTTCTTGAACTTCTTCGACCAAACGGTCAGATTGATGTTCTTCACATACCAACAAAAATTGTTTAGGTGCTTGCAGTAATTTATGGTGAATCAATTGCAATTCAGCAATCAGTTTCTCGTACTCCGCTGTATCTTTTTCAATTTTAGCAACCAAGTCAGCCAACCAATTTAATGCGCCCAAACCTGTGTTGTTGTAATCACGCTGCGCCAA
This sequence comes from Acinetobacter sp. YH16051, assembly GCF_013417135.1. Classification (NCBI taxonomy): domain Bacteria; kingdom Pseudomonadati; phylum Pseudomonadota; class Gammaproteobacteria; order Moraxellales; family Moraxellaceae; genus Acinetobacter; species Acinetobacter sp. YH16051. Next base: position 80,644 of record NZ_VPEN01000008.1, on the reverse strand, counting down.
AGCACTGTGATGACGTCCTGCAATTTGCATGGCATAACTATGCCCCGAACCCGACAAACGCGACTGCCAACGGGTTTTACGTTGTTGTAATAGCTCGATAATACGGTCTTTTTCATCAAAACGTAATTGCTCAAATGCCAGTTTCAGCAAGCGGATGGCTTCAAGATTATTCACCAAAGACTTAGTGGTTAAAGTGAGCCATGCACTGATCTGATTTTTGTCATCGACTTTAGAGCGTAAAGATGCGCCCATGCCCAAACCACCGCTGACTGCGGTTTGTAGCTGTTGTAATTCTAAATAGTCGTATTCACCTGCACCCACTTCGCCCATCAAAATAGACAGCAAATTAAAATATGGCGATTGAACAATTTCATCAGGAATTTGAATCAATACTTGCTGATAGTAAATTCCATTGGTTCCTGCATGATATAAATTTAAAGGATAATCAATGCGGTTACTGATAATTTCACGCAACTCACCCTGCACAATATGCAAAGCTGCAGGCACATCTTCCAAACCAACTTTTGGCAATAAATTCAAATCATCTGGCGTATCTTGACGGACTTTTAAAGCTTCCGTTTGCGCGACGATTTCTGCTTTTTGCTCATCTGTGAGTTGTGCGCCTATCTCAGCCAGACGTGCTTTTTCAAGTGCAGCATCTTTGGCCGATTTTTCTGCATCTGGAACCAAAGTCATTTGAACACGGTGCGGGTTATCAATTAAATGCGTCTGAATTAGCCGTGATAACCACATTGGATCTTTAAGTTCTTCTTTGACTTGCTCAATCGCAGTATCTACATCCCACACCTGAATTGGGTCATTGTGGTGAATTGCACTGCTTAAACCATTTAAAATCAAGCTCAATCCGTATGGCATACCATCGCCATTAATTTCACGCTGATGCAATTCAATTTGATGCAAAATTGCATCGACCAATGCCGTATCCACAGGCTGTGCAGCCACGTCTTGTAAAACTTTTAAAACGCCCGCCTGAAATTCTGCTGCATGTTCAGGGTTAGAACCTTGCACACCACAGAAGAAGGTCATTTCAAAGTTGGAATCATCCACGCCCGTCAATGGCCCTGTAGATTGTGCATGCGCCCAAGTTTCCAAATAATGACGCAGTGGTGATGCAGAATTTTCAAGTAAAACACCTTCAACCAAACGCATACCTAAGCGTAATTTAATATCGCTTGCTTCAGGCAATAACCACGCCAAAACATGATAAGTTTTATCTTTCAGTTCTTCTGCATCGACTGCATAACTTTCAGTCACTGCCACTGGCGCAGCTAAACGACGCTCAGGCTTCGAATACAACGTTTCGCCCTGTTCAAATTTCGCCAAAGCCAACTGTTCAAACTGTTCTTGTAAATCGTATGCAGGCGTATTGCCAAAAGTCATAAATACCGCATTACTTGGGTGATAATGTGACTTATAAAAATCTACCAATTCTTGATAGGTTAAATCTGGAATATCTTTCGGGTCGCCACCTGAATTGTAGTGGTAAGTTGTTTCAGGGAATAAATGATAAGCCAATTGGTGATAAAGCTGATCGGATGGCGAACTCATCGCACCTTTCATTTCATTAAATACCACGCCTTTATAAACAGGCTCGCCATTTTCCAGCTCAATACGAATACCTTCCTGAGCAAAATCGAGAGGATTTAAATTGGCTGCAAAAGCCGCATCCATATACACCGCAAGCAGGTTTTGGAAATCTTTTTTGTTTTGTGTTGCAAATGGATAAGCTGTCCAATCTGCCGCGGTAAATGCGTTCATAAAAGTATTCAATGAACGACGAATCATTAAAAAGAACGGGTCACGGACAGGGAATTTTTCAGAACCACACAACGCAGTATGTTCTAAAATATGTGCCTCACCTTTGGAGTCCATCGGCTGAGTGCGAAATGCGACTAAAAATACATTTTCATCATGTTCTGTCGCTAAGTGATAATGCACCGCACCTGTAACTTTATGTTTATATTCAGACACTAAAATGTCTAAGGCTTCAACATGGTGTTGACGTACCAACTGAAACGCAGGATGTACAGTCTGGGAAATGGTTTCAGTGACATCTACAGTCATGTGATCTCCTAAAAATAAGCAAATAAAAAACTAAAGCCATTATAGCTTTAGTTCTTTAGATAATTCACGTTGAAAACCCGACTAAATTGATTGAAATTTGCAAAGTATCAACAAAATGCTGCGCTGCACTGGCTGTAGCATGAGCAAAACTAGATCAGGTATTTAAAATAACTATAGTTTGGATGATTTTCGACATACACATAATTCTGTTTTTGATAAAAATGCGCTGCCGATTTGGTATCAGTGTTTAAACACAACGCCGAAAAATTAGCACGTGCTTTTTTCTCTAAATGTTGCAAGAGCTGTTTACCTACGCCATGTTTACGATAATTTGGCAAAACATAAAAACGACGTACACGTCCAATACGACTTTCAATATCTTGCTCATTCCATTGCTGGTTTAAGCCACCACATGCAACCAATTGATCACCATCGTAAACAAACAATAAAAACTCACCAGGCTGATTAAAGCGGTTTTTACCACTTTCCCATTCTTCAATTAAACGATGGACAAAATCAAAGCCTTCTTGAGCAGCATGTTTGGCCAAAGTCTGAATTTGCGTTGGTAACTCTTGTGCTTCTTTAATTTCGATGTTCATCTAACCTTCCTGATAACTCTGCTAAACCCCTATTTTTCATCAATAACATTCATTCAGCTGAATTTTATTCATGAAACTACAGCAATCCTGAGCATTGGTGTAAACTTAGCGTTTTTAATTTTGACTGTGATTTAAAGACATGGCAACTGTTGACCTTTTTGCAATTGGTAATGCATTAATTGACCAAGAATTTCAAGTCTCGGATGACTTTCTCATTCAACATAGCTTGCAAAAAGGTACTATGCAATTAACCGATGGTGAAACACAAGCAAATTTATACAACAACTTAATTAAAACACAAAGACATAAAGGCCAAGCTTCGGGTGGTTCTGCCGCAAATACCACCGTTGCATTTAGTGCTTTAGGTGGTCAAGCCTTCTATGCCTGCCGTGTTGGTAACGATGAATTGGGTGATATTTACCTCAAAGGCTTAAATGAAGCAGGTATTCACACCACAACCAAATCGGTCAGTGAAGGCGTTACAGGGACTTGTATGGTACTTGTGAGTGATGACTCTGAACGTACCATGCACACTTACTTGGGCATTACCGCAGAACTTTCTGCTACACAAATTGATTTTGAGCCACTTAAAACAGCAAAATGGCTTTATATCGAAGGTTATTTATCTACTAGTGATACTGCACGTGCTGCGGTAAAACAAGCGCGTGAAATTGCCAAAGCCAATCAGGTTAAAATTGCACTGACTTTATCTGATCCTGCCATGGTGCAATATGCGCGTGAAGGTTTGGATGAGTTACTAGATGATGGTGTGGATTTGATCTTCTGTAACCAGCAAGAAGCCATGATGTACACAGGAACGGAAACGGCTGAAGCGGCATTAGAACAACTAAAACAAAAAAGCAAATACATTGTCATTACATTGAGCGCACAAGGTGCCCTAATTTATGATGGCAACAACGCTTTTTCTGTACCAGGTCGTCAAGTCACTGCTGTTGATGCCAACGGTGCGGGTGATGCCTTTGCAGGTTCATTCCTGTATGCACTCAATGCAGGCTTAGGTTTCCAAACTGCAGCTCAACTTGCCATTCTGATTTCAAGTGAAGTGGTTTCTCAATTCGGCCCTCGTCTTGCGGTAGAAGATTACGCTAAACTTTTGCATAGCATTCAAAAGGAATCTGCATAATGAATAAAATTTGTATGATGGAAGACATTCCTGAGCGTGAAGCACGTGCCTACGAAACGCCAAATGGTGACACAATTTTTATCACCCAACGTGATGGCATGTATTACGCTTACCAAAACGTCTGCCCACACCTACAAGTGGAATTAGAATTTTTAGAAAACCAGTTCTTAGACCGCGACCAAGAATATATCGAATGCTCAACGCATGGTGCATTGTTTATGGTTGAAACAGGTGAATGTATTTCTGGCCCTTGTTTAGGTCAATCACTTGAAAAAGTCGAGATCAGCGTTCATTCAGATGGTGGGATTTACTTGATCAACGACTAACTTTTTTGCAACTTTCAGAAAGAAGCGAAAAGTTCCAAATCTTAGCTCTATACAAAACTAGATCATTTATCTATGCTCTCTAAGCAGAGCTAGATCAATGATCTGTGTCTAAATAGCATCACCTATAAATATTTCAACACGTGAGTTTAGCGCATGCATGAGTTTTTATCTGATTTGAACTTAATGCCCTTTCACCTCAGCCTAGTTGTTTTATTGCTACTCAGCACTGTCGAAACGATTGGTTATTACTTTAATTTTCGTCCAAGTCAGTTGCTCAAACGTGCATTTTCACAACGAATTACAGAATCGCCACTTTTAGATGTTAAATTTTCTAAAGTACTGATTTTTGTTTTTTTACTGATGAATTTCAGTGTTGCAGGATATTTTTTACAGTTTTTGATTTACTCACAACAACAACATTTCGTTCCTGCTTATTACATTATTATTCCAGCGTTTATTATTGCCATCTTTTTTACAGTCTTCATGATTCACTGTTTAGACCAAGTGATTAAGCCCAAATATAGCGTGCGCCAAGTCGATTTACTCGGACGTTTAGCCACAATTTCCAGTGGTAATGCCCGTCCTGGTTTTTCTGCACAAGCACGTGTACGTGATGAGTTTGGGCAACTGCATTATGTGCAGGTTGAACCTGAATTTGGTGAGCTTGAATTTCAAGCTCAAATTATTATTGTGCGCAAAAAAAGATCTCACTATCTTGCCAAAAAAATTTCGGCATCAAATAACCTATTTAGCAATCAATAAGTTATTTTTTAAGATTTAAAACCAATCTTGCTGACCTAAGAAAGTTAAAATTTTTCACTCAAACTCAACACAATCTGTTTGTTTATAAACGATACATTTCATGTGATCTGAACAATATTTACACAAAATCATTATGAAAAAATGCTGTTTACCCTAGACTAAGCCAAAGACAAAGCACCACTACATTGTAGGGAAATAAAAAAATATGCGGAATCGTCATTAAACTTTAACAAAAGAATGAGAATAATTATTAGCTGATAATATCTCTAATTTATTGCTATTTTTAGATTGATTTTTATTCATAGCAATTTAGTCTGATTTGCTTTTTTAAAATATAAGTATTTTAGTCAGATTTGGAATTATTAATTACAAGTGTTTCTGTCAAGTTTAAAAAATATTACTTTCCTCCATTTACTCTGCAACACCCAAAAACAAACTATTGATTTATAATAAGTTAACAATATATTTGCATTTTAACTGTGCCAGCTATTTTTTTTTGTATGTTTTTGTTTAATAATATAAAACACAGTTTAAAAAATAGGCTTATAAAAGTGAGCTTAGTTCCTAAAGATTTAAATAGAAAAGTAGTTCGTGAACTCACGATCATTTTAATAATTAAGGTCGTGCTGTTAATGGTCATCAAAAATATTTGGTTTGATGCCCCAACTATTCCTCAAAATTTTGATTCACAAGTTGCTGAGCGTATTGCTGGCAGTCCTTCCTCAATCAAGGAGACACGTTGATGATTTCTGAAAGCGTGGTCGATCTCTCGCGGTTCCAATTCGCAATGACCGCGATGTATCACTTTATTTTTGTTCCACTGACTTTAGGTCTGGCTTTTATTCTTGCCATTATGGAAACCACGTATGTGATTTCTGGTAAAGAAATTTATAAAGACATGACCAAATTCTGGGGAAAACTCTTCGGTATTAACTTTGCCTTAGGGGTAACCACTGGTTTAACCATGGAGTTCCAGTTTGGTACAAACTGGGCGTATTACTCACACTACGTGGGTGATATCTTTGGTGCACCACTCGCAATTGAAGGTTTAATGGCCTTCTTCTTAGAATCGACCTTCATTGGTTTATTCTTCTTTGGATGGGATCGCCTCTCCAAAGTGCAGCACTTATGTGTAACGTGGCTGGTTGCGCTTGGTTCTAATATGTCCGCTCTCTGGATTTTAGTTGCCAACGGCTGGATGCAGAACCCAGTGGGTTCTACCTTTAACTACGAAACCATGCGTATGGAATTGGTTGACTTCGGGGCGTTAATTTTTAACCCTGTTGCGCAAGTTAAATTCGTACACACTGTTTCTGCAGGTTATGTAACGGGTGCTATTTTCGTTTTAGCGATTTCAAGTTATTACTTATTGAAAAAGCAAGACTTGCCATTTGCGCGTCGTTCATTCGCTATTGCAGCAATTTTCGGTTTAGCTTCTACTTTATCTGTAATTCTACTTGGTGATGAATCAGGTTATGAATTAGGTGATGTTCAAAAAACCAAACTCGCAGCAATTGAAGCAGAATGGGATACTCACCCTGCTCCTGCAGCGTTCACTTTATTTGGTATTCCAAACGAAGAAACGCAAACAACAGATTACGCAGTTAAAATTCCTTATGTCATGGGGATTATTGCAACCCGATCTATCACCGAAGAAGTGTCTGGTATTAAAGACCTGATCGCAAACCACGAAGTTCGTATTCGAAACGGTATGGTTGCTTATCAACAACTTGAGCAATTACGTGCGGGCGACCAATCTCCTGAACTTAAAGCTGCATTTGAGCAAACTCAAACCGATTTGGGTTATGGTTTATTGTTGAAAAAATACACGCCAAACGTAGTAGATGCGACTGACGAACAAATTAAAATGGCTGCTGCGGATACTATTCCACACGTACCAAGTTTGTTCTGGGCATTCCGTGCCATGGTAGCTTCTGGTTTCTTAATGCTGTTGTTATTCGCACTTGCAACTTTTGCAGTGGCTAAACGCAACGCAGAAAGCAAACCTTGGTTATTAAAATTTGCGTTATTCTCATTACCATTACCTTGGATTGCAGCGCAAACAGGTTGGTATGTAGCAGAAGTTGGTCGTCAACCATGGACAATTGGTGAAGTACTTCCAACACACTTGTCTGCATCTTCACTCAGCACTGGCGACGTATGGGGCTCAATCATTGCATTGGCAGCGTTCTATACCGTTTTGCTGATTATTGAAATGTACTTGATGATCAAATTCTCACGTCTAGGCCCAAGCTCGCTTCATACTGGTAAATACCACTTCGAGAAAATTGAAGCTGCGAAAAAAGCCAATGAGGAGGCTTAAGCATGATCGAATATGAATTACTCAAAATCATTTGGTGGGTGTTAGTGGGTGTATTACTCATTGGCTTTGCCCTCACCGATGGCTTCGACATGGGCTCAATGGCGATCATGCCATTTGTAGGTAAAAATGACGAAGAACGCCGTGCTGCAATCAACACGATTGCACCGCACTGGGATGGTAACCAGGTTTGGTTCATTACAGCGGGTGGCGCGTTATTTGCTGCTTGGCCAATGGTATATGCAACAGCATTCTCAGGCATGTATTGGGCACTACTCTTAGTTCTGTTTGCCCTATTCCTGCGCCCAGTTGGTTTTGACTACCGCTCAAAACTTGAAAACACCAAATGGCGTACATCTTGGGACTGGGGTTTGGCTGTAGGTGGTGCAGTTCCTGCATTAGTGTTCGGTGTTGCGTTTGGTAATATGTTCCTTGGCGTACCATTTACCCTAGACGAAACTGTACGTTCAACATATACAGGCAGCTTCTTTGCATTATTAAACCCATTCGCTTTAGTGTGTGGTTTAGTCAGCTTGTCTATGCTTTGCGCGCATGGTGGTGCATGGTTAATGCTGCGTACCGATGGTGACTTACGTGCACGCTCTGCAAAAGCAACGCAAATCATGGGCATTGTGTTCCTTGTGTGTTTCTTGGGTGCAGGCGCATGGCTATACTTCGGTGGTATCGAAGGTTATACCCTAGTCACTCCATACGACACGAACGGCGTAGCAAACCCATTGGCTAAAGAAGTTTTAACCAATGCAAACCCAGGTTGGATGAACAACTACTCAGCGTACCCTATTACCATGATTGCACCAATTATGGGCATCTTGGGCGGTATTTTGATTATTCTTGCAGCAGGTAAAAACAAAGCTGGTTTAAGTTTCACAGGTTCATCTTTAGCGGTGATCGGTGCGATTTTAACTGCAGGTTTTGCATTGTTCCCATTCTTAATGCCATCAAGCCTCAACCCAGTTGCAAGCTTGACCATGTGGGATGCGGTATCAAGTAAAAACACATTAACTGTAATGACTGTTGCAGCATGTATCTTCGTACCAATTATTTTGCTATACACCACTTGGTGTTACTACAAAATGTGGGGCGTTATCACCAACAAGCACATTAAAGAGAATTCACACAGCCTTTACTAAGGCTGTGTCTAAGGAGAATAAATTATGTGGTACTTTGCATGGATTCTCGGTATTCTGATGGCATGCTTTGCAGGTGTCTTGAGTGCCCTGTATATTGAATCTCATCAAGACCTTGACGAGGAATAATTAGATGACAGACACTGCAGTGAACGCTGAAACAACAGTTCAAAAACCGAACAAGATTGCGATGGTTATTTCATGTTTATTGGCATTCCCACTCGCAGCTGTACTGCTTCTTCATCCAGCAGCAATGCTGGATGCCAACGGTGAATATAGCCACCGTGCCATGATGTTTATTATGATTGGTATTTCAGGTGGCTTTGTACACGGTGTTGGTTTTATTCCACGCTTTTGGTTTTGGAAATGGTTATTTAGCCCATTTGTGGCTTGGCCATTGATGATTTGGGGTTATTACACTTGGTTTCTTTAATGAGGTGTAAATAAATTCCTTGAAAAGAGCGCAATATGCGCTCTTTTTTATTGGCTTAATATTTAGGAGCCGCAGATCATTCCTTGCATCTTCATTATAAAAAACAGCGTACAAAATTTTAAAACGCACAATCTAAAAGATGAACTAATCTCAAAATTCAGGTATTAAAAAGCCAAACGCTGTGGTTTGGCTTCTTTCTCAACAATATTTTTATAACTATCGATGACAATACGTCTTGCTTAAAGCATATTGTTATTTTGGCTCAATGGGTGCAAACGGTGCAACCACATCGGCATTTTGCGCACGATGACGCATGAAATGATCCATCAACACAATCGCAAGCATAGCTTCTGCAATTGGCGTTGCACGCACACCTACGCAAGGATCATGGCGTCCTTTGGTCAGTACATCCGTATCTTCACGGTTTAAATTAATGGTTTTACCAGGTGTAGTAATACTGGCTGTTGGTTTTAAAGCAATCGCAACACGAATATCTTGACCACTAGAAATACCGCCTAAAATACCGCCTGCATGGTTCGCCAAAAAGCCGTCAGTGGTCAGTTCATCACGGGTTTCATGCCCAAACTGCGCTGCCACTGCAAAACCATCTCCAATTTCAACGCCTTTCACAGCATTGATAGACATCATGGCATGGGCAATATCGGCATCTAAACGATCAAAAACAGGTTCCCCCCAACCCACAGGAACTTTTTCAGCCACAATTTCCAGTTTTGCACCACAGCTTGTACCCTGTTCACGCAAAGACGTTACCAAAGCTTCAAAACGTGGTACAGCATCGGCATCGCCACAGAAAAATGGATTGTTTGGTACTTCGTTCCAATCTAGCTTTTCAGCTTTTTCTGTACCAATTTGAGTGACGTGACCACGAATCACAATTCCAAATTTTTCGAACAGGTATTTTTTTGCAATTGCACCTGCTGCAACGCGCATTGCTGTTTCACGTGCGCTTGAACGTCCACCACCGCGATAATCGCGGAAACCATACTTTTGCGTATAGGTATAATCTGCATGCCCAGGGCGGAAAGTCTGTGCAATATTACCGTAGTCTTTCGATTTTTGGTCAGTATTACGAATCAGTAAACCAATTGAAGTTCCAGTGGTTTTACCTTCAAAGACACCTGAAATAATTTCAACTTCATCGGGTTCTTTACGCTGTGTCGCAAACTTAGACGTACCCGGTTTACGGCGATCCAAATCTTTTTGTAAATCTTCTGCAGACAGTTCAATCCCCGGTGGCACGCCATCGACAATCGCCATCAGACCTACGCCATGAGATTCACCACAAGTCGTTACACGGAAAAGTTGCCCTATACTATTACCTGCCACGTCCAACGACTCCTTATGCTTGAACAGATTGAATAAATAAATCGCGATATTGACGGCATTGTGCTGCAGTCAATGCAAAAATACCTGAACCACCTTTTTGGAATTTTAACCAGTGCAAATCAACCGTGTTGAAATTCTGTTTCATCGCCCATTCAGAATTACCTACTTCAATCACAATCAGACCATCTTCAGTTAAGTAATCTGCCGCCTGCGCCAACATTTTACGGACTAAATCTAAGCCGTCTTGCCCTGCTGCCAATGCCAATTCTGGCTCATGATGGAATTCTTCAGGTAAATCTGCCATATCTTCCGCATCAACATACGGCGGGTTAGATACGATTAAATCATACTGATTTTCGGCTGGGATTTTGGCGAATAAATCAGACTCAAGCAACGCCACTTGGTATTGTTTGTTGTGATGTTCACAGTTAATTTGTGCGACTTCCAAAGCATCTTTTGAAATGTCAGTTGCATCGACTTCAGCATCTGGAAAAGCATAAGCCAAAGCAATCGCAATACAACCTGAACCCGTGCACATATCCAAAATACGTTGTGGGGTTTTAGGCGCAGCATTGGCTGGTAAATTGTTATCTGCTTCGCGCATTTGACCTTCTTCATCTAGGCAATATGGCGCAAAACGATTTTCAATTAGCTCGGCAATAGGTGAACGTGGAATTAGAACACGCTCATCGACATAAAATGGTTTTCCGAAGAAATACGCCAAGTTTAATAAGTAAGAAGTTGGTACTTTTTCATTGATACGACGTTCGAGCAAGCTTAAAAATTCAGCTGCTTCGCTCGGCAATAATTTTGCATCTAAAATTTCAGCGTCTGCATTCCAGTCTAAAGACAAAGTTTGTAACACCAATGCAGAACTTTCTGCAAAATAATCTTCTGTACCTTGACCTAAATGTGCATCGTATTGACGTAGTGCTGTAACCCCAAAGCGAATAAAATCACGAATGGTTGATAGGTTTTCAGCAGCTTCCTGCAAATGTTCAGGGCTAATTGTCGGTCGATCCACTTAAGGCGCTCCAAGGTCAAATTTTAAAACGCCTTATGATACCTTGTTTTGCTCGGTTTTATAATGTTTAAGCAGTTTCCAAGTAATTTATTTACTATGGTTTTACTTATTTGATTCCCACAAACTGACCTTGATAATAATCAGCGCGCTCTGCTGTTTGCAGCAAAACACATTGTGCACGTTGTAATGCGGCAAAATCGCTTTGAGTCGATAAATAACAGCGTTGTTTTACACGGTTTTCCCAAAGTTGATGCTGTTGTTGAATATTACTGGCATTGCCTGCGCTGCGTTTTACATAGGCTTTATAGTGTTTTTTGAGTCGTTTGGTTTGTGCTTTTTGCTCAGTTTTAATACATTTTTGCGATTGGGAAATTTTGCCATAACTATTGTTCATACATTGCGTATAGCCTTGTGAAACGCCATTCGCCCAAACTTGAGCTGTACCCAAAGTCAGCATCCCCAATAGTGTAAATATCCAAACTTTCATATTTTCCCCTGAGCACAGTCTGTTTTTAAAGCGCGGTAAATTTTCAATATTTTATAATTTTACAAAACCCAAATTGCTGCATTGATGCTACAAGATTCAGGTTAAAAAGCATATAGTCAATCCCCTGCTTTTTATGATTCAGTCTATGATAAATGCACAACAATCATTGAAAAATGTGACAATATCCCAATAATTGAATTACTCATTTTATAGATGAAACTTTCAGCCTTATGAGCTACAAACACAATAATTTGATGGCCATGCGCCAAAGCTATTGGAACGACAACCACTCCGAAGCAGTCTTGATTGAAAAACAATTTTTTCAGCAAATTTTGATTGAAAACGGCATTTTTGAAAATTCGTCATTAGATGATGCCAAATATCTATTTTTTAGTTTGCCCAGCGTGATTATTGTTAAGGGATATGCGCATGGTTTTTTACACGATTCTGTAAAATTGATGATTCTCAAATTTATCCAAGACAACAAAGCGCAATTGATGAAAAAAGCCGAAACCAAAGTGCAATATCGGATGTAAAAGTACTTTTAAGCCGTTTTTCATACTTTTTTCACGAGGAAACTCGTCGTTCAGCAAGTTGAACTTTTTTAATACGTTAAGACGCGCTAATATCCGTTACAATCTAATTTTCCTGCGTATTGCTGATTTAAGGATTGATTTTAATGTCAGATCAGAACGATAAGCTTAAACAACTCAAGACTTCCTCTATGGATCGACGCTTATCCATCGCAAAGGCATCTTTACTTGCAGGAACACGATGGGCAGCCTCGAATGCCACCTCTATGTTTTCAAGCGAAGAAGAAAAAGAACGTAAACGAAAAAAAGCCATGAAAGAACAAGCCGATTACTTGGTGGCTGAAATTGGCAAACTCAAAGGCTCTATCGTGAAGATTGGGCAAATGATGGCGCTGTACGGCGAACATTTTTTACCTGAAGAAATTACGCAAGCACTCAACACGCTGAATAACCAGACTGTCGCATTGGCATGGCCTGCAATTAAACAGCAATTACAGGCACAGTTAGGTGCCAAACTTGATGATCTCACCATTGATCATGAGCCATTAGGTACAGCCTCTTTGGCTCAAGTTCACCGCGCGACCCGCAAGTCGGATGGTTTGGAGTTGGTATTAAAAATCCAATATCCAGGCGTAGCAGATGCGATTGACTCAGACATGAGCCTATTTAGAAATATGCTCAAATTGACACGCATGGTGCCGCAAACCCGTGAATTTGATCAGTGGTTTGATGAAGTGCGTGAAATGATGCATCGTGAAGTCAACTATCAAATTGAAGCGGAAACGACACGTCGTTTTGCTGCCCGTTTAAAAGATGATCCGCGCTACATTGTGCCGCAAATTGTGGATGAATACTGTAGCGACCAAGTGCTGTGTATGACCTTTGAACGTGGCGTACCGATTAACAGCCCTGTCATGCTCTCATTACCTCAAGAACGCCGTAACCAATTAGGCGAAGCCTCTTTAGAAATTGCTGTGCGTGAAGTATTTGAATGGGGCGAAATGCAGACTGACCCGAACTTTGGCAACTACTTAGTTCGCTTAGGTAATGGTGAAGATATTCACGATAAAATTGTACTGCTCGACTTTGGTGCTATTCGTCAATTTGATCAACACTTGCTGACTGTGGCGCGTAATTTGATCAAGGCGGGTTATTACCACGACCCACAAATGATGGTGAATGCCATGACGGGTTATGAGTTTTTTGACAGCATCCCTGAAAGCATTAAACCTGACATGGCAAAAGTGTTTCTATTGGCAACCGAAGCCTTTAGTCACTTAGATAATAACCGCGATTTACCTGCAGGCGTGATGGATGAACAATCGCGCTATGACTGGAAAAAAAGTCAGCTGCATAGCCGTGTCATGCAACAAGCATCTAAATCGATGGCTTCGCGTTACTTTAGTGTGCCGCCTAAAGAATTTATGTTTATTAGCCGTAAATTTATTGGTGCCTACACCTTTATGACCGTGATTGATGCGAAAACCAATGTCCGCAAAATGATTCAAAAGTTTATTTAAGTCCCAACTTTTATTTCTTTGATCAAAGCTGTTATATAGACCTAAATGATTGTTGCCCACTCGATGCAATTGTCATTTAGGTCAATTTATTTTAAAAGCGTAGATTTCTATAAAATTAATAATCTATAAAAATCCACATATTAGTCCAGTTATAAGAAAATTTTTACCGTTTATCTTTGACAATTCTGCATGTCAGCAATGACATAGTTTTTTTATAGTCTGCATGTCAGCATAAAAAACAAGCATTCTCTGTGTAGGACAACACAATCATGAGTCAAATGATAAACAAAGCCCAAGGATTCGGCTTAGCGCTACTCACTAAAATGGCATCGAGTGATCTGCTCGATCAATTCAAATTACGCAAATGGGTTGAACAATCTCTATATCACTCAGCCAAAGCAGGTTTTAAAACCTTTGAAACCACTCAAAAAAATTTTAAAAGCACACAAAAATTACCGCAACAACGACTGACACGTCAATCCAAAGATTTATTTGATTTGTCATTGAGTGAAGAACAGCAAATGCTGGTCGATGCCATGCAGCAATTTGCTACAGAAGTGATCTATCCATTGGCACATCAGGCAGATCATGATGCGAAATTCCCACAAGTATTATGGCAATACAGCACAGATTTAGGTTTGAACACCTATGCTCTGCCCGAAGCTTTAGGCGGTGTTGCCACTGAACAAAATATTGTCAGCCATATTTTAATTGCCGAACAATTGGCACGTGGCGACTTTGGCTTAACCGCAGGATTACTTTCCACATTTGGCGTAATGAATGCCATAACTCGCTGGGGTTCAGAACAGGTTCAAAATCAGTATTTATCTGCGTTTTCCGAAACAGACGCGAACCATCCAACGCCACTTCAAGCCACTTTTGCGATTCAGGAAAATACTGCTGCGTTTAATCCGTATCAGCTAAAAACCAAAGCGACTTTGCAAAATGGACAGTACCTAATTACAGGTGAAAAAACGCTGGTGATTTTGGCCGAAACAGCAGATTTATTTTTGGTTAGTGCAGAGCTAAATGGTCAAGCCGATGTGTTCATTGTGCAACGTGATGCTTCTATTCAATTTAAAGCAGCGCCTGCAATGGGCTTAAAAGCCTGCGAAACGGCGACTTTAAAGTTTAATCAAACCCCTGCGGAGCGTTTAGGCACAGATGATTTCGATTACAGCGCATTTTTAGATTTAGGCAATCTCATGTGGTGCGCCATGGCAGTTGGTTGCTGTGAAGCAGTGAAAAGTTATTGTATTCGCTATGCCAATGAGCGCACTGCATTTGGCGAACCAATTTCACATCGTCAAAGTGTGGCTTTTATGATTGCAGATATGGCCATTGAAATTGAAGCCATGCGCATGCTGTTGCTGAATGCAGCGAGTCTTGCCGAATCGGGTAAAAACTTTCATCGAGAAGCATATTTAGCACGTCTGCTCTGTGCAGAAAAATCTATGCAAATTGCCACCAATGGCGTGCAAATTTTAGGTGGTCATGGCTTTACCAAAGAACATCCTGTAGAGCGTTGGTATCGTGATTTACGTGCGACTGCAATTATGCATTCAGGCTTGCATGCTTAATCTCACACCATCAATAAACGATAGCCAGCTAGAAAAATAAGGAATACATCCATGAATTTACAAAATCCAAAAAAATTCAAAATGTTGGTCGATCAGGCACATGAAGTTGCTTTAAATGTATTACGTCCCATTTCAAGGAAATATGATAAAGCCGAACACGCCTACCCGAAAGAATTAGACATGCTTGCAGCCTTGGTTGATGGCATGAACCAAGCAGGCGATGGCATGAATGCAGGTGCAGCAGTCAACAAACGTGGTGACACATCTACAGGTAACAAAAATGGCGTAAATATGTCTACCGCACTGAGTATTGTCGAAATGTGTTATGGCGATACAGGTTTATTACTCAGTATGCCACGCCAAGGTTTAGGTAATTCTGCGATTGCTGCGGTGGCCAATGAAGAACAATTACAACGCTTTAATGGTGTTTGGGCACCCATGGCAATTACCGAACCCAACTGTGGTTCTGACTCTGCGGCTATTCGTACCACTGCCACCAAAGTAGACAATGAATATATTTTAAATGGTGAAAAGATTTTTGTGACCTCTGGTGACCGCGCCGATGCCGTTGTTGTGTGGGCAACCTTAGACAAAAAACTGGGACGTGCTGCGATCAAATCCTTTGTTGTGACTAAGGGCACACCTGGCATGACCGTGGAACGCTTAGAATATAAATTAGGGATTAAAGCCTCGGACACAGCAACAATTCGATTTGAAAATTGCCGTGTTCCTGCGAGCAACCTTTTAGGCAATACAGAAATTGATGTTGCCAAAGGGTTTGCAGGTGTGATGGAAACCTTTGATAACACTCGCCCTTTGGTGGCAGCTATGGCCGTTGGTTGTGCCAAAGCCGCTTTAGAGCGGATTAAGGAAATTTTTAAAGACCAATTAGATGCAAATTATGCCACGCCCTATTTACAGTGTTCACATATCGCAGCACAGACTTATCGGATGGAAGCAGAATGGGAAGCCGCACGTTTATTGATGCTCAAAGCAGCATGGATGGCAGACAATAAACAGCCTAACTCACGCGAAGCTTCTATTTCCAAAGCCAAAGCTGGTCGCGTGTGTAATGAAATCACGCTCAGGTGTGTCGAGTTAGCTGCATCGGTGGGTTATAACGAAGATGAGTTATTGGAAAAATGGGCACGTGATTCGAAAATTTTAGATATTTTTGAAGGTACGCAACAGATTCAGCTATTGATTATTGCCCGTCGTGAATTAGGTAAAAGTTCGAGTGAGCTCAAGTGATTTTATGATTTAAGGCATATAGTAAAGTAAGATAAAAGACAGATTTTCATAGAAATATTGCTATAAATTTCTGTCTTTTTCTATATAAATTAATCTTCAGGTGAAAAAATTGCGATATATCTTGCTAAAACCTCATCCAAAACATCTGCGTGCGAGGATTCTAAAAACCGCGCGTGTCTAGCTTCAAAATCTAAAGCTCTAGATTGATCACAACGCACAATACCTGTAGTTTTCCCACCAATAAGCTCTACAGCGAAACCCATATTTCGTGCAAAGTTTCCACCAGAAGTAATAGGCAAAACAATCGGCATTTTAGTAATAAGATTAAATGACTTAGGTGAAATAACAAATACAGGTCGCTTACCTTGTTGTTCATGTCCAAGTGTTGGATCTAATGAAATCAAATAAATATCGCCTTGATTCATTAGATTTCTTCTCGCCCAACTGCTTTTACATCATGCCACGCATCTTGCTCTAATGCTAAAGCTTGATGCTCTTGCAGCAAGTCAGCCAATTTATAAGATGGCTTCGCTTTAGGTTCGACCACTAACTTACCATTCACAATGCTCAGAGAAACTTCCTTTCCCGCATCTAAACCTAAACTTTTTAATAATGTAGGCGGTACGGCAAGCATGACCGAACCACCTACTTTTCTCAAGTTTGTATGAATCATACCCACCTCAATATTATATAAATATATAACTTTATTATGCGCCAAAATGAGATGAAGTCAATTCATAGTAAGATGAGTGAAAATAGACATCTGGTATACATCTCAATCTTTCCTTTGAAAGATATATACAAAAGAAATATCAAAATGAATATTAAAAAATAATCTTAATAATTCAATCAATTATCCACCACACCAAATTTCTTAAAAATTCGTGCACGGCGTTTAGGCTGAATATTGGCTTTGTTTAAATTGCCTTGATAATGTTCAAATACACGTTTATCCATAATTTTAAACCACAAAGGTGGAATCATGGCAGGCAGCAACATGCTGGCATAACCGCTTGGTAATTCAGGCGCTTCATCAAAATGTCGCAAAGCCTGAAATGGTCGGGTTGGATAAGCATGATGATCGGAATGACGTTGTAATTGATACAAAAACAAATTGGTCACAATATTGTTATTATTCCAGCTGTGTTCAGGCATAGTGCGCTCATATTTGCCATGCGCATCTTTTTGTCTAAGCAAGCCATAATGTTCTATATAATTAATTATTTCAAACAGGCTAATGCCATAAAAAGCCTGTGTCGCCAAATACGGAATGATCCCAGTACCAAAACGCGCCAACAATGCAGCATGAAATGCCGCACTCATGCCCCAGCCTTGTAATAATTCATTGTCTTTCGACCAAAAACTTTTGCCTTTACGTTTTAAACGCTGAGTTTCAATTTGCAGTGCAGACTTAAACGAACCTTTTACCGTGCGGGGCCAAAACTCATAAAATGTTTCTCCCATACGTGAAGATGCAGGGTCTTCAGGTGTCGCAGCACGTTTATGATGCCCATACGGATGCTCAACCCGAAAATGGTTATATCCTGTTGGTGCTAAAGCCAAATGTGACAGTAAGTGATCTATTTTTGAAGATTTATGGCTGAGTTCATGCGCAGTATTGACAGCAATACCATTCACCATCCCCATGGAAATACCCAGAAAAATTTTATCGACTAACGAGGTTTGTGGCCGTCCAACCAAATAAGCTGCATAAATATTGGCGGCATATTGCAAAGGAATAAAACTTTTCACCAAACGCGAATAATACCGATCTTCCTCAAGTCGTTTCACATCTTCATTGCTTGGGTTATTGGCATCTTGACCAATTAAAGTATCAATTGTTGGAATAATCACATGCAATAATAAAGGGCCACCTAGAGCAAAAACTTTTTTCGCAGGCTTCGGAGCGAATTGATAACCCGCCAAAATCCCCATCCCCAATACAGGTAAAAATGGGCTGATCAACCATAAATAACGCTTTTTATCGAGTTGAGCCGCGCTTTTATAAGGAACATCCTGTTCCATCTCTTTAAGCAAATGAAGTGGTGCGTTCATCTTATTTTCTTCCTTCTACGCTGTTCTACCTATATATTTGAGGAAAGACACGAGAATGAACAGTTGCAGACGTCCAAAAAAGCTATGCAAAAGTCTTTGGCGCAAAAATGCGCTATATTGTCCTGAAATCACAGGTTTATTTTTTATAATGATTTATGCTTAAAATATGGATGCTTTAAGTAAAATTTTTGATGATATACATCTGCACCAATCAGAATATATCTATTTAAATCCTCAAGGAGATTGGTCATTTCAATATCGTGACCAAGGGGCAATGCTGGCTTATGTAGTACTACAAGGCTCGCTGCATATCCATTTATCTGCACAGACACACCTTCACATTGATGCAGGTGATATTGTCCTGATTCCATCGGGTTGCAGTCATTACGCAAGTGCAACTGCAGACACTCACTGGACAGAACACTTTGATATTTCGGATTTATTTCAAATTCAGTCACAGCAGTCAATAAATTTTGGCACGATAAATCACACACAAGCTGAAGACGCATTTATTTTGGTGATTCAATGCCACATGGACACCACCATGGCAAAACCGCTTTTAAGTGCCCTACCCGAATATCTGCATATTCCGCATATCATGTGCAGCACAGCGCCCGAGTGGTTACAAATTGGCTTGCAATTTTTAGCGGTGGAAAGTCATCAAATCCGACCGGGACGGGATAAAATATTAGATCACTTGGTCAGTATTTTACTGATTGAATGTGTGCGTGATTTTATTTTTCAGCTTGATGACTCAAATAACTGGCTCGGCGCTTTGGCACATCCTGAACTTTCCAATGCGCTCGCAGCTATTCATGGTCAACCCGAAAAAGCATGGACGGTAGAAAGTTTGGCAGAACAATGTTGCATGTCACGTTCTAAATTTGCCAATTTGTTTAATCAGGTGATTGGTGAGCCGCCTTTGGCATACTTACAACAACATCGGCTACGCTTGGCATCGCATTATTTACAGCAAGGACAATTGTCGATTCAACAAATTGCCCATCGTGTCGGTTATTCTTCCGAAACCGCCTTTAGCCAAACTTTTAAAAAGCAATTCGAGCTAACACCTAGCCAGTATCGGCAGCAGTTTCAAAACAACAATGCAATCACGAAATGAACAGTTTAACGATCTAAAATCGCCAAAATTGCTTGTGCAGGGTCTTCGCTGTTATCGGACAATAATTGCTTATGCATAGTGATATGTTGCATCACTTGAATTTGTGCAGTTTCGATATAAATTAACTTTTCAATTTCTGCTGCCAAACGCTCTGGTGTTGCATCATCCTGAATTAATTCCTGAATCACCTTTTTACCTGCAATAATATTTGGCAATGAATAATAAGGAATTTTCACCAACAGTTTCGCAATCCAGTACGTAATGCGATTGAGCTTATAAAACGTAACCATTGGACGATGTAATAGCATCGCTTCTAAAGTCGCCGTGCCTGAAGCCAGTGCAATCATATCGGACGCATTCATTACCTGACGACCAATTTTGGATTCTGTGCCACGATTTTCCATCAATTGCACTTTGTCTTGTAATGCACTCGGATAAGACTGCAGTAACGCTTCAATTTGTTGTTTACGTGCATCATTAATTGCAGGAATTAAAAACTTAAACTGCGGATATTTTTGCGTCAAAATATAAGCCGCATCTAAAACTAACGGCCCTAAACGCTCAATTTCACCACGTCGGCTACCAGGCAATAACGCAATATGTTGTTGCTGTTGGTCTAAACCCAATTCTTGTTTTGCTGCAGCAATTGGATTTTCCAACGGCAACTGACTCGCCAAAGGATGTCCGACAAAGGCTGCAGGCACATCCCATTTTTTAAAAAAGGCTTTTTCAAACGGAAATAAACACAGTACCAAATCTATACTGGCTTTAATGCCATGTACCCGACCTTGTCGCCATGCCCATACCGAAGGACTGACATATTGCACGGTTTTAATCGGCAAGTTTTTCTGTTTTAAACTTTTGGCAAGACGTAAATTAAAATCAGGCGCATCAACTCCGACAAAGACATCGACGGGATGTTGAGTCCACTTTTCGACCAAACCATCCCGTACTGCAAAGAGTTTTTTCAAATCTTTCAGCACTTCAACAATGCCCATTACCGATAAAATATCCATCGGATAATAACTTTTAAAACCTTCCGCAATCATTTGTGGGCCACCAATGCCTTCAAACTCTGCATCAATGCCTTGCTCACGAAAACGTCGCATGAGTTGTGCCCCTAAAGTATCACCCGATACTTCTCCCACAACGATACCTATTTTAAGTTTCCGATTTTGCAAGCGTTTTGTCCTCTAAATTTTAATGGATATGAATTTTCGCATTTTAGCATAGCCACTGTATTTTGTAAGAAACAGAAAGTAAGCCGTGGCTTGAATCTGCGATCTTTTGCACTGATTTTCCACATTGACTATATCTGTTTTAAGAATAAGTAAATCATTAATCAAGACAACAGCTTATTGCCAAAAGTCATAATATATTCACGATTTTTGACTTCGGCATATCTTCATGGTTGGTCCTTTAGAGTTTATTTTGGCAGGTGTATTGGTCGGCTTCTGCGTGGGTGTGACTGGCGTAGGTGGCGGTTCACTGATGACTCCCATTCTGATCAGCTTGTTTAAAATTGAACCGCATATCGCAATTGGAACAGACCTACTTTATGCCGCCATTTCAAAATTCTGCGGCTCATTGGTTCATGCCAAAAAAATGAATATTGTATGGCCCATTGTCATTTGGCTTGCGGTGGGCAGTATCCCTGCTTCATTTGCGACCCACTGGGTTTTAGAGAATTATTTAAGCCAATCTACCCATTACAAAATGGTACTGACCGTGGTACTGGGCTTTATGTTGACCTTAACTGGCATCTCAATTGTGTTTCGCAGTCAAATTGAAACGTTTTTTAATAAATACCATAAACAAGAATTGCCCGATATGACCCAAGACCTTGAAAAGGTCAAACTACAGGCTGCAGATAAGCGTGCCCTCATTGTAATTATGGGAGTTGTACTGGGTGTATTTGTCACACTTTCTTCAGTGGGTGCAGGTGCTTTTGGCATCATGGCATTGGTGCTGATGTTCCCGAATCTACCGATGATTCGTATTATCGGTTCAGATGTCGTGCATGCCGTCTTACTTACCCTAGTTGCAGGCTTAGGTCACATGAGTTCAGGCAATGTCGACTTTCACCTATTGGTTTGGTTGTTGGTTGGCTCGATTCCTGCAATTGTGGTGGGAACTTTAGTCAGTTCACGTTTACCTGAAAAAGTGATTCGTAAAGTTTTAGGTATTACCTTATTTATTATCGGGATTAACTTTATGGTCAATCCTGTGAAATCAAAACCTATCAGCACACCAGAAACTGCAACAGCAGTTTCTGAGGCACAAGCCAGCCAATAATGAATGCTTTATCTGACAGGATTTTGCTAAAACAGACCGTTTAATTTATCTACCCGATTCATCACTTATTTTTTAAAGAAGTATTCATCTTTTTATAACAAAATAC
Source organism: Acinetobacter sp. YH16051 (assembly GCF_013417135.1). Lineage (NCBI taxonomy): Bacteria > Pseudomonadati > Pseudomonadota > Gammaproteobacteria > Moraxellales > Moraxellaceae > Acinetobacter > Acinetobacter sp. YH16051. The sequence continues at coordinate 58,509 of NZ_VPEN01000008.1, read as the reverse complement.
AGTGAAATTCATGTTATATTCAGACTATTAAACAATCTTTTGTATGATCAAACCAGTGACGGCAATGAATACTTTACAGTCTAATCCTCTTACACAATCAGACATCGATGACGTGAATATTGAAAGTATTCAGCCACTCGTGACTCCTGCAGAATTAAAAACTGAGTTACCTTTGACTGAAAATGCTTATCAAACCGTTCTTCGTGGTCGTGAAACAATCCGCAATATTTTAGATGGTAAAGACAAGCGTCTATTTGTGGTGATTGGTCCATGTTCTATTCATGACCCTGCTGCTGCACATGAATATGCAGATCGTTTAAAAGTATTAAGCGAAAAAGTAAAAGATTCTCTTTATATTGTGATGCGTGTTTATTTTGAAAAACCACGTACTACAGTGGGCTGGAAAGGCTTAATTAACGATCCAGACATGAATGACTCTTTTAACATTGAAAAAGGCTTGCGTCTTGGTCGTAAACTTTTACTTGAGTTAAATGAAAAAGGTTTGCCATGTGCGACTGAAGCACTTGATCCAAACTCTCCGCAGTATTATCAAGATTTAATTTCTTGGTCTGCAATTGGTGCACGCACTACAGAAAGCCAAACGCACCGTGAAATGTCATCTGGTCTTTCTTCTCCAGTCGGCTTTAAAAATGGTACAGATGGCGGCTTAACAGTTGCTACCAATGCCATGCAGTCGGTAAAACACGGTCACAGCTTCTTGGGTCTTAATGATCAAGGTCAGGTTTCAGTAATTCGTACTAGCGGCAACCCGTATGCACACGTGGTTTTACGTGGTGGTAATGGCAAGCCTAACTACGATGCAGGCTCTGTTGCAGATGCTGAAAATGCATTAAACAAAGCCAAAGTCAGCACCAAAATCATGATTGACACCAGCCATGCTAACTCAAACAAAGACCCATTCTTACAGCCATTGGTATTAAAAAATATCACTGAGCAAATTTTAGATGGCAATAAGTCTATTGTTGGGATTATGGTCGAAAGTCACCTGAAAGGTGGTCGTCAAGATATTCCTGAAAACTTATGCGATTTAGAGTATGGTAAGTCTGTGACTGACGGTTGTATCGACTGGGATACCACTGAAAAAGCATTGCTTGAAATGCATGAAGCATTAAAAGACGTTTTAGTGAATCGTTAAGATTTAAAAACGCCATCTTCATGATGGCGTTTCTATTTGTAGCATAGGAAATTCTGCGCGCATGAATGACATTGAAACCCAACTTAGCCAAATTAAAAATTTCCAGTTCATTCATGAGCGTTTGTTTTCTTCAGGTCAGCCTACGGCTGAAGAATTAAAACAAATTAAAGAATATGGTATTGGCACTGTCATTAATTTGGCTGAAAGTGATGCGGAACACGCCCTTCCCCATGAAGACAAAATTTGTCTGGATGTTGGACTAAACTATATTCAACTGCCAATTTCATGGGAAACACCATCCTCTGATCAATGTTTATTATTGCTCGATTTGGTCAATCATTTATTAGAAAGCCAAATGGTGTGGGTACATTGCAGCAATAACAACCACGTCAGTAGTTTAATGTATTTGTATCGTCAATATTTTATGGATGTGGATATTGCAACGGCTCAAGACTTTTTACATGATATCTGGAAACCCAATGAAACTTGGACAGGCTTAATTCACGCCGTTTCTTTGCAATTACAAGGTCGTAAAGCCACGCAAGATTTACAACAAGCTTTAGAATCTGCTGAACTTTCTTAATTCAGCAGATTGTATAGATAAAATTCTAACGCGATTATTTTGTATGAGAAATCAATACAATCGCTGTTGCTAAAATACCTTCCTGACGCCCAGTAAAACCTAATTTTTCAGTGGTTGTCGCTTTGATACTGATTTGTGTGACCTCTACATCCAATACATCAGCGACACTTTGGCGCATTTCTAGCGTATGCGGTGCAAGTTTAGGACGTTCGCACGCCACAGTAATATCGGCGTTATTCAGTTTATAGCCACGGTCTAAAATGAGTTGATAAACCTGTTTAAGCAATACCCGACTATCTGCACCTTTATAATTTGGATCGGTATCTGGAAAATGCTGCCCAATATCCCCCAGCGCCAAAGCACCTAATAATGCATCGCATAGTGCATGCAGCACTACATCACCATCTGAGTGTGCTTTTAAACCTTGTGTATGAGGAATTTGAACACCTGCAAGCGTCACAAAATCTCCCGCTTCAAAGGCATGAACATCTAATCCTTGTCCAATACGAATCTGTGCAACCATGTTCAACTCCTGTAGAAATAAATCATTGAAATCTTGTATTCATACTTTCGATTTCGCTATATTAGACCTAGCGCAACATAGTGAAAGTATAAGCGATCATGCTGTTGAAATCTGAGATTCATCTTATCAAAAACTTAAGTACACTGCTGTTATTTGGCTGTTTATATTCATCTTTCTCTTATGCACAAGGGATTGATTGTAGATCTACACCCAATAAAAAGTTGGCGCAGGTGTGCACAGAAAATTTCTCAGAATTGCGTGAAAAATTAAGTGATCAACATTTAACAGCTTATTTGATGAGTGATGCGCCTATTCGCTTGTTAGAAGATACTCAGCAATTGTGGATCCAACGCTTACAGCAATGCAAAAGCTTAAATTGTTATACTCAGCAATTTGATTTTAGAATTGATCAACTGAATTTTTTCACTTCAATGAATCAAAGCATGACTCAACATTATTTAAAATATGAAAATGGTCAATTTGCTGCACAACCCGTACATTTACAAATTCATCAACTCAATAAAAACAGCATTAAAATTGAAGGTATTGCTTATCGCAATCCAAATAACCGCCTTGAAAGCCAAAGTATTGCCTTTTTAGCTTATACAACACCTGATCAAAAAAACAAAATCATCGACAATGAGCACGATTGCAGTTATGAGTTTAATTATTCTAAAGCAATCTTAAAAATTCAAACCAAACAAAAAGGTTGTGAACGCTTTGCGGGCATCTATCGTTTATACGATTAATGCTGAACAATAGATTGTATTAGACAGATTAAATGAGCAACCACAACACAATTGGCAAAGTTAATGCGGCGAATACGGTTTGCAAGCTAATAATTGAAGCCATTAAACGACTATCTCCCCCTAAAACTTGTGTAAGTACATAAGCTGCCGATGCAGTAGGTAAAGCAAAAAACAAGACTAAAATTTGCGACTCCAACACTGGAACATTTAAGCTCTGACAAATTAGCCAAGCCAAAGCAGGCATAAATAACAAACGCCCGAACACATTCAATGCCAATGCGAATACATCTCGTTGCAAGCCATTAAATTGTAATGCTGCGCCCACACACATTAATCCCAAAGGCAAACTGCATAACGCTATTTGACGAATAAAATGCGCTGCACCTTCCCACAAGCTCAAACCTGATAAATTAAATAGACCGCCAACAATACACCCTAAAATTAATGGATTTTTCATTAATGACCATAAGATTTGCTTTGCCTGTAAAGTCTTAGTATCGCTTAAAGCCAGCACAGATAAAACATTCACCAATGGAATGCAGAACACCAAAATAATCGCAAACAGCGCCATGCCCTGCACCTGAAACAATGCTGCGACCAAAGCCAAACCGATATACGTATTGAAACGTACCATGCTTTGCATATACACCCCAAAACGGACTGCGGGTGTTTTGAAATAGCCGCGCAAGGCATATAACAGACAACTTACTAAAGCCACAATAATCCCTACGACCGACAAAATCTGTGCGATTGATTTCGCTTCAATGTTTGCTGTAGCGAGGTTTAAAAACAACATGCTAGGAAACAAAATATAGTAATTTAACTTTTCTGCACCCTTCCAAAATGGCTCATCCAACATACGTGATTGCTTAAGCAGATAACCCATTGCAATTAAGGCAATCAAAGGGAAAAGTGCAATAAAAATTAAATGGGTCATGGGGTGCTCTGTGTTACTGTTATGCTGTTCTTTTTAAATTATTGCTTAATAAATAAAGTAAATTTACTGGATATTATAAGGATTGTTTTGTGTTTATCCTAATTGCTTAGGCTTTTTAAAACCACAAAAAGAGAAAAAGATGATAATAGCAAAACTCACCTACATCATCTTTCAGATGGATTCTGTATTAACGATGAGTATGGATAGACATCACAATCCCCATACTCGCCAACATGGAAATAACAGCCGTTCCACCATAACTCATCAGCGGCAATGGGTCACCCGTTACAGGTAAAATACCACTCACCATCCCTGAGTTTAGAAATACAAAGAAAAAGAAAGTCAGACCAACCGTGCCTGCATACAAACGTCCAAAATTATGGAAACAATTCATCCCAATCATCAAACAACGTAAAATAATGGCAGCAAACAAACTGAACAGTAAAAATACGCCAATAAAACCAAATTCTTCGGCATAGGTCGACATAATAAAGTCAGTATGATGTTCAGGCAGATAACCCAAATGTGATTGCGTTCCTTCTAAATAACCTTTACCTGTAAAGCCGCCTGAACCAATGGCAATTTTAGATTGAATAATATTCCAGCCTGCCCCCAAGGCATCCGACTCTGGGTCAAATAAGGTTAGTACCCTTTTCTTTTGGTACTCCTGCAAAAAGAACATCCAAAGCAATGGTGCTGCGAGCGCCAATGCAGTGATTGCTCCTAAGATTAATCGCCATGACATGCCACTTAAAAATAGCGCAAAGACACCAGGAATAATCAAACCAATGTTTAAATCGGGTTGCAATGCCACCAAGACAAAAGGAATCATCATAATCACTAAAGCGACAATGATATGGATCAATTTAGGCGGGAAAGCACGACGCGAAAAATACCACGCCATCATCAATGGCATGGCAAATTTCATAAATTCACTGGGTTGCATACTGCCAATACCCGGCAAGCTGATCCAGCGTTTTGCCCCCATACGGGTTTCACCAATGACCAAAACCAAAGCCAGCATGATGACTGCAAAGATATAAAAATATGGACTGGCAGCTTGATATACCTTAGGCGGAATTTGCGCCAAAATAATCATGGCGATAAAACCAATGCCAAAACTGGTTGCTTGACGCAGCACCATCCCCATATCTTGCGCGGTGGCACTATATACCACCATTAAACCCAGAATCGCATTTAAAATCAGAAAACACAGCAACCATGGATCTAAATGTAATTTAGTCCAGCGTGAGGAATCATTTTTAATGCTTCTACCATCACGTAATGAGTGACGTAAAAAACGATACTGCTGCGATGGATTCATGCGACTCAAAGGTATTTAAAATAGACAGGATGGACAATTATAGAAGCAAAGCGGCACAGAGTGAATCATTAAAGCTTAATCGTTGAAGATTCAAGTTTAACGCGGTGTTAATTACACTAGATTTTTATCATCCATGTTGTTGTGAGGCTAAAATTAAACGTGCCAGCTCTAAATCATCGGGATAGGTGATTTTAATATTATCCGAACGACCGTGCACAACATTTACAATTTGCCCTGCTGCTTCTAAAGCACTGGCCTCATCGGTAATCGTCAATTGCTGTTTTAATGCAGATTCAATGGCTGTTTTAAGCACATCAAGTTTAGCAATTTGCGGAGTTTGCGCTTGCCAAAGTTGGTCACGGCTTACCGTGGTTTCAATTTTTGTGCCTTGGCTTACCTTTTTTAAAGTATCACGCACTGGAATAGCCAAAATTGCACTTTGATCTGTTGCCAGTGCAGTCTGATACAACTGTTCAAGGCAAGCAGCTGTCACACAAGGACGCGCTGCATCATGCACCAAAACCCAGTCATCTACATGGGCGATTTCAGATAAATAATGCAGTGCATTCAAGACTGAATTCACTCGCTCTGCACCACCTACGCAAAAATGTGCTTTTTCTTTTTCTGCCAAGTTTAGGTTTTGCGCCACATCATCTGCTTGACCAATCGCCAAAACATAACCCGCTAAAGGCAAGTGATTTAAACGTGCGATGCTGTGCGCTAAGACTGTTTGATCTTGAATATACTGATATTGTTTAAGTTCAGTTCTAGAAAAACGACTACCAGAACCCGCTGCGGGAATAACCGCCCAAAGTTTAGGGTGTCGGGGCGGTTGCTGCTGCAGGTTGTTGTGATTCATTGGTGCGTAAATCTACTGTGGAATTTGGTTGAATATAAATTGGTTTATATTGTGTGCTGATGGTGCTCATTTGCACAAAGGTTTCATGTGGCTTAATTAAGCCTAAATCTAAACGGGCATGCTCTTCAATGGCTTCTACCCCATTTTTTAAATCATAAACTTCTGCTGCAAGTACACGATTGCGCTCCTTCAGCTCTGTATTTAATTCTATTTGTTGTTGGATTTTTTCTGTCAGTGCAGCATGGTCACGATAACCACCTTCACCAAACCAGTGTAAATATTGAAACCCTGCGATCAAAAAGATCGCAAGGCCCAACAATGCTTTACTCGCTTTGGAGTCAAATACATTTAATAATGACATCTACTGATTTCGCTTAGTTCAAACCTTTGAACTCAGCTTTACCGCGATATGCAGCATTCGTCAATTCTTCAATACGAAGTAATTGGTTATATTTTGCTACACGGTCAGAACGGCACAGTGAACCAGTCTTGATTTGACCTGCTGCTGTACCTACTGCAAGATCCGCAATTGTAGAATCTTCAGTTTCACCTGAACGGTGTGAAATAACAGTTGTGTAACCATTGGCTTTCGCAAGGTAAATTGCATCAAGCGTTTCAGTCAAAGTACCAATTTGGTTGTACTTGATCAGGATTGAGTTACCTACTTTTTCATCGATACCGCGTTGTAAGATTTTCGGGTTAGTAACGAACAAGTCATCACCGACCAATTGAATCTTGTCACCTAAGATCGAAGTGAGGTAAGACCAACCTTCCCAATCAGACTCATCTAAACCATCTTCAATTGAGATAATTGGATATTGATTTACAAGACCAGCTAAATAGTCAGAGAATTGGTTGCTTGTGAATGCTTTGTTGCCTTCACCTGCAAGAATGTACTGACCATTTTTGTAGAATTCTGAAGATGCACAGTCAAGCGCCAACATGATGTCAGAACCCGCTTTGTAGCCAGTCTTCTCAATAGCTTCAAGAATAACTGTGATTGCTTCTTCGTTAGAACGTAAGTTTGGCGCAAAACCACCTTCATCACCCACTGCTGTGTTTAAACCTTTTTGATTCAATACAGATTTTAATGAGTGGAAAATTTCTGCACCAGCACGTAATGCTTCAGAGAATGAAGTAAAGCCCACTGGCTCAATCATGAACTCTTGAATATCAACGTTGTTGTCTGCGTGTGAACCACCATTTAAGATGTTCATCATTGGTACAGGCATGGTTAAAATGCTGTTGTTACGAAGGTCTGCGATGTATTGGAAAAGAGGAATTTTCTTTTCATCAGCAGCAGCGCGCGCAGCAGCCAAAGACACGGCTAAAGTTGCGTTAGCACCTAATTTTTCTTTGTTTTCAGTACCATCAAGCGCAATCATGGTGTTGTCGATGTCTTTTTGTTCAAACACAGACTTACCAAGTAAAGCATCACGAATTAAAGTATTGACGTTATTTACCGCAGTTTTAACGCCTTTACCCAAGTAACGTGCTTTATCGCCATCACGAAGTTCTAGAGCTTCACGAGAACCAGTTGAAGCACCTGATGGTGCACATGCACGGCCAACTACGCCAGATGCTAAGATTACGTCTGCTTCGATGGTTGGGTTACCACGAGAGTCCAAAATTTCACGTGCACGAATGTCAACGATTTGGCTCATGAACAATTCCTCAGTTGATTAATAACGTGATGCTTTAGGCATCAATGAGTCTATAATTTAATATGGATCTAATTTAGTGTGTATCTAGCTTTTGGAAACCTTTTACCAAGGTATCCAATTCTTTAAGCTGTGCCAAGAACGGCTCAAGTTGTGATAGACGCAATGCACATGGGCCATCACACTTTGCCTGCTCTGGTTCAGGATGTGCTTCTAGGAATAAACCTGCCAAGCCAGTTGCCATACCTGCACGTGCCAAGGTGGTAATTTGTGCACGACGACCACCTGCCGAATCTGCACGACCACCCGGAGTTTGCAAAGCATGGGTTACATCAAAGAACACAGGTACATTCATTTCTTTCATGATGTCAAAGCCCAGCATATCGACAACCAAGTTGTTGTAACCAAATGCTGAACCACGCTCACAAAGAATCAATTTGTCATTCCCTGCTTCTAAACACTTATGCAAAATATGACGCATTTCGTGCGGCGCAAGGAATTGTGCTTTTTTGATGTTGATAATGGCTTGAGTTTTTGCCATCGCTTCAACCAAATCGGTTTGGCGACTTAAAAACGCAGGAAGCTGAATAATATCTGCCACTTCTGCCACAGGCGCAGCCTGATACGGCTCATGCACATCGGTAATAATTGGCACATTAAAATGCTTTTTAATGTCAGCCAGCCATTCAATGCCTTTTTCTAAACCGGGACCACGAAATGAGTTCAGGCTAGAACGGTTGGCTTTGTCAAAACTGGCTTTGAATACATACGGGATATTTAAGCGTGTGCAAATATCCACATAAGTTTCAGCAATTTCAAATGCAAGGTCTTTAGACTCAAGTACATTCATGCCGCCAAACAATACAAATGGCAAATGATTCGCCATTTGTATATCACCCAAACGTACAATTTCTTGTGGTTTTAATTGTGACATTTCAACTTCCTAGTTTATCCCTAAAGCCATCTTATTTGGTTTTTTGATGCTGTTGTTTTGCCGCACCGATAAAGCCAGCAAACAATGGATGTCCATCACGTGGCGAGCTGGTAAATTCTGGGTGGAATTGTACCGCAATAAACCAAGGATGTTGCGGAATTTCAACAGTTTCAACCAAGTGCTGAATTGGTGAATAACCCGAAATTTTAAGACCTGCTTCTTCAAGCACAGGAATATAACGGTTATTCATTTCATAGCGATGGCGATGGCGCTCTACAATTTCTGCAGAACCATACACTTCACGAGTTTTGGTACCTTCAACCAATTCAGATTTTTGTGCACCTAAACGCATAGTGCCGCCCAAGTCAGAATCGACAGAACGCTGTTGAACTTCGCCGCGCTCATCTAACCATTCAGTAATCAAACCAATAAGTGGCGACATAGTCGAACGGTTAAACTCTGTTGAACTTGCATCGGCAATACCTGCCACATTACGTGCATATTCAATCACAGCCAATTGCATACCCAAACAGATTCCCAAGAATGGGACACCGTTTTCACGTGCATATTTGATGGCTTGCATTTTACCTTCGGTACCGCGCTCACCAAAGCCGCCCGGAACTAAAATTGCATCGGCATCTTTAAGTACAGTATTAACGTCTTGGCTTTCAAGGTCTTCTGCATTGACATAGTCAATTTCAACTTTGACGCGGTTTTGAATACCCGCATGCAATAATGCTTCGTTTACAGATTTATAGGCATCTGGCAGTTCAACATATTTACCCACCATCGCCACACGAACGCTGTATTCAGGGTTCAATAATGCATCAACTACGTTATCCCAATCAGATAAATCTGCTTCTGGAAGATCATTGAAGCCAAAACGCTCACAAATTAAATCATCAACGTCTTGTTCATAGAATGTACGCGGAATTTGGTAGATGGTTTTGGCATCTTTACATACCACAACCGCACGTGCTTCTACGTTGGTAAATAACGCAATTTTACGGGTAGTGTCAGCATCAACATCATGTTCAGTACGGCAGATGAGAATATCTGGCTGAATACCGATAGATAACAATTCTTTAACTGAGTGTTGAGTTGGCTTGGTTTTTAACTCTGCCGCAGATTTGATATATGGCAATAAAGTTAAGTGCATGAGCATAGTACGCTTATGCCCTAATTCCACCATCAATTGACGTACAGATTCCATGAATGGGAGAGATTCAATGTCGCCTACTGTACCGCCAATTTCTACGATTGCGACATCGTAGCCTTCGCCAGCGCGAAGTACACGTTCTTTAATATTATCGGTAATGTGTGGAATCACCTGAACAGTACCGCCCAAGTAATCACCACGGCGCTCTTTGTTTAGAACGTCTTGATACACGCGACCAGATGTAAAGTTATTTAACTTGGTCATTTTCGCACGACGCAAGAAACGTTCGTAATAACCCAAATCTAAGTCAGTTTCGGCACCATCCTCTGTGACAAAAACTTCACCATGTTGGAAAGGACTCATTGTCCCTGGATCGACATTAATGTATGGATCCATTTTGACCATGGTTACTTTTAAACCACGGGCTTCTAAAAGTGCAGCAACTGAAGCAGCTGAAATACCTTTACCTAGTGATGAAACTACACCACCAGTCACGAAAATAAAATGGGTCATTGGGTTTCTCGTACAATCGAGCCTAAATCGGCCTGCAATGTTGCGCAATTTTACTTTACTCTGCACCAATAAAGCAAAGTCATTCCGCATCAATTCATAGAACAATAAACAATTGGTTATTCTATCAGCATTTCCTATAAAAAATTAGAACTTCTTGAGAGGATTTTCATCTGTCATTTTATTGCTATAATACGTCCGTCTATCCGATCTTTTATTTTGTGCAATTATGAATAAGAAACTTTTAATTTGTGGTGCAATTGCAACGGCGTTGTTATTAACTGCATGTGTAAAAAAAGAACAGCCAAAGCAAGATGAGCAAGAACAAGTAGAGGTTCAAACTGAACAAACTACTGAAACTGCTCAATTTGAACCACTAGAACCTGTTGAAAACATTCAAGATGCTGAACCAGAAGCGCCTGCACAGGTAGAAGTGGAGCGCACTGAAACAGCGAACACCACAACTGAAATCCGTCGTGAAACACCTGCACAACCTGCTGCTGCACCTGCGCCTGCGCCGAAAGCGGCAGCTCCTGTAGCAGAAGATAAACCAACTCAAGCACGTCCAAGCAATAACACAGGTGCTCAATCTGAAGATGATGCTGTTGCCGCTGCGATTGCTGCTGCAACCCCAGCACTTGAGAACTAAGTGCTCACTTAAAACTAAGCTTTAAGTTAAAGTCAGTTTTAAGGTGTAAGTTCTTATCTTAGATTTGAATTGACGTTAAAAAAACCCAGTCATTGTGTACTGGGTTTTTTATTCATTTGGATGAGTCTTCGCTGAGATAACTCGTGAATACATTTGCAATACAGCTACCTATTTCTATATAGGTTTGTGCGCTTCACTTTAACTTGCCTGCAGCAACTGCGATTGCACTTTAAAATAATTAGAAATTAAACGCGATGCCCAAGATTTAGTAAAACCGACACCTTCATAAAAACCACAATGACTGCCTTTACGGGTCGTCACTACCATAATATTTGGCATTTTCCGTATGGTTTCTTTATAAGGATCAAAGTTTTTGATGTGGCACACTGGGTCATCTTCTGCATTTAAAACCATAAGCGGAATTTTGACATTCTCAAACACATAAATTGGGTTAATGGCTTGTGTGTAGCTGTCATAATCTTCAAAACCCGCCAATTCAAAATACGCCTTTTCAAACTCTGCCAATGTAGTCGCACTTAACACTTGCGATAAAGATTTTACGTTTTGCCAAATGTCCTGATGGGGCTGAATAAAAAACTGGAATAATTTTTTGGTCATCACTTTACTGTAAAAAGGATGCACATGCTGAAAGCCTAGTTCAGTGTTATATCCTGGGCACAGTGCAAACGCGGCTTTAATTGGGGTTTGCTCGCCTTCTTCGCCCAAATAGCGCACCAATAATCCTGTCCCTGCGGAAGAACCAACAGCATATAATTCAGATTGTGGAAATTGTTGCTGAATAAACACTATTTGTTCACGCAAATCATGCGTCGAACCAAACAGATTCATTTGTGGTACAGGCATAGGTAAATTGCCATGCCCACGACGTAAACATAAGGCAATACGCCACTGTGTCTGTTGATGTAAATCGCGCACCAACTCACGCATACTTTCCAAAGAACCTGTAATGGTATGCATTAAAACAATTGTGGGAGTATCTGCAGGTAAGTCATAACCCACCCAAGCAACTGCGGTGATACCGCCATCTTGCATAGTGAGTTGATCAACCCGATCATACTGCTGACGAATGGTTTTCTTTTTAATTAAATCAAAATATAAAAGATGCGCATGTGTATTGGACAGCCACGGTGTTGGACGGTATTTTTCTTTGAGCTGTGGTAAATAATCCAATACCCGACGGATTTCTCCATGTGGATGATAATACAACGTCGGTAAATCTGCGCCTGTGACCTGATCTAAAACCGCTTGTGTAATTTTCGCTATTTTTTGTAATGTAGACATCATTTTACTCCCAAGCAATACATGCACTTTCAAGCATGCCAACCCGAAACCGATTTCTATAAAACAACTTCATTGCCATACACACGCGGTATTTTATTTTTCGGTTGGCATAAAGGCAGCCATACGTTGTCCCATTTGCACAGCCAATGCCTCTAAACCACTTTTCGGGCGAATCATCACTTCAAAGTCCACAATTTGTCCTTGTGTATTGAATTGAATCATATCAATTCCTTTAAGTTTTTTATCTCCCACATTGGCGGAAAATTCAAGTACAACATTGCAACCATCTTCAGTATAAAACTCACGGTGATAAGTAAAGTTTTCAAAGACCTGAATTACATTGGTCAAAATAAAAAATACCACTTGTTTACCCGCATAAGGTTGGTACGCTACAGGTGAACGAAACACCACATCATCTGCCAGCAATTCACTCAAAATAGACATATCATGGTTTTGCAGCATTGTATGCCAACGCTGTACCGCTAATTTTGTTGTTTCCAAAGTCATGTTAAGTTCCTTTTTTTTGTTTTGATATTTCATTTCTATGCAGAGTCCCTGAGTGAGACTGAAGCACTGCTGCACTGGGCAGAAGCGATTATTAACTCTCTCCCCAGCCCCCTCCCAAAGGAGAGGGAGAAGGAATTACATTAAATTTTCGCTGCCAATTCAGCACCCTGACGAATTGCACGTTTGGCATCTAACTCGCCTGCTTCTTTCGCCCCACCAATTAAATGCACATTTTTGCCTGCTGCCTGTAATTGCTCATACATGGCGGTGTAAGACTCTTGCCCTGCACAAATCACCACATGATCAACTTCGAGCACTGTACTTTGACCATTGACGGTGATGTGCAAGCCTTGATCATCAATCAGGTCATAACTTGCCCCTGCAATCATTTTAACGTCACGGTTTTTTAAACCTGTACGATGAATCCAGCCTGTTGTTTTACCCAAGCCAGCACCCACGGATGATGCTTTACGTTGCAATAAATAAATTTCACGTGGCGATTCTTCAACTTTTGCTGCTTTTAAACCACCGACATGCGCATAATTGGTATCAATTCCCCATTCATCGTAGAATTTTTCAGGATTTAGACTACCACTTTCACCTTCATGGCTTAAATATTCTGCAGTATCAAAACCAATACCACCAGCGCCAATAATCGCAACACGTTGACCTACAGGCTTACGCTCTTTTAATACCTCAATATAGCTCAGCACTTTAGGGTGATTAATACCTGCGATATCCAATTGACGCGGGGTTACACCTGTTGCCACAACCACATCATCGAAGTCAGCATTGAGCAATTGTTCAAAACTAGCCGTATGATTCAATACCAATTTAATATTCGGTTGCAGCTCAATTTGGCGTTTGAAATAGCGCAAAGTTTCGTAAAACTCTTCTTTACCAGGAATGGTTTTAGCAATATTAAACTGCCCACCAATTTGATTCGATGCTTCAAAAATCGTCACCTGATGCCCACGTTCTGCAGCATAGGTTGCAAAGCTCAAACCTGCAGGCCCTGCACCAATCACCGCAATTTTTTTAGTCTGTGTTGCTTCTTTAAAAATGAGTTCTGTTTCATGGCAAGCACGTGGATTGACCAAACATGAAGCAATCTTCATTGAGAAAATATGGTCTAAACAAGCTTGGTTACAACCAATACATGTGTTGATTTCATCACTGCGACCTTGCTCTGCTTTTTGCACAAAGAAAGCATCTGCCAACATTGGACGTGCCATCGATACCATATCGGCATGTCCTGCAGCCAAAACATGCTCAGCCATTTCAGGGGTGTTAATACGGTTTGAAGTGATCAGTGGCACTTTAACCAAACCTTTTAATTTCTCTGTCACCCATGTAAAAGCTGCGCGAGGGACTTTGGTAGCAATGGTTGGGATACGTGCTTCATGCCAGCCAATCCCTGTATTGATAATGGTTGCACCTGCTTTTTCAATCGCTTGTGCCAATTGCACCACTTCTTCAAAACTCGAACCGCCTTCGACTAAATCCAACATCGACAAGCGGTAAATAATAATAAAGTTTTCACCCACTTCTGCACGGGTACGTTTAACAATTTCAATTGGGAAACGAATACGGTTTTCATAACTGCCGCCCCATTCATCATCACGATGGTTGGTACGCGCAACAATAAACTCATTAATTAAATAGCCTTCCGAACCCATGATTTCGACACCATCATAGCCTGCGTATTGTGCCAATTTGGCACAATTCACAAAGTCGGCAATGGTTTGCTGTACTTCTGCCGATGTTAGTGCATGTGGTTTACTTGGGTTAATCGGTGCCTGAATTGCTGACGGTGCGACAATATCGGGCTGATAGGAATAACGTCCCGTATGTAAAATCTGTAAAGCAATTCTGCCGCCTGCATCATGCACAGCCTGAGTCACCACTTTATGTTTTTCTGCTTCTTGACGAGTATCAAGTTTATTGCCGCCCGCAAAGGTTAAGCCTGCATCATTCGGTGAAATACCACCTGTTACAATCAGCCCAACGCCACCTTTGGCACGCTCTGCATAAAAAGCCGCCATACGTTCGTATCCACCCGGTGCTTCTTCTAGTCCAACGTGCATTGAACCCATTAAGACCCGATTTTTTAAAGTGGTAAAGCCTAAATCTAAAGGCGCAAGTAAATGTGGATAGTCAGACATAGAATCTCCCTGCTGGCAAAAATG
Source organism: Acinetobacter sp. YH16051 (assembly GCF_013417135.1). Lineage (NCBI taxonomy): Bacteria > Pseudomonadati > Pseudomonadota > Gammaproteobacteria > Moraxellales > Moraxellaceae > Acinetobacter > Acinetobacter sp. YH16051. The sequence continues at coordinate 43,467 of NZ_VPEN01000008.1, read as the reverse complement.
CTGGCTGTTTTATGCTTAATGCAACTTGTTGCATACTTTTATATTCTAGATTTAATTTTTATGCAACATGTTGCATAATTAAAGCTGAAAAAAATAAAGTTGCTCTGTTTATGTCGCTCGCTCACGTTTTATTGACCAGTTTAATTGAAAAACCCAGTAACGGTATTGAATTGGCACGCCGTTTTGACCGCTCTATGGGGTTTTTCTGGAATGCGACCCATCAACAAATTTATCGCGAACTAAATACCATGCTGAAAAAAGGTTGGATTTCAACCTTAGAAGATGAAGATTCTAGCAGTCGTAGCAAAACCTATCAGGTAGAAGCTTTGGGGCGGCATGAACTGGCAAACTGGATGGTCGAGCAAAGCCCGCCTGCACAATTACGCGAAGAACTTATGGTACGTTTACGTGCCGAAGCCCAACTTGGCGGCAACAGCGTCTTACCCGAACTAGAACGACATTTGCTGCTTCACAAAGCCAAGTTGCACACCTATCAACAGATTTTTGCCAAAGACTTTAGCCAAGCACCTGCGAACAACCGTACCCTGTATATTCATAAAATGATTTTGCAGCTAGGGATAGATCAGGAAATTGGCTGGATTGAATGGCTAGAAAATGTGATTCCTGAACTGAAAAAGTTTGATGCCGAAGCCTCATCTTAAAAGTATATTTTTAAGTAATAGCAACCACATCAATGTGAAATCAGGGTTGCTCACCATACAGAAATGATCAGGCTATGCTATAAAGAATAACGCATCTTTAATTACAACCATGCAAGGAAATGCTGATGCCTTTTTACCGCATGCCCGATGGCGAAGCTCTATTTGTACGTGAATTTGGTCAAGGTGAGCCTGTGGTTGTGCTTTCAGGTTTAGGCATGCACAGTTGGCAATGGTTGCCATTTCTGTATCAACATAAAAAGCAGTATCGTTTTATTATTCCAGACTGGCGTGGTTTTGGGGGTTCAAACCTGTGTGCCGTTCCAGAACTGGATGCTATTTCGAGCCATTGGCAAGATTTAAACAGTCTGCTTCAACAACAGAACCTGCAACAATTTAAACTGATTGGCTATTCCATGGGGGCAACCACTGCCATGCATGGCATGCAATATGGACAATTGGCTGCGCATTTAAGCAGTTATTTACAAATTGACCAAGCACCAAAAATTGGGGTAGATGAAAACTGGCCTTATGGCTTATTTGGCAATCAACATCAACAATTTAAACAGTTATTGATTCATCTGTCCGAGTTTTTACATGATCACGCGCAATATACTGATATTCAACAAATGGATGTGTTGCAGCGTAAAAACTTAGTCGAACTTTGGCTAGAATTTATAGAATTACAAGCCAGCAATAAAATCAGTCCGTTTTTATTTAAACTGGCCGTCAAACGTCCTGTTTTACAACGCTATATTTTACCTACACAGCGTTTAGATTATTTACGCTGGTATATCGACAATTATTTACACCATCAGGAAGATTATCGTGAGGCTTTAACTCAACTGGGTTGTCCGACAGTCTTTTTTACAGGCGCACAATCGACCTTGTATGCGGCAGAAGGACAACGTCAAGTGGTAGAAGCTATGCCGAATGCGAAACAAGTCATATTTCACCAATCTGGGCATACCCCTTTACTGACCGAACCGTTGAAATTTAATCAGGAAATTAGCCAATTTTTAAAACTAAACAGCTAAAGTAAAACGGTGGAAAATGTGGTTTGCAATATTTTCCACCGTAGCATCATTAGACCTAGATTTAGTTTAGATCTAGATTTAATTGGCAAAAGCCGCGATACCCGTTTGCGCACGACCTAAAATTAGCGCATGCACATCGTGCGTCCCTTCATAGGTATTCACGACTTCCAAATTGACCAAATGCCGCGCCACGCCATATTCATCACTGATACCATTCCCACCAAGCATATCGCGCGCCATACGAGCAATTTCTAAGGCCTTGCCACAGTTGTTGCGTTTAATCAGCGAAGTACCTTCGAGTGAAGCAATACCCTCATCTTTCATACGACCAAAACGTAAAGCAATTTGTAAACCCAGCGCGATTTCGGTTTGCATATCGGCAAGTTTCTTTTGAATGAGCTGATTGGTCGCCAAAGGACGTCCGAACTGAATCCGATCCATCGTATATTGATGCGCAGTATGCCAACAAAACTCAGCCGCACCCATAGCACCCCAAGCAATGCCATAACGTGCACTATTTAAACAAGTGAACGGCCCTTTTAAACCACGCACTTCAGGTAACATATTTTCTTCAGGCACAAAAACATTGTCCATGACAATTTCACCTGTGATTGAAGCGCGTAAACCAACCTTGCCTTGAATGATTGGTGCAGAAAGTCCATCCCAACCTTTTTCTAAAATAAAACCGCGAATATCACCCACTTGCCCATCTGCTGAAACTTCTTTTGCCCACACCACAAATACATCGGCAATTGGACTATTGGTAATCCACATTTTCGCACCGTGTAAACGATAACCGCCTGCAACTTTATGTGCTCTGCTGTTCATACTGCCAGGGTCGGAGCCAAAATCAGGTTCAGTCAGACCAAAACATCCGATCCATTCACCCGAAGCGAGTTTGGGTAAATATTTTTGTTTTTGTGCTTCACTGCCAAACTCATAAATTGGCACCATCACCAATGAACTTTGCACACTTGCCATTGAACGATAACCTGAATCGACCCGTTCAATTTCACGTGAAATTAGCCCATAACTCACATAATTTAAACCTGCACCGCCATATTGTTCAGGTATGGTTGAGCCTAACAAACCAAGCTCACCCATTTCACGGAAGATGCTGCGATCTACCGTTTCATGTCTAAACTGATCACGTACCCGCGGCAGTAATTTTTCCTGACAATAAGCATAGGCACTATCACGAATCATACGTTCGGTTTCAGTCAATTGCTGTTCAAGCAAAAAAGGATCTTTCCAATCAAATTTCACTTTTTCACTGTGAGTTGCAGGCGTGTGATTTGGCGATGGATTGTGTTGTGACATGGCATCCTCTGCACATTATTATAGGTTCTGGTTCATCAATATTTGATTTTGTAGCGTCATACTACTTTACTTTATGTTCTATCATTAAAATGAAATAACAAGCAATAAAAAGTGAACTTTGATTCAATTATTCAGCAAAGTTATAGACAGCACTAAACTTTCACATATTTAGATACTTAAAATTCTGAAAAAATGAGCTGTAGATTTGTGTTTCTATTTTCGGCACTTATACTCAAATCTAACCATCCATCAAGAGAATAAAACATGCGTAAATTAGTAGTTTTTTCGGGTGCAGGTATGAGCGCAGAAAGTGGAATCAACACCTTTAGAGATGGTGATGGCTTATGGGAAAAACATCGCGTGGAGGATGTCGCAAGTCCTGAAGCATGGGCAAGGAATCCTGAATTAGTCCAACGCTTTTATAATGAACGTCGTAAAAACATTCTTAATGCGCAGCCTAACTTGGCGCATCGCTTAATTGCTGAACTTGAAGATGATTTTGATGTACAAGTGATCACCCAAAATATTGATGATTTGCATGAACGTGCAGGCAGTTCAGAAGTTTTGCATTTACACGGCAATATTCGTTTAGCCAAAAGCTCAGGGCCTCATGCACAATACACGACAGAATTTTTTCCAATTGAAGGTGACTCGCTGAACTTGCAACAGGATCTTTGCCCACAAGGCTATCCTTTACGTCCGCATGTGGTCTGGTTTGGCGAAGCAGTTCCTGCCTATGAAGAAGCACTGGATTTGATTCAAGATGCCGATATTTTTATTGTGATTGGTACAAGTTTGGTGGTGTACCCTGTTGCTGGATTAGTACACGAAATTCCTGCAAATTGTCAGGCTTATTATATTGACCCAAAAGCCATGCAAGCCCAACTTCCTGCTCAATTTCAACGGATTTCCAAAACTGCCACTGAGGGCATGCAGCAATTGTTCGATCAATTACATCAAGTTTAAAGTAATTACAGTATCTAAATTTTTCCACTTGTAAGATGTCATCAACATGCTTAGGCTATTTTGACATCTTGCAGGATTGCATCATTTTCATAATAGTTTTAGGTATCTCTTTAAAACTTTGTTACCATCGCTCTTTCTCTGTGTTTGTGATGTTTACTGCATATGACCTCATCTTATCAGCAACAACTTGATGCAAAAGTTGCCCGTATTTCTGCCCAATTTGCCGAATATAACCCGCCTGCCTTGCAAGTATTTGCCTCACCAGAACACAACTACCGTATGCGGGCAGAGTTCCGAATTTGGCATATTGAAGATGATCTGTTTTATGCCATGTTTGAACGCAGTGAAGATAAGCAGAAAAAAGTTATTCGTGTAGATGAGTTTCCGATTGCAGACCGCAGCATTAACTTATTAATGCCAAAGCTGTTAGCCGCCCTGAAAGCCGATCCCGTATTATCGGCTCGTTTATTTGAAGTGCATTTTTTAGCGACTTTAAGTGGCGAAATGTTGGTTTCACTGCTTTATCACCGCAAACTTGAATCTGATTGGGAGCCTGCAGCCCAAGCTTTGAGCAAAGCATTAAACATTAAACTGATTGGACGCAGCCGTGGGCAAAAATTCGTGCTATCCGATGAGTATGTAGTTGAACAATTACAGGTTTTTGAGCGCACTTATACCTATAAGCAAATTGAAAGCAGCTTTACCCAGCCAAACGCGCAAGTTTGCCAAAAAATGCTGGAATGGGCATGTACGGTTGCCGAACATTCTGAGCAAGATTTATTAGAACTTTATTGTGGTAATGGTAACTTTACCCTGCCGCTATCGACTCGTTTCCGTCGTGTACTTGCCACAGAACTGGCTAAATCTTCGGTATATGCAGCGCAGTGGAATATTGAACAAAACCAGATTGAGAATATTCAAGTGGCACGCTTATCGGCTGAAGAGTTTACTCAAGCCTATAACGGTGAGCGTGAATTCCGCCGCTTGCAAGAAGCGAACATTGATCTTGCAAGTTATGATTTTGATACGGTCTTTGTCGATCCGCCACGCGCAGGAATTGACGATGACACCTTAAAACTCCTACAGCGTTTTAAGCGTATTATTTATATTTCGTGCAACCCAGACACATTGCATGACAATTTAAAAACCTTGTGTCAAAGCCATAAAGTGACGCAATTTGCACTGTTTGATCAATTCCCATACACCCATCATGTTGAGTCGGGTGTTTTACTGGAAAAGATTTAAACAATTTGTTGCATTATTCTTCAATATTTACAAGTTCTCCTTTTTAGCACTTGTAAATATTATGATGTAAATGAATCAGTTAAAGCATTACAAGCCCTTTAACTGTCATAATTTCGTTAAAAAAATGCAATATCATCGAAAATTCTGCAACTCGATTGCTGCTTTTATCACTTAGGTCGACTTGATTTATTTTTTATATTGGTTATATTTCGATCTATGTTAGGTTGTGAATGAAGGCTCTATGAGTTTTTGGCAAAAGTTGTTCTCTACAGAACAGCAAAACGAGCATAAAAATCAAATTGCTTGTGTTGAAAATGATTGCTCTTGCAAGACAAATGAACAACTTCTCGAAGCTTTAACCAAAGCCACAGATGAAGATGTCATTATCGGGATTAAGAAGGTTCTCGCTTCGCGAGGTTATAGCCGCAAAGAGTTAAATGAACTCCAGCATCTACCATTCCAGTAATGGAATATGATAAAAAAGGCATTTAGTTGAACTAAGTGCCTTTTTTAATTGCTTCAAATATATTGGCACTTAAAACAATAAATTTTATAAATCTTAATACGTGCTTGAGCTTGCACAAAAACGCTAATCTTTTCAAACGCAGTCAATCATATCTTCATAATCATGCGCTAATATTTCTACACATAATCATCACACCAATAAATTCGAATTATTCAAACAGAGAAAATGACAATGAAAAAAACTAGCCTTAGCTGTCTTGCCCTACTCAGCCTAAGTTTAACAGCCTGTAGCCCAATGCCGAAAGAATGTGCCGAAACTTGGGAGAAAATGGAAAGTTTTGCTAAAAACATGGGTATTTCAGATGAGCAACTTAAACAACAAAAAAAGCAATTTGAAAATGAAGTCAAACAAATGAAAAGCGAAGAAGCAGTCAAAATCTGCAGGATGCAAGGCACAGCCTTAGGTTTTATTGGACAATAAATTCAGCCAAGCCAAAACCAAATTCCAATGTTAGGGTTTACAGCCTTGATGATCTATATAAGCTAAAATTGGACCTAAATTGCGATGTGGATGAGTATGACGTTGTAATTGCGGAATATACGCTGTAGAAATCGAACCATCTAAATACAAGGCATTTGGCGTTTGCAGCTCATCTTTAAAAAAGGTGGCAAATTGATGAAAATTCACAGGCGTGTTACTAATCACAAAGTACAGGCTTTGGTCTTTTAACCCAACCCCATTTCTAATTTTATAAGAAGTACTGTCTGCCAAAAAACGTGAATTTAACTGGCGATTAATAACTAACATTGGGCCAGACTGTGTCGCATACTGCGCTTTGAACGCTTGATTGGCATATTGTTGGGTTGTTCCTAAAAACACCCGTTGATGATTCCACGCCAGTACACCATTGGGCTGAATTAAAAAATTCCCCCATCCCTGTTGCTGTCGGTTCAGCTTTTTAAGTTGTCGTCCTTGTTCCACATACAAACCCACAGGCGAATAATCTGGATGAAACATGCCTGCATTCATGGCAAATTGCATGTTTTCACAAGACTGTAGATTTTTTTGTAGTTGTGAAATTTGCAGATATGGTTTCCCTTGCCGATCTTTCAGATATAAGCCTAACTGTGACAACTGTGTCACTTCCACCACATCTGCATTGATTTTACTGTTGTTAACCGTCCATGCGCGAATTTCCGCTTGTGCAGTAGGCGTGCAGAATAAATAACAGAGCAATAAGCACTTCCACCGAGAACAAAACATTATCATCTCCATACCTGCTATGTTACAAATTGTGCATATAACTGAATGGGTTATCGCATATTTGCTTCAGACGCAGTACACTATAAAACCTGATTTCTTTTCTCTACTCATGTTACTTTATTGGTCAAGCGTACGATGCTCAAGCAGAAAACACGATTTCCTTTAGGGGCACATTTAATTGTGAAACACTTCGGCTATAGCCATCATGGTATCTATGCCGGGCGTGGTCGCGTGATTCACTATTCGGGTTTTGCACATCTTTTTAAAAAACACCCGATTGAAATGACCAGTATTGAAAAGTTTAGCCACGGCAAAAATATTATTGTGCAGTCGTATCATGCGCCCAAGTATAAAGGCCGCAAAGTGGTACGCCGTATGCGCTCCAGAATGCATGAAAACAATTATCATCTGATTATGAATAACTGTGAACATTTATGCACTTGGGCAATTACAGGTGTGGAAAGCAGCCCGCAAGTATTTAAGATGATGGATCGTTTAACCACCATTGGTTATGTCAGTTCATTGATGAGTTATATGAACAGTATGATGCTGACCCTGACCACCACTTGCTTTGCTTTAGTGCTCTATATTAAGAAGAAACTACGCGATAAAGCCAAAATGCAGTTACCGCAAATCCTGATGAAGCAGGAACAGCATAAAAACCGCTAATCGCAGTCATTTTAGCGACACTGTATATCTCACAAAATATTCTATAAACCTCAAATAGATAAAACCAAAAGCCCAACCTGAATTGATCAAGTTGGGCTTTCAAGTTGCAAGCTAAAACTTAAATAAGGTGTTACTTGCCAGGTTTGAAGCTGTCTTTTAAGTCTAAAATGCGGTTAAACACTGGTTTTTCCGCACTGTGATCATACTGATCTGCAACAAAATAACCTTCACGTTCAAATTGGAAACGATCTTCTGGTTGTGCTGTTGCCAATGCAGGTTCAACAATGGCTTGTACCACAGTCAACGATTCGGGGTTTAAATTCGCCAAGAAATCATCACCCACTTCTGGATCAGACTCAGTAAATAAGCGATCATATAAACGAACTTCTGCCGCAACGCCTTTACTTGCAGATACCCAGTGAATCACGCCTTTGACTTTACGACCTTCTGGGTTTTTGCCCAAAGTTTCAGGGTCAATTGAACATTTCAGCTCAATAACTTCGCCGTTGGCATCTTTAATCACTTCATCACACTTGATTACATAAGCATGGCGTAGACGCACCTCACCTTCTGGCACTAAACGCTTGAAACCTTTAGGCGGCACTTCTTCAAAGTCTTTACGGTCAATATAAATTTCAGAAGTCAGTGGAATACTACGCTCGCCCATATCTACATTTGGATGACGTGCATGGACCAAATCTAATGCTTCTGGCAAGTTAGTCAAAGTCACTTTAAGTGGATTTAACACCGCCATACCACGTGCTGCAGTATTTTCCAATGACTGACGGATGCAATATTCAAGCATTGCAACATCCACAATACCATCCGACTTAGACACACCTACACGCTTACAGAAATCACGCAAACCTTCTGGTGTAAAGCCACGACGACGCATACCTACCACTGTTGGCATACGTGGGTCATCCCAACCATTCACAAAACCGCCTTCAACCAATTTACGCAATTTACGCTTAGATGTGATGGTGTAATCAATATTCAAACGGCTAGATTCATACTGACGCGGCACAGCCTCGGATTTCACCTTTTCCACCACCCAATCATAGAATGGACGATGGTCTTGGAATTCTAAAGTACATAGTGAATGAGTAATGCCTTCAATGGCATCTGATAATGGATGCGCATAATCATACATTGGGTACATTTTCCATTTATCGCCCGTTTGGTGATGCGATGAATGTAAAACACGATACAAAATCGGATCACGCATGTGTACGTTTGGTGAAGCCATATCAATTTTGGCACGGAGTACTGCCTGACCTTCGCCTAATTCACCATTGCGCATTTTTTCAAATAAAGCCAAGTTTTCTGCTACTGGCGTATCACGATATGGCGAATTTTTACCCGGCTCTACAAAAGAACCACGATTGAGCTTAATCTCATCAGGGGTTTGCAAATCGACATAAGCATCGCCTTGTTCGATCAGCTGAATTGCCCATGTATATAATTGATCGAAATAGCTTGATGCATAGCGTGGTTCGCCATTCCACTCAAAACCCAGCCATTTCACGTCATTGGCAATACCATCAACATATTCTTGTTCTTCTGCATCTGGGTTGGTGTCATCAAAACGTAAGTTACACACCCCTTGATATTCTTGTGCGATGCCAAAGTTCAAGCAAATTGCTTTCACGTGACCAATATGCAAATAACCATTCGGCTCAGGTGGAAAACGTGTCACCACCTGCTGAGTGCGACCCGCCGCAATATCATCGGTAATGACTTGACGTATAAAGTCTAAGCCCGGCTGTTGTTCTTGCTGCACAGCATCGACAGAGGCATTTGAACTTGGTGTCGGGGTGTTTGGCAGAGATGCAACAACATCATTTGGCTTCATAGCAATAAAATCACTTCTAAAATAAAATTGGATAAACTAGGTTACAGAAACTTCAGTAGTGAAGCATACATCACCCATTAGAACGCTTTTCCTTGTTTTTAACAAAGAAAATAACGTTTTTACTTGCCTTGTAGTTTACAGTTTGCTTATGCTTCTCTCAACCAAAAAACCCATGGCATTCGTGTCCATGTTTAGGAGATTACACAATGAGTTTTCCTCAAGTCGAATTAAACACCAATAAAGGTCGTATTGTTTTAGAATTGAACGCTGAAAAAGCACCAATTACAGTTGCTAACTTCTTAGAATACGTTCGTGATGGTTTTTATGACGGCGTAATTTTCCACCGTGTTATTGATGGTTTCATGATCCAAGGCGGTGGCATGGATGAAAACTTCAAAGAAAAAGCAACACGTGATGCGATTGAAAACGAAGCAGACAACGGCTTAAGCAACGATGTTGGTACAATTGCAATGGCACGTACCCAAGCACCTCACTCTGCTTCTGCACAGTTCTTCATTAACGTAAAAAATAACTCTTTCTTAAACCACACAGGCAAAACTGCACAAGGTTGGGGTTATGCCGTGTTTGGTAAAGTTGTTGAAGGTATGGACGTTGTAGATGCAATTAAAGGCGTGCGTACTGGCAACCGTGGTTATCACGCAGATGTTCCACTAGAAAATGTGGTGATTGAATCTGCAAAAATCATTGCTGAATAAGAATCTTACCCGACCTCGCTTACGCACATCATTTTAAAGTACTGCTTTAAAATTCGTTTAGGGAGGAGAAATCCCTCTTTTAAAAGAGGGATTGAGGGAGATTCCAAGGAATAATTCGTGACCTATCTGTTTATCGCAGATTTACACTTGTCACCAAATCACCCTCGACTTGTTCGGGGGTTTTTAGATTTGCTAGACGCTTATCAAAATAAAAACACCCAACTGTATATTTTAGGCGACTGGTTTAATGCATGGATTGGCGATGATTACACCGCAGCGTGGCTCGATGAAGTTGTTGCACATTTAAAGCAGTTTAGCCAAGCTGCTGGTAATCATATTTACTTTATTGTCGGCAATCGAGATTTTGCTTTAGGTCAGAAATTTCTAGATCAGTTTTCAGGGCAACTCCTGCCCGATGTGTACACGCTGCAAATTGGCTCGCAACGAGTACGTTTAGAACATGGCGATGCCCTGTGCACCGATGATGTATCTTATCAGAAATTCCGTAAAATCATTCGAAACCCCATCATTTTAGCCATCTTAAAGAAAACACCATTGGCTTTTAGACAAAAACTTGCACAAGGTTTCCGAAAAAAAAGCCAACAAGCCAATCAAGTTAAAAGTTATGACGTCATGGACGTGAATGCAGATGCAGTTGCACAAGCCTTGCAGCATGCAGATGTGTTAATTCATGGGCATACGCATCGTCCAAATATTCACAATGAACACGGTAAGCCAAGAATTGTATTAGGCGATTGGCGCACAGATGCTGCACAAATTTTAGAAATTAATCCACAACAAAACAATATGGAATTAAAATTAAAGAAATGGAGTTACTAGGATAAAAGTTGACAACATTAACTTCTAAGACTTGCCAAATCCGTTTTTAATATATTAATATTTCAATAACTTAGTTTTAAAAATTTATAATATGAAATTCAACGTTCAAAAAATAAATGCTGTATTTTCCATTTTTATGCTATTAATATTTTTTGTAGCTGCTATTAATTTAGATGAACACTTATCGTCTTTTGTTCAAAAAAATTTCACTTTTCTATTGATCATTTTCTTATTTAGTATCTCACTCATGCTATATGATTTATTATCAATGATCAAAGCTAAGAAGGATCAGGAGTTTTCTTTTTCAAATAAAAATAAAGAATTAATCAATAAACTAACAAAGCTTTCTTATGAAGAGAAAAACATCTTATCTTTATTTATGAATGACAAAGTTCAAGAAAAAGCATTAAATCCAAATGATCAAGCAGTAGTTTGGCTAGAAACAATTAAATTTATTTTTAATACAGGTAAAACAGAAGGAAATAAAAAAATTTTTAGAATAGAACCCACTCTATCAAAACATCTTCTACAAAATCCAAATAGTTTATATTGAAGAAATACCCAATAAATATTGGACTTTTATATTTTAGTACCCGCCTTCAAACTGAATGACTTCGGCATCTGCTTTATATTTAGCCAACAACTCACGCAGCGAAGTCATCAACACACTGGTATCTACCCCAACTGCCACAAATTCTGTGCCTAAATCCAAATACTTTTGTGTCACTTCATGTTGGGTCGATAAAATCCCTGCTGCTTTGCCTGCTGCACGAATCCGTTGAATCGCATCGACCACAGCGGCTTGTACTTCTGGATGGTTCGGATTGCCTTCATAACCCATCGTGGCAGATAAATCCACCGCACCAATAAACACCCCATCAATCCCATCGACTTGTAAAATAGCATCCAGATTTTCTAAACCTGTGACCGATTCAATTTGAATGAGCAAACAAATATTTTCATGCGCTGTCGCGTAATAATTTGGAATACTGTTCCAGCGAGTTGCACGTGCTAAAGCTGCGCCTACGCCGCGAATACCTTCAGGTGGATAACGTACCGCTTTGACCATCAACTCAGCGTGTTCAACGCTTTCAACCATAGGAATCAGCAAAGTTTGTACGCCAATATCCAACAGTTGTTTAATGAGTTGCACACTGCCAATCGGCGGGCGCACCACCGCTTGAGAGGGATAAGCCGCAATACTTTGTAATTGTGACAAAGTGGTTCTTAAATCACTCGGTGCATGTTCCCCATCAATTAAAAGCCAGTCATAGCCTGCATTGGCAGCAATTTCAGTACCATACGCATCTGCTAAACCTACCCATAAGCCAATTTGCTGCTGAGTTTTTAATTTACGCTTAAAATAATTGATATATTCCATCCATACACCTTTGGGATGCACCATGCTCAAGTTTATATTTAACGCCTATTTGCTATAAACAACCAATAGTGAAAACGTCTTGCATGATTGAATTTAACACTAAGTTTAAAGATGTTTATGTCGTGCTCATCTCATCTTAACCGCATAAATAGCACATGGATTCATTCCGTTAGCATAGCGAGGCATGTTAAGCTTTTGGCGCACACCTGCCCCAAATATAGTCTTTAAATGGAGATGATTCATGGATTTGCTCAACGTTGCACAAACTCGTTATACGACCAAAGCCTATGATGCGAGTCGCACTATTCCTGCAGAACAATTTGAGCGTTTATTAGAAATTCTGCGTTTAGCACCATCTTCCATTAATATTCAGCCGTGGCATTTTTTTATTGCAGATCGCCCTGAAGCCAAACAACGTATTGCTAAAGCTTTAGTTGGAAAGTACGCCTATAACGCCCCTAAAGTTTTAGATGCTTCGCATACCATTTTATTTTGCACCAAAGCTGACATTAGCGAATTACATTTAGAAAACCTGCTTAATCAGGATGCTGCTAGTGGACGCTTTAAAGATGAAGCCGCTAAACAAGGTCAGAAAGACAGCCGCACAGGTTATGTCGATTACTACCGCAATGAAAAAGGCGATATTCAGCGTTGGGCAGAAAATCAAACCTTTATTGCACTCGGACAAATGCTTTTGGCTGCAGGCATTGAAGGAATTGACGCAACGCCAATTGGTGGTTTTGATGAAGCAATTTTAACTCAAGAACTGCAACTAACTGAGCAAGGACTGATTCCTTCGGTTTTATTGTGTTTAGGCTATCGTAGTGAACAAGATTTTAATGCCAAACTGCCAAAATCACGCCTTGATAAACGTGAGATTTTCACGCAACTGTAAAACAAACATGCGATAACACTAGGGACAAAATTTGTCCCTATTTTTTGGTCTGAATTTTGCTTTATCTATATTTGCAATCTGTACTCAATCTCTATCAAAAATAAAAATGAGGTGTATGATGCTCAATTTAATGCCGCTAAAACTAGAATGCCGACGTTGTAAAAAACTGTATTTATATCAAGCCAAACCAAGCTATCCAACCCTGCGCTGCCCGATCTGCGATAGAACCACAATGCTGCATGGTCTTGCAGAAACTGCAGATTTATTGCGACATCCTTTTCGCTTTATGTTGAGTTATCTTAAACCGTCATGGCATAAGCGAGGCAAAGCACACTAAGCAATGCCAAGCCTAGCCCAATAGTGGTCGTGCTTTTCAGCTTTTCTTTAAAGAACAATACACCACTGATCACGCCAAATAGCACCACTAAAATATTCATCCCTGCAAATACCACTGCAGGGCTGTCTTTGAGCAGCATGTGAGCTTTGACATACAAGGCAATATTGGCAAAATTCAGTGCACCCAAAATTAAACCTGCACTGATATTTTGCATACTGCCCATGCTTTTATCGCGGATTAAGATATAAGCCATCGCCAAAACAAAAGCACATACAAACATCAAATTCAGTGCAACTGCAAATTGCAGTCCTAAACCTGTGGTGTATTTAAGCAAAACATCAATCAGTGCATAACCCAACCAAACACAGCTCAAATATAAGATGCCTTGTTGCGCTTTAGCAGACTGCACTGCAGCACGATGCGAATACAAAATGCATAAGACCGCGATAATCCCAAGCGCGATTCCCACAATTTTCAGTTGGCTAAAATTTTCCTGAAAAATAAAATAAGCGGCTGCTAAAGACAAAACCACTGACAAACGCTGTGCAATTTCAGTTTTTAAAATACCTGCGCTGTCCAACGATTTTGCTAATGCTAAAAAGACACTGGGCAACAACACACCCAAACTAATAATGAGCCACCACGGCGTATGTTGGATTGAGATCGTGCCCAAGTTGGGTTTAAACCAGTAAAAACACAACACACTGGCACTGACATAATTCCATGTAATCATCTGCATGGGGTTAAAACCCTGCGTTTTGCAGACTTTTAATAAAATAGAGACCAGTACACTACAAAAGGCTGCGGCTACAATCAGTTCCATGACACGCTCGAGGATTGTTTTTGTTCTTGATTGGAAGTTGTGGACTCATCAGTAAAAAGCCCACAAGGACTGTGGGCTTTCGAGTTCTTAATTAAATTAAGAATTATTTGTAATGTTCAACCATTTTCTCTAAAGAAATTGGGCGAATTTTGTCTGCATTACCTGCAGTACCAAATGCTTCATAACGGTCTATACAAATTTGTTTCATTGCATCTACAGTTTTTGCGAAGAATTTACGTGGGTCAAATTCGCTTGGTTGTTCTGCCATCATACGGCGCATTGCACCAGTAGAAGCTAAACGTAAATCTGTATCGATGTTGATTTTACGCACACCATGCTTAATTGCTTCAACCAATTGCTCAACAGGTACACCATAAGTTTCTTTGATGTCACCGCCGTATTGGTTAATCACCGCCAACCATTCTTGTGGTACAGAGCTAGAGCCGTGCATTACAAGGTGTGTATTTGGCAACGCAGCATGAATTTCTTTAATACGGTCAATTGCAAGAATATCGCCTGTAGGTGGACGAGTAAACTTGTATGCACCGTGCGAAGTACCAACAGCAATCGCTAAAGCATCCACATTAGTATCTGCAACGAAGCTACGTGCTTCTTCAACAGATGTTAACAATTGAGAGTGGTCAAGTACGCCTTCTGCGCCCACGCCATCTTCTTCACCTGCCATACCTGTTTCAAGACTACCTAAACAGCCAATCTCACCTTCAACCGATACACCACACGCATGCGCCATTTGCACAGTACGACGCGTCACTTCGACGTTGTATTCATACGACGTTGGTGTTTTACCATCTTCACCCAAAGAACCATCCATCATTACTGATGAAAAGCCTAGTTGGATCGAACGCTGACATACATCAGGGCTTGTACCATGGTCTTGGTGCATAACCACTGGAATATGTGGCCACTCTTCAATTGCAGCCAAAATCAGGTGACGCAAGAATGGCGCACCTGCATATTTACGCGCACCTGCCGAAGCTTGAACAATTACAGGTGAATTGGTTGCATCTGCGGCTAACATAATTGCGCGCATTTGTTCTAAGTTGTTGACGTTAAACGCTGGAACGCCGTAAGCATGTTCACCGGCATGATCCAAGAGCTGGCGCAATGAAATAAGAGCCATAATATCCTCCCAAATAATGTTGGTTATTCTACCCTGTGATTTGTTTCAATTCAGCAACAAATCGCCTTTTTCAAAAAAAAGTCCCTGCAAAAGCAGGGACTTTTAAACAAATTACTACAATTTGTCGTTTTTCAGCACTTATTGCGCTTCAGAAGCAGCAACTTCTGTGTCTGCAGTCGCAACGTCAGCAGGTGCATTTGCAACGTCTTCAGAAATATCGGTGTTGCCTTCATCCAAGATTGGTTGGTCAATTGCGTCGATTGCAGCTTGTTGTTCTGGTGTAACTTGAGCGTTATCTACAACTGCAGAAGATGCATCAGTTTCAGTCGCAGGTGCGCTTTCTTTTTTTGCACAAGCAGTCAAGGCTAAAGATGCAGCAATTAAAGCAGCAAGTGTTAGTTTTTGAATCATCGTCATTTCCTACAGTTAGGTCATTCATTTACTACAGTTTATTGCATATTTATGACATTTTGATGACTACGGCATGACATAAATATAAAAAAGTTGACCGAAGTCAACCTTTTTAAAAATTATTGATAAATTTTCTAGATTTAAGCGCGTTCTAATAATACCGCAACTGCAGGTAAGGTTTTACCTTCTACAAATTCAAGGAATGCACCTCCACCTGTAGAGATATAGCCGATTTTGTCTGCAACTTCATACTTGTCAATTGCAGCTAAAGTGTCACCACCGCCTGCAATAGAGAAACCTGCAGATTCTGCAATCGCCAATGAAAGTGCTTTCGTACCTTCACCAAATTGATCAACTTCAAATACACCCACTGGGCCATTCCAAAGAATTGTTTTTGAAGTTTTTAAAATTTCAGCAAATGCTTTTGCAGTTTCTGGGCCTACGTCTAAAATCATATCGTTGTCTGCAACATCTTCAACTTTTTTCACAGTTGCTTTCGCTGCTGCCAATGAACCCAAGAAATCTTCAAAATTAATTTCAGCGGCATCTGCAACTACAACATCGGTTGGCAGTGGTACAGAAACTTTTGCGGCAATTGCTTTGGCAGTGTCAATCAAATCATTTTCACATAATGATTTGCCCACGTTATAGCCTGCTGCAGCAAGGAAAGTATTGGCAATACCACCGCCTACAATTAATTGATCGCAAATATCAGACAATGAAGTCAATACATCTAACTTAGTCGATACTTTAGAACCTGCAACAATCGCCACCATTGGTTTTTCAGGTGTTTTTAAGGCACGACCCAAAGCATCTAATTCCGCAGCCAATAATGGGCCTGCTGCTGCCACTGGTGCTAAACGTGCAACGCCTTCAGTAGAGGCTTCTGCACGGTGCGCGGTACCAAATGCATCCATCACAAATACATCACACAATGCTGCATATTTAGCGGCAAGTTCTGGGTTGTTTTTCTTTTCACCGTGGTTAAAACGGCAGTTTTCCAATAAAACGACTTGACCAGGAGCAACGTCTACACCATCTAAATAGTCAGTGATCAGTTGAACATCTTGACCTAATGCTTGGGTTAAATACGCAGCTACAGGTGCTAAAGATTGTTCAGCTTTTGGCTCACCTTCAACAGGACGACCTAAGTGAGAATACACCATCACTGCTGCACCTTTGGCAACAGCAGCTTGAATCGTTGGCAATGCCGCACGTAAACGTGCATCGCTGGTGATCACACCATTTTTAACAGGTACGTTTAAATCTTCACGAATAAGGACACGCTTACCTGCTAAATCGAGGTCAGTCATACGCTGAAAGTTCATGTATAGCTCACTTTATTGATATCAAAACGCCACGATTTTAAATGATTATGCAGAAAAAGGTTAGCAACTTTTGTAGAATTGCTGTTTAAAGCAAAAGTTTTGATTATGATAGAGAAAAGCCACCATCTTTCTCGCACTTATGTCTATTCATCCTGATCCAAATATCAATCGTTTAAATGTTTTGGGCGAATCTCTCGCCAGTTGTTGCTTTGATCCTATTACTGGATATTTTCGTAACGGTTTTTGTCATACCGCCCCAACCGATTTAGGTCAGCACACCGTTTGTGCACAAATGACCTCTGATTTTTTAAATTTCTCGCAAAAAATTGGCAATGATTTAATCACGCCAGTACCAGAAGTTGGTTTTAACGGCTTACAACCGGGTGATTTCTGGTGTATTTGCGTCACCCGTTGGGTTGAAGCCTATCAGGCAGGTCAAGCACCACCAATTAAAATTCAAGCCTGTCATCAGTCAGTATTGTCTTATGTGCCTTTAGATATTTTGATGGATTATGCGGTGTGATGATCTGATGCAACATCCTGAAATTATTTTAGCGTCTGGCAGTCAAACTCGTCAGCAATTGATGAATCGTCTGCATTTGGCGTATAAGTCAATTTCACCTGATATTGATGAATCTGCACAGGGTGAATTGCATGCAGATAATTTGGCGCGACGCTTGGCTTTTGAAAAAGCACACTGTATTGCGCAGCAATATCCTGATGCAATTGTGATTGGTTCAGATCAAGTGGCATGGCGTGAACAGCAGCCAGATATTTTTATAGGTAAACCGCTCACTTCAGAAAAAGCTATACAACAATTACAAGCCAATTCAGGTCAAACGGTTTATTTCAGCACTGCGCTGAGTGTGCAGCAGCAATCTACAGGCTTTGAACAAACGGTTGTAGAACACTACACAGTTAAATTCCGCAGCTTAACTGACAATGAAATTGCACGATATGTTGCAAAGGAACAACCGCTACACTGTGCAGGTAGTTTTATGTGCGAAGGTTTAGGTATTAGTCTGTTTGAAGCCATGCAAGGCAATGACCAAACTACCTTGATGGGTCTGCCGATGATTCAGTTATGCCGCATGTTAAGAATGCTGAATATTCAGGTTCCTTAAGTTTAAAACTGTGTAATTTAACAGCCGTGAATATTTATAAAGACTATAAATCACCTTGCCCTTTGCAGCGACAAATCAGACAATATTGAGATTATTGATAAAACTTGCTTAGGCTATTTTATGTCGCAACCTTTAGATGTTTTGGGCGGAATTACCGCAGAACAATTCCTAAGTGAATATTGGCAAAAAAAACCACTTTTGGTACGCAATGCACTCCCAGAAATTGCCAACCTACTTGAACCTAGTGATGTAATGGAACTGGCACTTGAAGAAGATGTGACTGCCCGTTTAATCAAACAAAAAGATCGCGATCCAAATCAATGGACTGTGAAATCATCACCGCTCATTAAGGCTGATTTTCAAAAAATGCCAAAGTTGTGGACGCTATTGGTACAAGCCGTTGATCATTACTCTTTTGATCTCGCTGAACTTTGGAAAAAATTTCCTTTTATTCCGCAATGGCGACGTGATGACATAATGGTGTCTTATGCCCCTAAAGGCGGCTCTGTAGGTCAGCATTTTGATTTCTACGATGTGTTTTTGCTACAAGGCTATGGACATCGTCGTTGGCAACTTGGGCAAATGTGCGATGCTGAAACTGAATTTGTCGCAGGACAACCGTTAAAATTATTGCCTGAAATGCAGGTCAATTTTGATGAAGTTCTTGCACCTGGCGATTTACTCTATGTGCCACCGGGTTTGGCACATTATGGCGTGGCGGAAGATGATTGTCTGACGTTCTCGTTCGGTTTCCGCATGCCGAATATTAGTGAAATGATGGATCGAGTGAGCGATAAATTCTCTGCCGATGAAATGTTACGCACGCCACTACAAGACCTTGTTCGTAAAAAAAATACCCAAATTGGCGAAATGACTGCGACAGAATTGGATTATCTGAAAGCAGAATTGTGGGCGCGTTTACAAAACTCATCGGTGTTGGATGATGCGATTTTAAGCTTAATGTCTGAACCGAAATATCCTGAAAATATTCCTGAAGTAGATGAAATAGGTGTAGGCGATTTAGAAGATGCGCTAGATCAGGGTTATCAAATCATGTTGGAACCCGCCTCTCGCCTACTTTATGCAAATCAGCTAGATGAAGTTTTATTTTGGGCGAATGGTGAAGCGATTTGTGTCGCAGAAGCATCTATCCCTACGCTGCAAAAAATTGCCAATGGTGAACGCGTGCTGCTCGATGAAAACCTTTACGACGCAAATATTTTGGAAGATTTGGTACAACTGCTCAATGAATCCATTTTAATGTTGTTACCTGCTGAAGACGCTTAAAATATTCGTTTCAGCCCCCTCAAGATGATCAATTCATCTTGGGGAATTTAGATAAGCGGGATCTAAAGTTAAAACTGCCTGAATTAACGTATAGCCAGGTGTCGAATTTAATTTTAATTGCCCTCCAACCCGTTCTAAACGCATTTTCATACTGCGCATCCCAATACTCATGCCATGTTCAAGCACGCTATTGGCTTCAAAACCTACACCATCATCCTGAATTTTAAGTACCAATTGCTTAGGCGGTACAAATTGCATACTGACGGATACATGCTTGGCTTGGCTGTGTTTAATCACATTGGTTAAACTTTCTTCTAATACCCGCATCAAAGTTAAGCACTGTAACGAATTCGGCTCAATCACCCATTCATTTGGAAAATCCCACTTGGAATGAATATCCATTTCATCCATCAATTGACTAAAACGATGACGTACTGGCACAACCCAAATTTTAGGATTTTCAGGCACTTTAGAACCAATGGAAGAACCACTATCAATAATTTGACGTAAATCATCACGCAGTAATTTCAGCATAGATAAGAACTGCTGATTACTCATGTTCTGTTCGCTTTGGTCGACCATAATCATGGAACGTACCAAAGATGCACCCAAACCATCATGCAAATCATGCGATAGATGAATCCGCTCTTGCAAACGCACATTTTCCAATTCTAAATAATGCTTTTCTGACATACTGCGTTTTAAATCATCACTGACTTCAAAAACTTTAAGCTCTAAATCTTGATTAAATTTCTCAATTTTTTGAATATTTCTTTTTAGGCGCATGCCTAAAATAATCGCAATAAATAAAGTAATTACTGGCGAGGTATACGGTGATAATGGCTGATATAAACTTGCCGTTGCCGCATTACTTAAACGAAATACATCTACACCCGCAAAAAAGCCAATCAAGGTTAAACAAAATAGCAGCAGATATACTTCTGTTTTTGGGGATTTATACGCTAAATATGCCAAATAAAAATAAACCACGACTAGTAAGCTGGCATAACTTAAAAAGACAATCCCAAATACCAGTTTGACATAATCTAAGGGTGTTAAAAACACACAAACGATTACCGCTAAACTCAGAATAAAAATACTTTCTTCCAATATTGGCAAGCGTTGATTGACAAACCTAATTAAATACAGACTAAAAGCTAAAACATAGAGGATAAAAAAGCTTAAATTGGCTTGAGATGCCACCAATACACTTGGGTATGGAAAGGTTTCTGTGGTTAAAAAATGAGAAATAAATAATAACCAGAACATGCAACTCAACGCGAACCAACCAAAACTCTGATCACGGCGTAAAAACAGCCAAATAACCAAACATAAAATGCCTAAAGTGGCAGATAAAATCGCATTAATTTCAAATAAAGTACGTTTATTCCATATACTTTGCTGGTGCTGTTCAATATTGTTATGCACATTATTAAAACTTATTTTTCCTATACCCGCATTTTGAAATGCATATCCATTTACATAGACCAATATTTGATTTTTACCTTGTTTTAAGCCTGAAATAGGTAAAATCCAGTAACGTGGCATATTCCAGTTTTTTGACAAAGGCTCTTCTAAATGTTGACTTGCCCAAAGTAAATCTTGATTCAGATAAACTGCCCCTGCACTATTTAAAAAATTCAGTGCAAAAACGATGGGTTGATTTAAACGATGATCACGCTCACAAAACCACTCCCACTCTATTTTGTACCACGCCCCACCATTATAATTTTTCCAGCGATCATCCCAAACGTCGGGCAGTTGAACATTTTCCCAACCCGTTTCAGGTTTTTTATTATGTGATGCTGTTTTGGCAGAGCTGATTGAAAGTACATGCACATTGCAGTACTGATTAATTGGGTACACCACTTGCTGCGCATAGCTTTGCCACGCACAGAACAATAACAACACGCCCAAACCACACTGCCAAAGCCTTTGAATCATAAAAGACCTAAAGTTCTAGCGGTACTGACAGCCTTAGTGCGTTTAGTGACCGACAACTTCCGATAGATATGTTTAATATGACTTTCAACGGTATAACGCGACACAAATAATTGCTCAGCAATTTCACGGTTACTTAAGCCCTGCGCCACCAGATTTAAAATTTCTAATTCACGATTGGTGAGCTGTTCATAATGTGAGTTGAATGCTTGAGCATCGGCGCGATCTGATAAATCTTCGGTCAGCACGGGTACTTTTTGATGTGAAATTTGCGATAAAATTTCACGGGCGATAAATGGGTCTATCGGTGCACCACCTCTTAAAATGCTGCGTATTGCGATAATAATTTCAGCATCATCACGTTCTTTAAGCACATAGCCTGTTGCACCTGCTTGAATTGCAGAAAATAAGCTGTCTTGGGTGCTCCATGCAGAAATCACCAAAATTAATGCGCTTGGATCTCTAAAATGTAATTGTTCGATTAGTTCTTTACCATTGCCATCGGGCAAGCCTAAATCGACTAAAGCTAAAGCAATCGGATGATCTTCTATACACGTCATTGCAGCTTTAAGATGACTCACGAAAAATAGCATGTCATCTTGATAGCCAATATCATGCAAAATTTTTCTAAGACGTGACTGAATAATAGGCTCATCTTCAACAATTAAAACCGGTACGGGTAATATCGCTTCCATTTCTGCCATCATTCATCCCCTTGATTATGTTTGTAAATATATCAATCGTTTTGATGTAAACACTATCCCTAGAATTAAGGAGTTTTTCAAATTTAGCTTATTTTATAAACATGAGCATAGCACTGAAACATGAAACTCGAGCATGAAATAAAAAATAAATGTGAAGTACTATTTTATTTTAGAAATCGCTTCACATTTTAATGAGCAGCGCAGCATAAATATGCTTTGATGCCGAGAACAGCATCAAAGCAAATGTAGAGCCGTATTTAAAAGATGGTTGATAAATTAATAATAAGTCTTAGAGCTATGTGCATGTAAAAATGCAGGAATCAGCCCTGTTAAAGCCGCACGAATATCCGCACGTTCATTGATTAATTGATGCGAGCCTTCTTCTAACATGAGTAAGGTTTGCAGGCGGAATTTACGCCGAATAAACTCAATGTTGTAGCGCCAATCTACGGTTTGATCTTGCGCCCCTTGTGCCAACCAAACAGGAATACGGCAAGCTGGACGTTCTTCCATCTCCAACATCCATTTAGACATGGCTAAAATCCAATCCATGCCCATCATTCTAGGTTGCAGCGGGTCTTTTAAACGCACAAAGCGTAAAAATTCAGGATTATGATTATTGCGTCGGAAATGTCGCGGCACTTCACGCTTAATCCGACGGATAATGCCCAAACCAACAGAGTTATGCCACCATGCCGATTTTGCAGGACGAATCAAAGGCGATAACAACAACACACGCTCTACAAATGGATTTTCACGGCGCTGAGCAAATTCCAACAAGTGATGCATCCAAATTGCACCACCTGTACTTTGCCCAATGCCCAACCACGGTTTTGGCAATTGATCGGCATTTTTTACATATTGATAAACCGCATGTAATACTTGCTGATAATGATCAAAATTTTTGATGTTGGCAGGATAACCATCACTCAATCCATGTCCGGGCAAATCATAAGTCAAAACACTAAAGCCCTGCTCTAATAATTCTTTGACGATAGGTTGATAAATCCCGCTATGTTCCAAATAGCCATGCAGTAGAAATACCGTGCCCTGCACCTGATCAAATTTGGTTTTGCTTAAATCGGGTTGAAAAATTTGCACATGCAATTTAAACAACGGCATTTGCACATAGCCTTGCCAATGTTCACAGTCCAACAAATGAAAACCATAAAGCTGTCGATAGGCTTGTAACTCAACACTCGGTTCAAAACCACGATTCAAATTTAAAGGTTGTAGAATTTGTGGTGTGGTTTCCCTACTCGGCACTGGCAAATCTAATTGCTTCAACACGCTTGGGTTTAAAAATGGAATATCAGGCATTATGGCACCTCGCGACATGCGCTAGAACCAATCAAGACATCCCGAATGGCGGCAAGCATTTCATAATTGGCACGGCGGCTGTGATCATAGTTTTGTTCACTTGGACGCCATGCGGTCAGTTGAGTCGGCATTGGAGCTTCGACAGGAATCGTTTCAATTCCATTTAAAGCAAATAAACGGCGGGTGCGTGGCATGTGATAACGGTCTGTAATCAAAATCACTGTCGGCGCCCCCCCTTTTTTTTGTAATAATAAAGAACTAAAACGTGAATTTTCACAAGTATTCATGCTGCGATCTTCTAATAATTTTGCTTCGACATCATATTTTTTTAACCAACGCTGCATATAAGGTGCTTCTACACCACTCAGTACAATCGGCAATTGATATTGTTTTACCACCGCTAGGGTCGTTTCTAAACGTAAACGTGTGTAGTCATTGACCACAATATCTTTGCCATTATCATCTAAAGTTAAGCCACCACCTAAAACCACAATCGCATAAGGTTTAGAGTTTGCAGGTATTTTTGGAATATTTTGTTGCTGAATTAAAGCAATATCTTTAAAGATTTCTTCATCTACAGGCTCACTTTCGGTTTCGGCAATTTTATGAGTGCTTAAAAACTCCAAGTATTGTTCCATGAGTACCTGATTTTCATGACTATCCAAATTGAGCAAGGCTTTTACATTTTCGGATGGGTCTTCTACAACTGCTTCAGAAGCTGCATTAGACACCAACAATGGGACTTGCGGCAACTCTTGCTCAGATGCTAATTTTTTTTGCGTTTGTTCTTCTAAAATAAGCGCTTGTAAGGCTTTATAACGAGCCTGAATTAAAGTTAAATTTTTCGAATTTTCAGATTGAATCTCTTGCTCCATCAGCTTCAAATAAGCTTGTCGGGCAATCCATAAATCTGAACCGGGTTCCAAGCTGTCTTGATCACTAAAAGCCGCCATTTGCTGACTTTTTGCTGCCACTTGATTCACTTCTACAGGTACCAAAGTGTTCAGCGTTTTGACCACCAAAGTAGAATAAAAAGGTGAATAGATAAAAATCATGAACGCTGCAAACAATACAAATAGCACGGCAGCAATTTGTACCAATCTGAGCATCCAATGATTCTGTTTCATCTTCACTTAACCTACCGGTTGATGTGCACGAATCAAACCTGTTTCATCAAATAACACAGGTTCAGGTTCTAGTGAAATACCAAAACGACTCAAAACATCTTGCTGCACAGCACGATAGGTGTGTTGCACATCTGCCAAAGTGGCATCGGCATAATTGACTAAAACCAACGCTTGTTTATGAAACATACCCACCACACCCAGTTGTTTTCCCTTCCAGCCAGCTTGATCAATCAACCAGCCTGCTGCAATTTTAACTTGCGCATTCGGCTGTGGGTAATGGGGTAAATTTGGAAATTGTGCTGCAATTTGGTCAAATTGCTGAGTCGAAATCACAGGATTTTTAAAGAAACTACCTACATTTGGATATTCTGCAGGATTAGGCAGCTTACTTTGGCGAATTTGAATGACTTGTTGCTGCAGATTTTCAGCAGTTTGCTCATCGCCTACAGCAGCTTTTAAGTCGCCATAATTTAATTTTAACGCAGCCTGTTTTAACAGTTTAAAAGTCACATGGGTAATGATGTAACGGTTGGGATGATCTTTAAAAATACTGTGTCGATAGGCAAACTGACAATCTGCAGCAACAATTGAGCTGAATTGTTGGCATTCACGATCATAGACCTGCACAGATTCAATAAACTCACCGACTTCAACGCCATAAGCACCAATATTTTGCACAGGTGAAGCGCCGACCAAACCTGGAATTAAAGCCAGATTTTGCAGACCATATAACTTTTGTTCCGTACTCCACAACACAAACTCATGCCAGACTTGTCCTGCCCCAACTTTTAGGGTGAAACTTGCATCATCTTCAGCGCATTTTTCGATGCCCTGAATATCCATGTGCATGACCAAGGCATGAATATGTTCAGGCAATAACATATTGCTACCACCCGATAAAATCAGCACATTTAATTGTTCTTTCTGGGCAAATGCCAAAGCATCCTGTACATCTTGAATATTTTCAATTTTGACATAATGCGACGCAGTTGCATCTAAATTGAGCGTATTGAAAGGTTTGAGTTGCATGTTGTAGTGAATGTGCATGACTTAAACCTTCAATTCAAATTGTTGTTGTAAAACTTTCACCCATGCGCGACTACTCGACTCGCATTGATCGAGCACCCGCTCAAAACCATCGGCTTCGCCATAATATGGATCGGGTAATTCTTGCTGCGTATAATGCGGATCGTGTTCGCTCATTAAGGCTATTTCAGCGCGCAAACTGCCCAGTTCAGCTTCAGCACGGCGCATTAAAGATTGAATATTGCTTAAGTTTTCAAAATCCATCGCCAAAATCAAATCAAACTCGACAAAGTCTTGTATACGTAACTGACGCGCGCGCAATGTAGATAAGTCATAACCACGTTTGAACGCATGTTTTTGGCTGCGTAAATCTGGGGCTTTGCCTGGATGATAATTACTGGTTCCAGCAGAATCCACCAACACATTGAGTTGTTGTTCATCACAAAAATGTCGAAGTACAATTTCTGCCGTTGGAGAGCGGCAAATATTTCCCAAACAAACACATAACACCTTATATGGCGTTTTGGATGACATAAACAACCTCAAAGCTACTTTATTTTTAAGAGTCTTATGTTAAGTTATTTATGATATGAATCCTATATCGTGACCCTACAATAATGTTGAATTAAGTATAAAAATTAGGAATAAAGACGATGCAGCATTTTCAATTTCAAACAGTTGGCAACATTATTTCTGGATTGGGTTCAATTTCTGAACTAAAAACGGTTTTAACCGAAAAAAATTATAAGCGTTTGTTATTGGTCACCGATGCTGGCATTTTACAACAACAATTACATCAACCTATTTTAGAAATTTTAAAGCAACTGCAACTGGACTATGCCATTTACTCGAATGTGCAAGCCGACCCCGCAGAACAGATTGTGTTAGAAGCAGTTGATTTTGCCAAACAGCAAAATATTGATGTTGTATTAGGTTTTGGTGGGGGTAGTGCGATGGATGTCGCCAAAATTATTGCCGTGCTGAGTCATTCCGAACAAACTCAACAACTGTCGGACTTGTACGGTGTTGGCAATGCGAAAGCACCACGTTTACCACTCATTTTAGTTCCCACAACGGCAGGTACAGGTTCAGAAGTCACACCTATTTCCATTGTCACCACAGGTGCAACCAGTAAAACAGGCATTGTTTCTCCTATTTTATATGCCGATGTTGCCATTTTAGATGCCAATTTTACCCGTCATCTACCTGCACAGATTACCGCAGCCACAGGTATAGATGCGATGGTACATGCCATTGAAGCCTATACTTCTAAAATCAAAAAAAATGCGTATTCAGATTTTCTGGCAAAACATGCGCTGCGTTTACTTGATCAAAACTTAAAATTAGTGCTTGAAGATGGCAGCAATATGCAAGCACGGCAAAATATGCTGTTTGGTTCAATGCTGGCAGGACAAGCCTTTGCCAATGCTCCTGTGGCTGCGGTGCATGCACTTGCCTATCCTTTAGGCGGGCATTTCCATATTTCACATGGTCATAGCAATGCATTGGTACTGACTGAAGTTTTAAAGTTTAATGCGCCTGCTGCAAAACAATACTATGCAGAACTAATGTGTTGGTTAGACCCTCGTAGCAAAGGCTGCACAGATGGATTATGTGATTTATTTATTGATCATTTACAAAATCATTTAGATCAAAGTGGTTTGTTGTTAAAACTCAATGCATTAGGCATTGCAGAAAACATACTGCCACAATTGGCAGAAGATGCGATGCAGCAAAGTCGTTTATTACAAAACAACCCGAGAGCAATGCAAATGCAGGATGCTTTACAAATTTACCAAGCCATTTATGCCTAACATTTACGCTTAACGTTCTGTATTTAACTTTATAGATTTATTTGGGATGATTTCCACCCATTAAAGCATGACACCACATTGATAAAAATATAGGTAAACTTGTGAAACCTGACACCAAAACCCGTGAGCAATACGCTTTTTTCTTTCCCATCCAAACTCGCTGGGCAGACAACGATATGTATGGACATGTCAATAATGTCACTTATTACAGCTATTTTGACAGCGCAGCCAATGCCCTACTGATGCAAAAAGCAGGCTTTGAACCCAAACGATCACCCTGTATTGGTTTAGTGGTCAATTCCACCTGTCATTTTTTGCAGGAATTGTCCTATCCTGAAATGATTGAAGTAGGTGTTGCTATTCAAAAAATTGGAAACTCATCCTTAATTTATGATTTGGCAATTTTTAAAAACAATCAAAATCTTGCCGCTGCACAAGGACAAGTGGTGCATGTATTTGTAGATCGAATTACACGCCAAAACTGCCCGATTCCTGACTCCATCCGCGAAGCATTACAGCCATATAAAAGCACAGATTCAGCTTGCGCTTAGCAAAAAATAAGGCTGGTTTGACCCAGCCTTAAAATTCTGCAAACAAAAGCTAACAACAGGTTATTTCAACTGAATGTTATGTAATTCGCCATCAAAGTTTTGCAAAATATCTTTCACAATCGGTTCTTGATGCAATAAATTTTCAGCCCGTTGATAAGCGCGTTGTTTGCGCTGTTGCTGCAAAATGTACGGTGTCGTGTCATCCACATTTTCATATTGCACTTTAAACAGAGTTTTACTCCACTGTTCTTTTAAAGCACTTTCTAAAGCATGTTGCAGTTGAGTCAATAACTGCTGATATTGCTCAGGAATATGAAAAACCGATTCAGCATTAATCTGCCCCGTCATTACGCCATGCTGCGCCAATTCTTGCACGGCAGGTGACAACTCGCTGTGTCTAAACCAATATTCCCACTTGTCTAAAGTCCACTCACCTTCTAAAACTTGCGGCTGTAAACGCAGAATATCCTGCGGCATTAATTGATCATCGGCATTAGATGCTATGGTTTGCTGCGGTTGTGCTGTCGCACTGGCAACATTCGGTTCGACTTCAGTCGCTGCTAAATCAAATAAAGCGGTTTCTGCATTACTTACATTTTGTGTAATTGACGGTGAAGCATTATTCGATTGTAGTGTAGATGAAACTAGCGATGTTTCGGCTGATGCAGCAAGATCACCTAACGGTGCAACGGCATCAAAACTTTCCAGTAAAAAATCATCATGACTTTGCACATCAGATGTAGTGCTTACCGATGAGGCATCTTCATCTAAACCAAACAATTGTGCATCTGCATTTGGATCAAACACGATAGATTCAGATTGCTTATCCTCAGCCTGTATTGCAGTTTCTTCATTCACTGCAGGTTCTGACATAGATTCTGGTGAAATCGCAGCTGTTGAGTGTAGCGCTTGCGGAGTCGGTTGTTGCGCTTGAATCGACTGTTGATCTTGATGTGTTAAAGCTTCAGGCTCATCCTCATCTAAAAAATCATCTGAAGAAGGTTCTGCAACACTGGTTTGTGTCGTGGTGTGATCTGAATAATCGTCATCCTCATAGTCAAATCCATCAAGATCAGGTGTTGCAACCGCATCTAATTCAGTTACATGCTGTTCCGCTTGTGCTGTATTTTGAGTTGCCACAGCTTGTGGAGTTTGCTCCATTTGAGCAACTGGCTGGGAAGCCGCTGTTTGTGCAGTATTTTGTGGCGCAGCAACCAACACTTCATTGGCTTGCAAAGGTCGAAATGCCAGTAAACGCAGTACACACATTTCAAAGCCTTGTTCTTGGGTTACGGCAATTTGTAAATCGGCGCGTCCTTTACAAGCAATTTGATAATACAACTGTAAATCTTGTGCAGAGATCAGACCCGCAAGCTGCTGAATTTTTTGATTAATTTCAGCACTGTATTTTAGGTTTAAATCTGGCAGATATTGCATGATTGCCAATTCATGCAGTGTCGAAATTAACTGATCCAACACCAAAGACACATCTAAAGCTTGCTGTCTAAATTGTAATAACAACTGACTCACACGCTGCTGTTGGTTTTGATGAATCGCTAAAATCAAATCATAGATAATGGTGCGATCAATCAAGCCCAGCATGTCTTTGACATCTTGATGATGAATTTCACCCTGACCATAAGCAATGGCTTGGTCTGTCAAAGACATCGCATCACGCAAAGAACCTTGCGCAGATTCAGCAATCTGCCAAATTGCATCTTGCTCTGCAACAATCTGTTCTTTGGCTAAAATATCCGTTAAATGACTGGTAATTTCATCGACCTGCAATGGACGCAAAGTAAATTGCAAACAGCGCGAAATCACAGTAATAGGGAGTTTTTGTGGGTCTGTGGTCGCAAACAGAAACTTCACATGCTCAGGCGGTTCTTCCAAAGTTTTTAGCAAAGCATTGAACGAATGCGTAGACAGCATGTGCACTTCGTCAATCAGATAAACCTTAAAACGTCCCTGAGTCGGTGCATAAGGTACGTTATCGAGCAACTCACGTGTGTCTTCAACCTTAGTACGTGACGCCGCATCAATTTCGATTAAATCAATAAAACGACCTTCATTGACCGCAGTACAGGTCGGACACACTTCACATGGGGTAGATGTCACGCCTGTTTCACAGTTCAGGCATTTGGCCAAAATACGCGCAATGGTAGTTTTACCTACACCACGTGTTCCCGTAAAAAGATAAGCATGGTGCAAACGCCCACGTTCCAAAGCACTGGTCAATGCCCGTGATACATGGTTTTGTCCCACCAATTCATTAAAATTACGAGGACGATATTTACGCGCAAGTACCTGATACATGAATGCTCCTTTTTACAGGTCTAAGCATACTGTTTTTTTGGCAAAGAGTGAACGTACAATCACGCCTAAAACCAGCCTTTACGCCCTTGCAATTGCCGATCTGCACAGCGAATGGCTTCCTGACTCAGTCCCCAAAGTCGATAATCACCAATTAAAGAACCTGCAGCAAAATTATGGGTATAGGCAAAACTGAGTTGACGGTCAGGATCACACCACGCGCCTGAACCATTAAAACCCATGTGTCCAAAACCGTGAGAGCGCTTACCCAAACTTAATACACGGTGATAGCCTAATCGCCAATGCATCGGGATAGGCATGACCCGATCACGCTGTACATATTGTACTTGGCTCAATTGCTGAAAAACTTCAGGCTGAATCAATTGCTGACCTTGCCATGATCCACCCTGCGCCAACATGGCATAAATACGTGCCAAACTTTGGGCAGTAAATACACCATTGGCAGCAGGAATCACGGCTTGTAAACCTGCATCGCTAAAAAAACTAAAATTTTTCATGCCTTTGGGAATCATGCCATCCTGAAAGTCTTGCGGATTTTGCCCACTCCATGCAATGACTTTATCGAATATTGATACAGGACGTTTGCTCGATTTAGCTTGGTTTTTAACTTTAGCTGTCTGTTTATTTGTAGATGATGCATCTGTTTGCGCTGATGTCACAGCAGTTTTAAATGGTCGTGCGACACGGGAAAGCTCAGACGCAGGCACACCAAAATACGCCCCATCCAAAGCCAAAGATTCAACCAAGTATTGCTGCATCAATTCAGCCAATGTTTGACCTGTAGCTTTTTCTAAAATCCCACCGACCAGCCAGCCAAAAGTTAAAGGTTGATACGCTGCCTCACTTGCTACATCAAAACGTGGCTTGGCTTGAGCCAACACATCCAGCATGTGCGACCAATCTGCCATTTCAGTCGCATCGGCAATGATATTACGGATGTCATATAAACCACTTTGATGACTCAGCACATGCCTTAAGGTCATCAATGCTTTGCCATTTTGGGCGAATTCAGGCCAGTATATATAAATGGGAGTATCGTAATCGACCAGTCCTTGACTGACCAAAATATGTGCCAGTGTCGCTAATACACCTTTGCCTGTGGAATAACATACCGATAACGTATCGGCTTGCCAGTCTTCATCTGGCGACTTTTTGCCTGTGTAAATATCGACGACTTTCTGACCTTGAAAGTACACCGCTAAAGCAGCCCCGCCCTGTTGGCTACGTGCATTTTGCAAACGGCTAAATTGCATCGCTAAATCATGAAATTCAGGCGCAACCCATCCACGATAATTTTCAGTTTCAGCAAAAATATAATCCTTTAAATGTTGCATCGTCCTGTCTATCTCGTTTTTATTATTAATAAAAAGCTAGCGCAAATAAAAAGCCTAAATCCAAAGGATTTAGGCTTTCGATCACTGAATTAAAGCGCGGTGACAACACCTGTCACGTGCGGTTTTTGGTTTTTACTGTTACGAATTAAAAAATCTGTATTTTTAGCGTCCGTTGCAGTTAAAAACTCAACTTTAGATGGCAAATACATAGGTAACTTAAACCACACATCGACTTCATAAGCATCTGGCAAAGTCAAACTCGATAAGGCTTTGGCTTTGCTCCACATGCCGTGCGCAATCGCTTGTTTAAAGCCAAATGCTTTTGCAGTAATCGCGTGGATATGAATTAAGTTAAAATCGCCAGACGTTAAAGCATAACGGCGACCTGTATTTTCAGAAATATCCCATTCAGCTTGAACGGCATAGTTTAGCGCTTTGCTTTCTGCAGGCTTTGCAGCAGCTTTAGTGGTGGTTTTTTGACGTGCTAAATACGTGGTCAAACCTTCCATCACCACCTCATTGCCTACTTTAACGGTGGTAATAAAATCAAACTGTACGCCTTTATCATGTGGTTGCAATTCACCAAATTTACACGACAAGGTCAGTTGTTCATTCAATCCAACTTTACGGCTTTGTTTGACTTGGTTGCGAATATGCACCAAGCCCAAAATTGCAAATGGAAATGCTTCTTGGGTCATCATGTGCATTTGCAGACTTTGTGACAATACAGCCAAATAAATTGCAGGAATATAGCCGTTATTTTTAAAACCTGTCACTGCATTATAGGCTTTTAAGTGCTTTTGATCGACCTTGAATGAATCCACCACATATTCAACTTGCGGCAGCACTTTTTCACCTTTTGGCTTTTTAAAAATTAAGCCCTGAATCACTTTTGGATAGGCTAAATAGGGTTTTGGAAGTTGACTAAAATGGCGAGTATTCATACTGAACCTTTGAGAAGTTTTTCTAATTTATTTAATGGAGTTCTTTCTCCCGCTGGGAGAAAGCTAGAGAGAAGGGTTAATAATCTATCCCCTTATCTCCCTCTCCTAAATCCTCTCCCTAAGGGAGAGGACTTTAATGGGTTAAGCCCCTAACAAGCTTTGACCACAAACACGTACCACGTTACCATTAATACCTGTCGATGCCGATGAAGCAAAGTAAGCAATGGTTTCTGCAACGTCTACAGGTAAACCACCCTGACTCATAGAGTTCATACGACGACCTGCTTCACGAATGGCAAAAGGAATTGCAGCAGTCATTTGCGTTTCAATAAAGCCCGGTGCAACCGCATTAATGGTGATACCGTTGTTTAAAACAGGTGCGGTAAATTTCACGACACCAATCACGCCAGCTTTAGATGCTGCATAGTTGGTTTGACCCAAGTTGCCTGCAATACCTGAAATTGAAGATACGCAAACGATACGACCATTGGCATTTAAACCATCATTTGCCAATAAGTAATCGTTCACACGCTCAATTGCAGACAAGTTGATGTTAATGACTAAATCCCAAAGCTCTGGTTTCATATTTGCCAAAGTTTTGTCACGGGTAATCCCCGCATTATGCACAATAATATCCAAACCACCTTGCGCAGCGGCAGCTGTTTTAATTTGCTCGCCTGCATCTGCAGCAGTAATGTCAATTGCTAGTGTTGAACCACCGATTTCAGCGGCAACACGGTCTAAATCTGCTTGTTGTTGTGGAACGTCTAGGCAAATAACGTGTGCACCATCACGTGCCAACACATGCGCAATCGCTTCACCAATACCACGGCTTGCACCTGTCACTACAGCAGTTTTACCTGCCAATGGTTTTGCCCAATCTACCTCTACAGTTGCAGCACTCGACACACGAATCACCTGACCTGACACATAAGCTGAACGTGGTGAAATGGCAAAACGTAACGTAGATTCTAAGTTTGCTGCAGCACCTTGATCGACATAAATTAAGTTAGCCGCAATGCCTTTTTTAAATTCTTTGCCTACCGATTTTACAAAACCTTCCAAAGCGCGTTGTGCAATGGCTTTTTTTACACTGCCTGCAGTTTCTGGTGTAGTACCAATCACCACCACGCGACCAGAAGCCTGAATTTGACGTGCGATTGGGTTAAAGAAATCATAAAGCGCTTTTAATTGTTCTGAGTTTTCAATACCTGAAGCATCAAACACCACCACTTTAAATTTAGATTCTTTATCGCCCGAATTGAACGCACCTAAATTTAAACCTACTTTTGCCGCAGCTTGTTGCAATTCTGCATTGTTGCCTGCATAACTATTGGCATGTACATTGGCTAAAACCTGTGCAATTTCAGCAGATAAATCACTTGCAGGGGCTGCACCTAAAAGTACTGCACCTTTTACCACTGGTGTTGCAGACTCGAAACGCTCTAAAAAAGTTGGGGATGGTAAACCCAAATTTTTAATGACAAATTTACCAATAGGAGATTTTGCAAATGTTTGGTATTGATCAGTCATGATTATTATCTCTCATAAATTCATTTTTTGATGGATTACACGATATCTTTTAACATCAATATGATGCCAAATGCCCACATTTCAATAGCGTTACCCGTTTGTGCTAAATCATACTTGAGTTAATTATCAGATGTCTTGACCTGAATGCATTCTGCAATGTCATTGTAGTCAATTCAGCTGTCATACTATTGTGCTAATGTACGCATCAAGTAGACCCTTAACATGCTTGGAAAAGCCTTATGAGCAAAACAACTCAAGAAAATCCAGCAGTGGAAAATTCTGCAACGGATTCTGTGTCAAATACATCAACTGCTAAACGTACAAGCAAAAGTAGCAACACTGCAACCCGTTCCAACACGAGTACGACAAAAACTACACGTACCCGCACGACTAGCCGTGCTAAAACAACTGCTTCAACGCAAACAAAAGCACCATCTAATACCAATACCTCTGTTCAACAGGATAAAATTATGAGCCAAAACACTGTTCGCCGCGTTGCTATTATCGGTGGTAACCGTATTCCATTCGCACGTTCTAATGGCGCTTACTTTACTGCATCTAATACAGATATGTTTACAGCAGCATTAAATGGCTTGGTTGAACGCTTCAATTTACAAGGTCAGCGTTTGGGTGAAGTTGTTGCAGGTGCAGTGCTCAAACACAGCCGTGACTTTAACATGACTCGTGAGTGCGTACTCAATACTGCCCTTGCTCCTGAAACACCTGCTTACGATATACAACAAGCATGTGGTACTGGCTTGCAGGCTGCTTTTTTAGTTGCGAATAAAATTGCACTGGGTCAAATCGAGGTTGGTGTTGCAGGCGGTGTAGATACGACTTCTGACGCGCCAATCGCATTTGGCGATGGTTTGCGTAAAGCATTGCTTGAATTGAACATTGCAAAAACAGGTAAAGACCGCTTAAAAGCATTAACCAAAATCAACATTAAAGATTTAATGGATGCGCCACGTAACGGTGAACCACGCACAGGTTTATCAATGGGCGACCACCAAGCCATTACTACGTTGGAATGGGGCATCTCTCGTGAAGCGCAGGATGAGTTAGCAGCTTCATCTCACCAAAAAATGGCAGCTGCCTATGACGAAGGTTTCTTTGATGATCTCATCACGCCATTCTTAGGTTTAGAACGTGACAATAACTTACGTGCAGATTCTACTGTAGAAAAACTAGCGAAGTTAAAACCTGCTTTTGGTAAAGGCGACGCGCGCACTATGACGGCGGGTAACTCGACTCCACTAACCGATGGTGCATCTTGCATATTACTTGCCTCTGAAGAATGGGCAAAAGCCAATGGTCACGAAGTCTTGGCATATTTGACTTTCCAAGAAACTGCAGCAGTTGATTTTGTAGGCAAAAAAGAAGGTTTGTTGATGGCACCTGCGTACGCTGTTCCACGTATGCTTGAACGTGCTGGTTTAACATTACAAGACTTCGATTATTACGAAATTCACGAAGCGTTTGCATCTCAAGTCTTGTCGACCTTAAAAGCATGGGAAGATCCAAACTTCTGTAAAGAGCGTTTAGGTTTAGATGCACCTTTAGGATCAATTGATCGTAGCAAATTAAACGTTAAAGGTTCATCTTTGGCAGCAGGTCACCCATTTGCAGCAACAGGCGGACGTATTATTGCCACTGCGGCGAAACTTCTGAATCAAAAAGGTTCAGGTCGCGTATTGGTGTCAATCTGTGCAGCAGGCGGTCAAGGTGTAACAGCCATTATTGAAAAATAATTCTGCCTAGTTCCAATTTAGATAGCAATAAAAGCCACTTGATTCGCTCAGGTGGCTTTTTTATAGCGCTTAATTTATAGCAGCTCACTTTTAATTAGCCACTAGCGTTTTATCTGACTGAATGTTGCGGAGCATAACCCAATTTCGCTTCGATATGGTCATAACAATATTGAAAAATAAAGGTATAGAGCAAAATACTGAGCGTCATCAATAAATCAATCAAAATTGCCTGCAGCATGGATATTTCTAGTGCATACGCCACCATGGGAATAGTGGCGAGCATTAAGCCACCTTCAAAACCAATTGCGTGTAAAACGCGTATTTTAAAAGTTCTGTGTAGCTGGTGTTGCGCTTCAAACTTTTCAAAATAGTGATTAAACAACATATTCCACAGCACCGATGTCACCGCCATCGCAATGCCTAGACCACCTGTCACTTGCATTGGCATTTCAAACACATAACTTAATGCCAAAGCAATGATGACCAATAAAATCACTTCATAACTCAGGGCATGTACCCATCTTCTTTTGGAAATCAACATCTGCTTACTCAAATACTTATCCTTCCCCACTTATTTTATTTTCATTTAATTGACCAATCGAGTTAGAATCCATCAATAATATTGAAAGATAAAAGCCAACCTCTGTCATGAATATCAATCAAGATCAGCTGATTATTTTTATCACCGTCATGGAAACGGGTTCTTTTTCTGCAGCTGCACGCCAATTGGGCAAGGTGCCTTCGGCAATTAGTATGTCCATTGCTAATTTAGAAATTGATTTAGACCTAAAACTGTTTGAACGGATTGGGCGTGAACCTTTGCCTACCCCACAAGCGCAGAGTCTTTACGAAAAAAGCAAACAACTGCTCATAGAAATGAAGCAATGGAAACAACATGCTTTTGCGCTCAGTTCTGGGCTGGAAGCACACTTAAATATTGTGGTGGTGTCTGAATTACTACACACTCGCTGGACAGATTATATTGTGTTACTAGAACAGCAATTTCCTGAATTGCAGATCAATATTTTCTCTGCGCCACAAGAAGATGCACTGCATTTACTCATGACTCAAGCAGCGGACTTGGCCTTTATGTTTGAACGCGAACAATTACAAAGCAGTGAACAATTTGTGGAATTAAAACGTGAAATTTTAGTGCCTGTCGCTGCCCGACATTCACCGCTGGCTGAATCTGATCAAGTCAGTTTTGAACAGATTTTACAAAATCGGCAAATTGTAGTGGCGAGCCGTGATCGGCAGATTAAACCCGAGTTGTTATTTTCTA
The DNA here is from genome assembly GCF_013417135.1 of Acinetobacter sp. YH16051. Taxonomy (NCBI): domain Bacteria; kingdom Pseudomonadati; phylum Pseudomonadota; class Gammaproteobacteria; order Moraxellales; family Moraxellaceae; genus Acinetobacter; species Acinetobacter sp. YH16051. Next base: position 6,043 of record NZ_VPEN01000008.1, on the reverse strand, counting down.
AGCACTATTGGCGTACCGATAATCATCATTCTGCCTGCAGTATGATTAAGCAGGGTTTAGGCTGGGGTGTCTTGCCCTTGGAAATGCTGAATGAACATCCTGAACTACAACACGAATTAAAAATTTTACAGCTGCTAGATTTCACCCCAAAATTTGAATATTTTGTCGATTTGGTCTGGAGCCGAGAACATCAATTGGGCGCTGCTGCTCATTTTTTGATTAATCACGTCCGAAATCTGAGAAAAACTGGTAAATAATCCACAAACCCTCTTACTTGGTACTTGGGTTAAAAGCTGTTTGTGATATAACTGAATGTATAAGCAATAACCTAAGAACTAGATCTCGAATGACACAGACAGCCTTAAATCAATTAAAAAACTTAACCACCATTGTTGCAGATAGTAGTGACTTGGCTGCGATTGAAAAGTTTCGTCCTTTGGATGCGACCACCAACCCATCACTCATTACGGCGGCTGCCAATCAACCTGAAAATAAAGCGTTGATTGAAGCTGCATTTGAGCAAGCCAAAGCTGAAGGTTATACAAATGATCTATTGGTTGAGCGCAGCATTGATATTTTAACGGTCAAATTTGGTGTAGAAATTTTAAAGCTGATTGAAGGTCGTGTTTCGACTGAGGTAGATGCTTCTTTGTCTTATGACACTGATGCAACCATTGCCAAAGCCAAAGAACTTTTAGCACTGTACCAAGCTTATGGTGTTCATTCAGACCGCATTTTGATTAAGATTGCATCGACATGGGAAGGCATTCAAGCGGCGAAAGTGTTGGAAGCCGAAGGCATTCACACCAATTTAACCTTATTGTTTGGTTTACATCAGGCACATGCTTGTGCAGATGCCAAAGTGACGTTGATTTCACCATTTGTGGGTCGTATTTTAGATTGGTATAAAAAAGCTGAAAATGTCATGTACTACCCTATTGAAAAAGATCCGGGTGTACTTTCGGTGAAGAAAATTTATCAATTCTATAAACAGCATCAAGTACAAACTGAAATTATGGGCGCGAGTTTCCGTAGTATTGATCAGGTTTTGGCTTTAGCTGGTTGTGATTTATTGACCGTTGCACCAAATTTATTGGCAGAACTTGAAGCTGATGAACGAGAAGTCGCTGCAGCGTTATCGACCAATGGCATTCAAGTTCAAGCTGAACCACTGGCAGCAATTGAAAAGGAACAATTCAAAGCGCAACTTGAAGCAGATTTGATGGCGTTCCAATTGTTACAAGGCGGCATTGATGGCTTTATTAAAGCGCGTGAGCAACTTGCCACCCTATTACGCCAGTCTTTCGGCTTAGATGCAGAGATTAAAGCTTAAGCTTTAACCTATCCCAGTAAAATTCCAAAATTTTTACTAAGCCACAAAACCGATGTTGTTATACTGCAACATCGGTTTTTATTTAGGTGAGTTTGCGTGTTTGGTATTAGTGACCTCAGCACTTTTATAATTGGCACAACCTTAATTGTGCTCTTGCCTGGCCCAAACTCACTCTATGTCATGTCAGTGGCTTCACGCTTTGGGATACGCACAGGCTATGCAGCTGCTTTCGGTGTATTTACGGGTGATCTGATTTTAATTGTGTGCACCATTTTAGGGGCAGCCTCATTATTGCATGCTTTTCCATGGCTATTCACCTTATTAAAAGTAGTTGGTGCGCTCTACTTAGGCTATTTAGGTATTAAACTACTGATTGCAGCCTATAAAACATGGTTTCCACAAACCAGAACTTCGCACGCCAATCTTTCTACAACAGCAACGAGCAATACAACTGAACGGGTTCATCCCTACCGAACTGCTTTAATGATTAGCGTTATTAACCCAAAAGCAATTTTGTTTTATTTGTCTTTTTTTGTGCAATTCGTCAATCCTGATTACACCTACCCGATGCTGAGCTTTGCTGTTTTAGCCATCGTCCTACAAATCATTAGCATGGGTTATTTATCTATCTTGATTTTTTCAGGAGTCAAATTAGCCAGTTATTTCAATCAACGCTATAAAATTGCAGCCATTTGCGTTGCAAGCATTGGTATTTTGTTCTGCGGTTTTGGCTTTAGACTGGCAAGCTCAACGCTATAAAAAAAGTATAAAAAACACTTTTGACTATTTGTTCAAATGTGTATGATCTGTTCATAAATTATAGAAAGTATGTCTAAGAAAGCATGCAAAAACTTTTAAATGACTTCTCTGTGCCTGCAGTATTTGCAGGTTTTATTACCTTCTTGGTCGGTATTAGTGTTTCCGCGGTTTTAGTCATTCAGGCAGCACAAATTTTAGGCGCAAGTGCTGAGCAAATCAGCTCTTGGTTTTGCGCGTTGGGTTTAGGTATTGGTCTAAGCGGGCTGATTTTATCTTGGAAATTTAAATATCCTGTGGCGACCTCATGGTCTACCGCAGGCTTGGCACTGATTATCGCCACGGGCAGCGGTTATAGCTTACACGAAGCAATTGGCGCATTTTTATTTTGTGGCGTACTCACAGCAGTGCTTGGCTTTTTAGGTATTTTTGAAAAGGTACTGACTTATATTCCACAGAGTTTAACCAGCGCCATGTTGGCAGGTGTGCTGCTTAAATTTGGGATTGCCCTATTTACCAGTCTGCAAGAAGCATGGGCATTTATTTTGTCTTTATTGGCAGCCTATGTATTGGCAAAACGATTTAGCCCGCGTTATAGCATTGTTTTAACTGTATTGATTGGGGTCGCACTATGCCCAATCTTCTTGCAATTTCAAATGCCGAGTGTGCAATGGAGTATTGCACAACCAGTTTGGATGCAACCTGAATTAAGTTGGTCTGCTATTTTAGGTTTAGCCCTGCCTTTGTTTGTCATTAATATGGCATCGCAATATTTACCTGGTCTTGCCATGATCAAAAGCTATGGTTTTAACCCAAATGTACGTCACTTAATTGGTTGGACAGGCACAGCACAAGCTATTTTTGCACCATTTGGATGTTTTAGTGTCAATATCGCATCCATCAGTGCTGCGATTAGCTTAGATGATCAATCGCATCCCGATGCCAGTAAGCGCTATATTGCGGGAATTAGCTGCGGTTTGTTTTATATCTTGATGGGGATCTTTGCTGCAACGCTCACCAGTTTGTTGATGTCATTCCCAGCTGTTTTTATTACTGCTTTGGCAGGAATTGCACTGCTTGGCACTATTGGACACAACATCGCCCTCGCCTTTCAGCACGTTGCAGAGCGTGAAGCCGCTTTATTGACCTTTTTATTTAGTGCTTCTGGGGTGCAGTTTTTTGGTATTGGTTCTGCATTTTGGGGACTGATTTTTGGTTGTGTGGTTTTGGCAATTTTAAAGTTTAAACAAAGCAAAAGCTAAATAACTTAAGCAGTTAAAAAACACTTTTTCTGAAGCATCGTATTGATTTATTGTATGCGCGATACATTAGGGTCTGCTGTGCTTCGGATAAATTCTACTGTTTTAGCAAAAGTTTGCTGGCTTTCTTTTTGGTGCATAAAAAATTGATATTCGTGAATTAACCATGCTTTTGTATCTGGATAAAATGCTGTCGTCACAGGAATCTGCTGTTGCTGTAAAGCATGCAGCATCGGCATAGATTGAGTTTCTGTTAAAAAGTCTTTGTTACCACCACTGATAAATACCGCAGGATAGTTTGCCGTTAAATGTTGAATAGGCGAAATATTCTTCAGAAATTCACTGTCCTGTTTCCGATCTCCCGTGTAAGCCTGCACCAAATTATAAACACCCCACTCTACGATATTCATTTCATCTGGCGCAGTTTCAACAAACGCTTTTAGATCATAAATCCCGCAGTGCAAAATCAGCCCTTTAAGTTGTTTGTGCTGAATAGTCGGTTGTAAATTAGACTGCTGTGCAAATGCAGGATTACTCAATAATGCGGCATAATGGCTAGCTAAATTCGCCCCTGCAGAATCACCTGCCAAATATAATTGTTGTGGATTAAGCTGATACTTTTCTGCATGTTGCGTGATGTAATTTAAAGCCTGATCAATTTGTTGCAACTGAGTAGGATAAGTTGCATGCGGGGCGAATTGATATTGTACTGCAATTACATTAAAGCCCTGCGCGGCTAATAATTTAAAATAGCCACGTGCATGTGCTTTTGAGCCCGCAATCCAGCCACCACCATGAATCCAGACAATTGTCGGGCGTGCGGCTAAATCTTGCAATTGACTGTTTTGATACAAGTCAAAACTCAAATTAGGCTGCGTTGCATACACAATATCATGTTGCACTTGTATATTTTTGGGTGCATAGCGATCCATGATTTTCTGCTGCAAGCCTGTGGTGAGATTAAATGCACTAGCAATGATTCGATTGTTCTGCTGCGTGGTTTGACAAGCACTTAACAACATAAAACACAGCAACATCCAAATTATTTTCAAACCACATTTCCCTCAAGATTCATACGCCCAATTCAAACCCAAGTAATTTAAAATTAAATTATGAAGGTCTATTTATTTTTGCAAATTTAGCAGCTTATTTTATCGTATAGCCTTGCCGTTGAGTTGAGTAAATTCATCATCTTCAGCTTATCTTTTCTTTCAGCAAATTTGGCGGGTAATTAAATGAATTATCAATCTTTTTTCAGATTTTAAATTGAACCTGTATAGACTATATGCTATCAATAAAGTGTAAGGCACATAATCATAATTTCTGGAGTTACCCGCATGTCGTACCAAAATATTTTAGTCCCTGTAGATGGTTCACAAATTTCTTTTTCAGCGGTCAAACATGCAGCTGAAATTGCCAAAGTATTTAACAGTAAACTCACCTTAATTAGCCTTGTTGCGGAAGACCCATTTACTGATTCTGACTTTTACTATAATTATTCATCTGCCATTATGAAAGAATACTTTGTGCAAGCGACAGCCAATGCACAAAAGGCATTAAAAGAAGCAGATGAAATTGCGAAAGCAGTGGGTGTAAATGCAGAAACTCGCGTGGTTGAGGGTTTGGTATCTGCTGAAGGTGTAATCAAAACTGCGAAAGACTTAAATGCCGATGTGATTGTGATGGGTTCACATGGTCGTAAAGGTTTCCAAAAATTATTATTGGGTAGCTTTGCCACAGACGTATTACGTCATACAGAATTACCTGTGCTTGTAGTTAAAGCTTAATCACTATTTTAAGCCATATTTTCATCATAAATTTTTAATAAGGATTTGCCATGACCACTTATAAACACTTACTTGTTCCAGTAGATGAGTCACCTATGTCTTATGCTGCAGCCGAACAAGCACTTTCATTGGCAAAAGATCTAAATTGCCCTGTTACTATTATGAGTGTAATTGCAGTTGATCCTTTTGTAGGCGTGGACTTCTACAAAGTTGCACCAGCAATTACCGATTATTTCATGCAGGCTGAACAAAATGCACAAAATCGTTTGGCTGAAATTCAGCAATCCTTTAGCCGTGAAGGTATTTCGGTAGATACCAAAATTATCCGCGGTGTTGCAGCCTCTGAAGGGATTGTACAAATTGCCAATGAAATTGGTGCTGACCTGATTATTATGGGTTCGCATGGCCGTACTGGAGTGAAAAAGATGATGCTCGGTAGCGTTGCCCAAAACGTACTGACTCAGTCTCCTGTTCCTGTTTTGATTGTTAAGGTTTAATTCATTACCAACTGTGCTCTGCCACAGTAAAAGATAAAATAAAAAAATCCCGTTCGCCAATGAACGGGATTTTTCTGGATAAAACTTTTAAAAGCTTTTCTAAATTAACCCCAGTTACGGATAAGCCAAAGATTTAATCACATGAATTTTAGGCTTATTCTTTTGGCAAAGTTGATACGCACATAGTGAAGAAAATACGCCTGCTAAAAAACCAGCAATCGAACGATGTTTACTCGTAACTAAGTGATATTTTTCTTTCAATAATCCTATCAATGTTTCAATTTTTTTACGTTGTCGTAGATGAAATTCATCAGAAAATGGCAATAAGGTCACTCTCATATTTTTTCTTGGATAAGTAATTAAATCAATGCCTTGCTCTTTAAGTGTTTCTTTCAATGGTTGGCTAATGTA
>NZ_VPEN01000089.1:0-2038 GCF_013417135.1 Acinetobacter sp. YH16051 | reverse complement strand
CAGCAGATTTAGTCATAACGGTTAATTTCGGAATATAGAAAACCACTCAAGCATAAGACCCTATGAATTGAAATTCAAGCGGGTAATATGCTATCGTGTTTTTCATGAAATGCGCACTTACGACTTGAATTTCATTCAAGTCAAAAGATGCGTAAGGGGGACACCCCTTAACCCCAAAAGCAAAAGCAAGAGCGGTAAAGCAAATGAAGAAATACAATATTGATGAACAGCATATTTTTATATGCTCAAACTGTGGGAATGAATTTTTATACAAATTACCTAAAATTCTTATAGAGCAAATGAATGGAGTATCCATTCAAACTATTAGAAAAGAATGCCCGAAATGTAATCAATACGTGGATGCCACAAGGAAAATTTAATGGCGATTTACCACTGTACAACCAAAACCGTTAACCGCAGTTCGGGAAGAACTGCCGTTGCATCTATGGCTTATCGTGCAGGGGAAAAACTCAAAGATGAACGAACAGGACTAACCCACGATTTTACGAGAAAGGATGGTGTCGCCCATAGCGAAATTGTGTCTAACCTTGATATAGAAATAGACCGTAGCGAGTTGTGGAACTTGGCGGAACAGTCCGAAAACCGCAAAGATGCTCGAACCGCTAGAGAATGGGTGATTGCCTTACCTGATGAACTGGATGCAGATCAACGTAAGGACTTGGCAAAAGAGTTTGCCCAATCACTTGTTGATCGCTATGGCGTGATCGCAGATTTAGCCATTCACGAACCCAGCAAAAGCGGAAATGATAAAAACCATCACGCCCATATCATGCTGACCACCCGAAAAGCTGAATTAGACCCTGACAATAAACTCACTTTGACGACAAAAACCGATATTGAGTTAAGTAATGCCAAACGCAAAAGCCTAAATATGGGAACAACCCAAGACGACATCAAACAGATTCGGGAAACATGGGCGGATTTAGCCAATCACGCACTGGAGCGAGCAGGCTACCGAGAAAAAATAGACCACCGCAGCTATGCCGATCAGAACAATGGACTACAAGCCACCATTCATGAGGGGACTTCGGTCACTCAACTTCGTAGACAAGGTATAGACACCGAAATCAGCCGTTATAACGACCATGTGAAGCAACACAACGCCCAACACCTCAAACAACAGCAACAGCGCACAGACAGCGTTTTACAGCACGGTTTAAACCGTGCCGAGCAAGGCTTCGAGCAATGGCAGAAAAACCAAGAAGCTAAACGCCTAGAACAAGAACGCCAAGCCGAAATACAACGACAGCAAAAACTAGAGCAACAGCAAGCCGAGCGAGCCAACCGTAAAGCATCACAAGACTTAGATCAGGGCGGAATGTACCGATGAGCAACCAAAACGACCTAGATGACCAGCTCTATATTTTACTGGCATCTATGAAAGAGTATCGAGAAGCCATAGCAGACGATAACAAGCGATTAGAAGCGTTTTACAAGGAAGTGGCTAGCGGAGTACTCAATAAGACCGAAAAACACCTAAAAAACGCCAATCAGAAGCAAATAGACGCACTCAACAACAGTATTCGGGAATTAAACAATGCAACCAATCAACTTGACTGGCGATTCATGGCAATCTACGCCAGTGCTTTTGTTAGCTTGCTGATCGTTTTCTTTTTAGCATTATTTTTATATGTGCCGAGCATGGACGAAATCAAACAGCGTAGAGCAGACGTTGCATGGCTAGAACAAAAATACAGCCTAGATATTAAAAATTGCAATGGGAAGTCTTGCGTTCGCATCATGAAAAATGACTGTCACGGAGCGAATAAGGATTATTGTGTGATTGACCCAAAATAATGATTAGACAGTACTTTGCTCGGCTCTTGCCATCACCGAATCAATGACAGCAGTCGCAAAGTTGCCCGACTTTGAAACATGGCTAAAGCCATCTTTCAAAGCATCGAGCGATAGTCATCCAAAAATTTCGGAATGGCTATCCAACTGATGCAGTTCTAAAATATCGTCACCAACAAGCCTATAAATCAAGACTAAGTCAGGCTTCACATGACAATCACGA
>NZ_VPEN01000088.1:0-2053 GCF_013417135.1 Acinetobacter sp. YH16051 | reverse complement strand
ACTTTTTGAAACACCACCAAAAAATAAACTTATATGGCACTTGCGTAATTCACGACAAAATGTGTCAAGTTTTGAAGAAGAGATGCAGTACTCAAGAATAGCAAGGAACTACACGGAGATGAAAAGCAGGAGGAAAATATTAAAAATGGGTGGTTTTAATAAAAAAAAGAGATGAATAACGCTTGTTACTCATCTCTCAGATAATGGGGGTGTTGAAATAGTGTTAGAAGGACTGCTCCAGACTTTCCAGTTCCATCATTAGTTCCAGCATCTGTTCTTCGGCTGTTTCCAGTTTGGCTTTCAGCTCAGTTTGCTCATTCATCAGTTTGAGCAAATCATTTTTACGTGAGGCATCATATAAAGCACTATCTCCGAGCAAGCTTTGAATTTCAGCCAGTCGCGGCGTAACCTTTGAAATCTGTGTTTCACATTTTTCGATATTTTTACGAATCGGGCGGCTCAGTTCCCGCTGGCGTGCCGCTTCCTTACGCTGTGCTTCTTTGTCCAGTCTGGAAATGGTTGCTTTGACTTCGACCTGAGATTTCACCGGCTCGGCTGGCTTCTGCCCGTTTTTGATCATCTCAATGCGGGCCTGACGTAACCAGTCGGCATAAGCGGTCAGATCACCGTCAAATTCACGGCATTGACCATTATGTACCAGCAGCAATTCATCACAGACACTGGCAATCAGCTGGCGCTCATGCGATACCAGCACCACAGCACCTTCAAACTCCTGCAAGGCCATGGTCAATGCATGACGCATATCCAGATCTAAATGGTTGGTCGGCTCATCCAGAATCAACACGTTTGGACGCTGCCAGACAATCAATGCCAGAGCCAGACGGGCACGTTCACCGCCTGAGAAACTTTCACTTGGCGTATCCATGCGTTCGCCGCTAAAACCAAAACTGCCCAGGAAAGAACGCAGGCTGGCTTCACTGATTTTTTTATCGGCAATACGGGCCAGCTGTAACATCGGGCTGGCATTGCCATCCAGTGCATCCATTTGGTGTTGGGCAAAGTAGCCAATATTGAGCAGTTCTGAATCTTTACGCAGACCCTGAAGCAATTTTAAATCACCGACCAGCGATTTAATCAGGGTGGATTTACCGGCACCATTCATCCCGAGCAAACCAATCCGGCTGCTTGGCGTGATCTGTAAATTGACATTGGTGACAATCAGCTTGTCACCATAACCAATATCGGCATGTTCCAGTTGCAATAAAGGCGAACTCATTTTGGTCGGTTCACGGAAACTGAAGGTAAATGGCGTATCAACATGGGCAGCAGACAGTTCCTGCATACGCTCCAGCTGTTTGATCCGGCTCTGTGCCTGCTTGGCTTTGGTGGCTTTCGCTTTAAAACGGTCAATATATTTTTGCAGATGTGCGCGGGTTTCCAGCTGCTTTTCATAAGCCTGTTGCTGCTGCGCCAGACGTTCACTGCGGGTGCGCTCGAAGGTCGAGTAGTTACCGGTATATAAAATCAGTTCCTGATTTTCAATATGTAAAATATGATCGGTAATCGCATCGAGGAAATCCCGGTCATGCGAAATCAGCACCAGCGTACCTTCATAGGCTTTCAGCCAGTCTTCGAGCCAGAGAATGGCATCCAGGTCTAAATGGTTGGTCGGTTCATCAAGAAGGAGTAAATCGGAACGGCTCATCAGGGTACGCGCCAGATTCAGGCGCATGCGCCAGCCACCAGAAAAACTTGAAACATCCAGTTGGGATTGATGTTCAAAAAAGCCCAGACCGGCCATCAGTTGCGAAGCTTTGGCCGGCGCAGAATAACCTGAAATTTCATCAAAACGGCCATATAAATGGGCCAGTTCTGCATCATCCAGCTGATCTGGCTGCTCCAGTTTCTGTTGAATATCCCAGTATTCTTCATCGCCGGACAAGACGAAATCAATGGCTTTCATATTCAGCGCTTTGATTTCCTGCGCCATATGCGCCACGGTCCATACCGCAGGACGGGTCAACGAACCGGTGTCTGACTCCATGCCACCAAGCAAAGCTGAAAACAGGGTCGATTTCCCGGCACCATTGAC
>NZ_VPEN01000087.1:0-2096 GCF_013417135.1 Acinetobacter sp. YH16051 | reverse complement strand
AGCTCTCTCTGATCAATTTATTCAAGAGCTGAAAGATTGTGATCTATTATTGATTGCAGCACCAATGTATAACTTAAATGTACCAACCCAATTAAAAAACTGGTTCGACTTAATTGCACGAGCACGAGTAACTTTTCAATATACAGAAACCGCACCCGTAGGATTAATTAAAGGTGTTAAATCAATTATCTTTAGTTCACGTGGTGGTTTTCATCAAGATCTTCCAACAGATGCTGTTACAGCATATTTAATAGCAGTATTAGGATTAATTGGTATTGATAAGGTAGATTTTATATATGCTGAAGGCACTGATATTAAACCATTAGGGAAATCTAAAGCACTTGAATTAGCTTCACAGCAAATTGCTTTACAAACGAACGTAGGATTGTAAGTATATTCTTCCTTATGGCAATGAAATTATAATTTTCTATTGTTCTAAGGTTCCTATTTAACATAATGGCTGTTATACGAAATTAATGGATGTTCGTATAGATTACTTGCATATTGTATTCGATCGAATACAATATAGTGAGAAGATAAGGAATCCTCATGATTGAAATTAAACGTCTGCCAGAATTTGATGAATGGTTGGATGGCATTAAAGACAATATGACCCGTATTCGCCTAAATCGTAGATTAGATAAGGTTCAACGTGGAAATTGGGGAGATATTAAACCTCTCCAAGATGGCGTTTGGGAAATGAGAGAATTCTTCGGTGCTGGATGGAGAATGTATTACATCCAACATGGTGATGTAGTGATTGTAATGCTTGGTGGAGGAGATAAATCGACTCAACAACAAGACATCGATCGTGCAGTCAAATTATCGAAAACATTGGAGGATTAAAATGGTTAAAGTCGCTGATTTACCAAGTTTTGATATGGCTGAGTCACTCAAAACTGAAGAAGACATTGTGATGTATCTCAACATGGTTCTTGAGGAAAATGATCCAGCTGAATTAGCTCATGCTCTTGGCGTAATTGCTAAAGCTCGTGGCATGACTCAAATCGCTAAAGAAGCAGGGATTGGACGTGAAGCACTTTACAAAGCCCTACGTCAGGATTCAGCACCACGTTTTGATACGATTAATCGTGTAGTGAATGCTTTAGGCTTAAAACTGACAGTACAACATGCCTAAAAACTTAAAAAATATAGTAAAAATGGGAGCTAAAGGCTCCCATTTTTTGATTCGTATAAATTTACTTTTGACTTAAAGTCTTTAATTCACGAATAGCTTTGCTTAGTTCAAACATTTGGTTGTGTAACTGCTCAGATAACATCTCATTATTTGCATCTTTTTTATTCAAAATATCTGCAATATCAATAGTATCTTCCATAATCTGAATTAATTTACTATGCACCTGTTCATATTCACTATTAGGCATCATTATCTCCTCCAAAAATTTAAGTCATTTAACATAAAATCTCTTATACGAAATCCAAATTCAAGACATAAAAAAGCCCAACATCCTGTTGGGCTTTTTTACGTATTTGATGCGTTGGTATAACTCCTGTCGTACCTGCATATTCCATTGCTACGGTTTCTTATTGTTATCTGGAGCATCCTGCTCTCTATGTGTTCATCATAGAAAATTGAGGGCGATTGGTATAGACGCAAAATACCTGAATGAATGTGAGCCAAGGCTTACAAAATTGATTAAAACTTATCCCGAAAGTTGTCCGCAGAAATTGGGGATGAATTTGATCTTAAAAGGCATATATCTTATAGGGAATTGCGGTTTTTGATCGTTTTTTAATCAATTTTATAGGCAAAAAATGACAAATATGCTCAAAAAGAAACCGACATGTTTCACAGTCGGTTTTTTTCTGTTTTTCAGGGTGGGTGAAAATTCTTAAGTTATTGATTTTAAATCATTATTTTGCTTGCATTTCGCATAAGCTCTATTATGTTAAATGGGAGGGAGCAAAATAAGTTAACATTTTGCTTCCGACCACATTAAGCTAGAGTTTTATTTAAATAAAGCTATTTAGTAATCATTAAAATCTAAATCTAACACCAGCTCCATATAACCAACCTTTCTCAGAGTTTGATTCTATTTGCCACGACGTTTCATCATTACCTTTTGAATACTCAT
>NZ_VPEN01000086.1:0-2099 GCF_013417135.1 Acinetobacter sp. YH16051 | reverse complement strand
CAATTTGAAGAAGAACTTTATTTGCGTCTAGGAAACGAAGAAAGTTTATGGATTTGGCAAAAAGATGCATTCGATTGGGTTAACCAAGCAACAGGGGAAATGTTGATCGGCGAAGAACTAGAACCGGAAATTCTCCGATTGTGTCAGAAAAAAGTACGGGAGTGATTTTTTTAGCTGCGCTAAAACATTTAGGTTTTTTAGCGTTTTCAGAACAAAACAAGATTTGTTTTTTATCTCTCGAAGAGCCTACGACCAAATTTTAGAGGTACGATTAAAAATTGGTCTAGTAGGTTATACCAATGATAAAATCATATGAAATCGGAGGGGTAAAATATCCTTTGATATTTTGATATTTTGATATTTTTATACTCTGGTCTTTTGATATTTTGCACTTTTAGTCCTATGATATTTCGCATTACCAATGGAGAAAAGAATTTTCTCCATTGGTAATGCGAGAAAATAAAATCTTCACTAAACACGGTTTTATATAATAACATAGCGATTTTAAATAGTTGCAAGATGTGTTTTTGTGACACAAAAACTTCTTGCCACCAAGGTGGGGGAGGGGGCGGAACTTCCGAAAAAAAACATTATATTTGTGAGTCGATGAGGAGGTAAAGAGCTCTGCAGAGGTGCAACTCTTGAGCGCCGAAATTCGAAAACGAAACAAGAAGTCTAGAGATAACTCTGGGCTTTTTTTTTGTCTTTTCATCAGAAAAAAAGAACTTGTTTTGTTCTAAAAACGCTAAAAAACCTACCTACTTTTTTCAAAGAAAAAAGGCTTTAAAATCTAACTTTTCTATTTGTCGGTAAAAAGCCCCTAAGTCCTTTGTTTTCAAGGGTTTTACCTCATAGCCTTGATACATTAGCATAACTGCTTGGGAAATCTATTTTTCAAGTGGGTTTTTTTCCAATTTTTCAGAATGAAAAATCTAAAATTTAGCGAAGCGTAAAAAATTTTCAAGGGACGAAATAGGAATGCAATGTAACGCAGTGAAATTGTCATGACGTTTTAGCCCCTTGCTCCTAAAATGAGAGATAAAAAACAGCAATTGCTGTAAAAAAATAATGCTTGAGTAAAAACCCAAGCATTTATTTTTTGTATCTTTGATTCGATAAAAGACAAAGATGTATAATTCTTGCTTTGGAATCCGACCTCTTCAGCAAGACTAAAACGCGATATTGTATCGTCTCATTTTCTATGGGTAAAGATAATAAAAAAAGCCTTACACAAGGACAGAAACAACAAAAATACAAAGCCATAACAGACCACTTTGCAATTAATTTAGCAATGTGGAATCCCAGCTCTCCTCTAAAAAAGAGCTATGATAATACTTATCATTGCAATCGTGTTAAACATTATAACGGCGAAAAAATGACTTCAACTTACTGCAAAAATCGTTGGTGCTATACTTGTAATCGTATACGTAGTGCTATTAATATAAAACAATATGCTACTCAAATTAATGATTTTGGACAGCCGTTTTTTGTTACTCTTACAAGACCTACTTGTTCCATTGAAGAACTCCAAAGCCAAATAGAAGAAATGGAAAAAAGCTGGAGAATGCTCTATAATTCAAGCAAAGACAAGAGAGGGGATGCCTTTAAGAGTGGTGTTTTTTTAAAAGGAATTAGGACAATGGAATGTACTATTAGACCGAATGGACAATATCACTACCATATGCATATGATTGTTGATGGGTGGGCGAATGCTGAGTGGATTGTAAAAGAATGGTTAAAACGGAATCCTCAATCTAATCCAAATGCTCAAGATATCAGGCCTGCTAATGCAGGAGCTTTATCGGAGTTATTTAAGTACGCTATTAAAATGACTGTTGATTTGTCTAAATCAGATAATTTTAAACGATTAGACGCACTTTTTTGTATTTTAAAAGGGAAACGTACTCTTGCTACTTTTGGAGGAATTAAAGCTATAAAAGAGCCGACAGACGAAGATTTTCAAGTACAAGGACAATTTGAAGAAGAACTTTATTTGCGTCTAGGAAACGAAGAAAGTTTATGGATTTGGCAAAAAGATGCATTCGATTGGGTTAACCAAGCAACAGGGGAAATGTTGATCGGCGAAGAACTAGAACCGG
>NZ_VPEN01000085.1:0-2118 GCF_013417135.1 Acinetobacter sp. YH16051 | reverse complement strand
TGCCCGACTTTGACTTGGATGAAATCCAAGTCGTAAGTGCGCATTTCATGAAAAACACGATAGCATATAGCCCGCTTGAATTTCAATTCATAGGGCCTTATGCTTGAGTGGTTTTCTATATCCCGAAATCTGAATCATGACAAAAGCTGCTGAAACTCTTGAAAAGAAAATCGAAGCCCAATTAGAGAAGCTGAAACAGTTAAAGGCTCGAAAACAAGCTATCGAAGCTAGAGAAAGGTCAAAGCAAAAAGAGCAGGAAAGAAAGGATGATACTAGACGTAAAATTTTGCTTGGTTCTTATTTAATTAAAAAGATGCAAAGTAATGAAGCCAACAAAGAAACAATACTCGCTGAACTCAACGAGTATTTAACAGAAGATCGGGATAGACAGCTTTTTGACTTACCAAATATTGAGATATCTAAATAATGCAAAAAACACTAATTTTATGGGGTGGAATTTTAGCGACAATCATGGGTTCGCAAAATCTTAGTGCATGTATGCCACACTCACCAAATGAGGTATTTATAGCAAGGGTTCAATCATTTGAATCAGATAAAAATCAGACTAAATTTCAATTTTCTAACCATAATTTTATTTTTCGCCCATTAATAGCTTGGTTTAGATATTCTAGCCCAAATGAATGGAATGGCGATTTTAAAATTAAGAATATAAAAAAAGGAAATTTGATAATTGGTTTAGCATATCCGCCAGATGGTAACCAAGCAAGAAATTATCAGGTAAGTTCACTGGCACTACTTCACTGTAATAATGATGTTATATCAATAAGTAAGCCATCCACTCCTTTTTTAGCATGGGATAGAGCAAAAGGACGTTGTTTCTATACTGATAAGAGTGGTTTATTGAACGGCTTTCTTGAAAAAGATCAGGCATATTATTTACATAAAATTCAAGCTAAATATCCGACTTGCCGTAAACTGTACTCAGCATTCCCTATGACGTAATGTATATAAAATCTTAGTCTTTGAAGTCTGTTTCAGTCCGCAATGCTTTAAAAATCCGCTTTGCGGTTTCCTCTCGGACGGATGTAGGGTCACGTAAAATATTGGCAATCCATATTGAAAAGGCTGGGTAATCTTTATTGTCGGCTAAGTCAGAGATGCTATGAACCTTAGATAATACTGAACTGTAGGTCTTAATTTGACTGTCAGATAAGTTGCTGAACATATCTATAGTTTTTTGATCTCGCTGAGATTCTATTTTTTTAGGTGACAATTTTTGCTTAAATTTTAATTCTATGTGTGTGAACTTACGCCCTGTTTTTAACAGTTTATATTTGATTGTAATGGGAGATTTTTCATTAAGTTCATCAATTGCGGTATCTATTACCCATCTTTTTAAGTCTGCCGTTAATGGATACTTATTATTCAGATCAAGCATATTGCGCAAGTCATCAAGCCTTATTTTTCGATAACCTGTACTCTTGAATTGCATCATTAATTCATAAAATCGAACGCTATACCCACTACTTACTCCTGCTATGTCTTGAAGAAAATATTGTGTGAAGTTAGATGATAAGTTACTAATAAAGGGTAATACAGACTTACTAAACCTTATTGCCGCCAAAATATAATCTTCTGCATAAGGATCGCTCCCTGTCACCTCTTGGATAAATTCAGGATTAGCCAAAGCCCAATCACTATTGTATTTCATGATGTCTTGAACCCATCGAGTTTTAAATGTCCCTGCTTCAGTTGTTATTGTAATAACTCTATTAAAAAGTCGATCACATGCTTCTCTAATTTCTCTGCTTGCTGTTTTTGGGTTAACACCTAACTCAATAAATGATTCCCTTGTGACGCAATAACCTGTGTTATCTGTCACTTCTTCGCCTTTGGGTATACAGGCTATAGCCGCCAAAATTAAGCGCTGTTCATTCAAAGACAGTTGATAACTAGCTTCAATAATATTATTTGCTTTGACTACTAAGAGCTTACTCATTTTTGTATTCCTTATTATTAATTATGAGAATAATATATCGCCTCATAGTTATGCGTCAATCCCTCATAGTTATGCGTCAATCCCTCATAGTTATGCGTCAATCCCTCATAGTTATGCGTCAATCCCTCATAGTTAAACCTTGCAAAGCCACGCACAGC
>NZ_VPEN01000084.1:0-2213 GCF_013417135.1 Acinetobacter sp. YH16051 | reverse complement strand
TGATTTTCCGTGTTCAAATTCACGAAACTAACGCGCTTAACGCTAATCATTTATTGAGTTCGCGACTAGAACGAACTCGCAGTTATCAACTTACGACATTTTCACTGTTTCCAGTGGAAGCGACTCTCATGGATCCTCCATCAAGACTAAGCTGGTCCTGACTTCTACACATCACAAAGTACACACTTCAAATTGTGTTTTAGTTCCACAATCACGATTTTATATAACATCATCCCACTAGAGCCTTGCGGCCCATCATCGCAAAAATCAGTCAGCAGCAGATCCGTCTCCGGAACAACTGGGTTATTTCAAAGCGCAAACTTCAACGTAACCAGCGCTTTTCTTAATGATTACTCATGAAATATTATTCATCCGAGCGCTACATCAGGATGTTTAACGTTTATTCACTTTCTTCCGTGCCAAACAGGCTTGCCGCATTTCATAGCTGCCGAGGTTGCCACACCTCTCCCCTGACAAACTTTGTTTTCTCAGTCCGGTTATGCACCGTATTGCCTTTCGTTCACCCACCCCTTACGTTTTTATTCGCTCGAAGTGACCTAATTAATCCGGATAAATCCGAAATAAACCTAATCAGCAACTCTCCCTCTCTCATAAATCAGTCCTTATAGCACCCTCGCGGAATGTTTTCGGTCTAAAAGCCTATAGTCTGGAGCCACCACATCTAATAATTGGCTTGAGAGATTCCCACTTTAGCGTTAACAGTCTTTGTCTATTTCTATTGAAATAGACGGTCAGTACGCTTATCCGTTCCATCTGATATCAGCCATTCCTTTTTTTTGGGATAAGAGTTCCAAAAACTCCCATTATTAACCGATATTAAATTTCATTACGGGTAAAGCACTTAACCTACGCAAAGCAACATGCTTGATCCAATCTCTTGAATCTCCTTAGTGTCACTGTTACAGGCTTGAGCTATCCATAGATCTCAATAACTAATCAAATATGTCATCACGACAAATCAATTTGGTTAATCATTGAGTACCGAGCAGTCCAGATTTCTCCTCGTGCCCCTAGTACCTCGCGATACTCTCATAAGCCCACCTGTGCGCAACGCATACCACCCTGTTAAGGAATTGAAGCGGTAAACGTGTGTTCCTAACGCATCTATCATTCCATGAAGATACTCACACTCTCTGTTAAGCAGGGTTTGCCCTTGTCACCAAGGATCCCGTTTCAGTGTCGCCCAACTATTTGATCGGCTCACAACGATTTCATACGTCACAGCCAATTAAGAGTGATTGGGTCAAAGAACAGAATCTCACTGTCCAGTGCCCTTCGCAGCCGCACCAACTAGATTTCTCACGTATGCAGCTACACGGTCTTTAGCAATGAGATGGCTGTCTCATGCACACGAACCGAAAAAAAAAGTTTAGAAAGTTTTGCTCGTTGCACGATTAACACAACAAAGCTCATTTCATATTTTGGCAAAGCCATCGTCTCAGGCTTTTTTAAACTTGGCAAATTTTCAGATGTTTTCGCGCACGCAGATCGCAGGAACTCTTATTTATATTCCTGCCATTAAACAGCTAGTTAGAATGAAATTTACTCAAAAATAGTCAATAAAAATATATGTTTCAAAGGGGTACTTTTATAGTTATGGCAAAGATTTTTTTAATGTATAAAAAACAACAAGTTAAAAATTGAAATTGTATGAAAAATAACCAATTGTTTTTTATTTCTTTATTTTCAAATATATAAAGAGCATGGATCATTTTCTTAATGATTCAATATCTAAAAATAAAAGTCTTTTTTTAACGTTTTATTATGTTAAAACCCAATAGTTTCTTAAACATTAAGTTCTTTATAATCAACAGTTTACATTGAGTTTTTGAGCTGTTAGATTGATGCTTTTCAGGGTGACTAAGATGTCTTTTAGTAATAACCAAAAACTGATCGGAGGAGATGAAAAAATGTTCATTATCGGTCTGATTGATAACTTTTTCTATCGCGTGATCGGAGTAGATTCTCGTCCAAAATTTTGGGGAAATAACTTTGAATTTTATGAAAAAGCTATGTCAATCTCTGTGTCATCTAGTAAGCGTGATATCGATAGCTTATTTATAAGGTTCGGCACGCTTTGGAATTCTGAAAATAAAAAAGAAATCGTTATCGAACAGATGGATTTTCGAAAAGAGTTATGTCATCTGGATGTATCTATTAAATTACTATTAATTCTCTGTGAAATAGCTGAA